>CAINDP010000064.1 GCA_903847405.1 uncultured Myxococcales bacterium | reverse complement strand
TGCCCCGGCCGTGGACATCTTCGCCAACGACACCGCCCCGGCGGCCGTGACGAACCTGGCGTTCCCCTCGGGGACGGGCTACCTGGAACTGGACCCCGGCATGGTCAACTTCGACATCGCCCCCACCGGCGCCGGCCTGGCGTCGTCGGTCCTGGACACCGGCAAACTGGACCTCATGAGCGACACGTCCTACACCGCGGTGGCCTACGACGCGGTGGCTTCCCTGAAGGTCCTGGCCCTGGTCGACGACTACGCGGGTCTCGAAGCGGGCAAGATCCGCGTCCGTGCCATCCACGCTGCGGCCGGTGTCGGCCAGGTGGACATCTGGAACATCCCCGCCATGGGTGAACCCACCGCCCTGTACACGGACGTCGACTTCGGCGTGGTGGGCGCCTACCTGGACCTGCCCGCCGGGGCCTACACCCTGGGCATCGACGTCGATAACGACGGCACCCCGGACCTGACCTTCACGACCCCGGCCCTGGCCGCCGGTACCGTCGCCAACGTCTTCGCGGTCAAGCAGGCCAGCGCGGTCTTCCTGCTGGCCCAGTTCGCCGACGGCACCACGGCCCGCATCGATCCCACGATGTGACCCGTTCGTGGGCCCCGGGCGGTGGTCGCCCGTGGCCGTTGACAACAGTGCGACCCCGCCGGAAGGGCCCGCGAGAAGCCCTTCCGGCGGGGCGCAAGGGAGAATGACGATGAAGACCCAGCAGATCGTTTCGGCAACGTTCCTGGTCCTGGCTCTGGCTGCGGCGCCCCGGGTCGTCCTGGCGGGCGGCGCGGAGTGCTCGTCCTGCGGGTGCGGTTCGAAGGCGTCCGCGTCGGAAGCCGGCGCGCCTGCGAAGGGGAAGGACATCGTGGACACGGCCATCGCGGCGGGGTCGTTCAAGACCCTGGTCGCGGCCGTCCAGGCGGCAGGTCTGGTCGACACCCTGAAGGGCGACGGTCCCTTCACGGTCTTCGCACCCACCGACGAGGCCTTTGCGAAGCTGCCGAAGGGCACGGTGGAAGGGCTGCTGAAGGACAAGGCGGCCCTGGCGAAGATCCTCACCTTCCACGTGGTTTCCGGCAAGGTCATGGCCGCCCAGGTCGTGACGATGGACCAGGCGATGACCGTGGAAGGCCAGAACCTGAAGTTCTCGGCGAAGGCCGGGGACGTGCGGGTCGGAAATGCCCGCGTGACCCAGGCCGACATCGAGGCCCGGAACGGTGTCATCCACGTGATCGACACCGTACTGCTGCCCTGACGACCGGCATTCGCCGGGCAGCAGGTGACATCCTCCCTCCCTCCTCCCTGCCTACGGCTCCGGGGGCCCCGAACGGGAACCCCCGGAGCCGCACTTTGTGGGGCGGGTCCCTCCGGAGTTGGTGTATGTTCGTCCCCATGGCGGCGTCGAACGACGGAATCCCCGAAGGCCTCTACCCGATGCGTGCCGTCACCCGGTTCACGGGCCTGTCCCCGGATGTGGTCCGCATCTGGGAGCGGCGCTACGAAGCCGTGACGCCCGACCGCACGGCCGGGCACGCCCGGCGGTATTCGTCGACCGACATCCGGCGCCTGCTGATGCTGAACGAACTGACGCGGCGCGGCCACTCGATCGGCGACGTGGCGCGCCTGCCTGACGAACGCTTGCGGGGCCTCCTGGAGCGCGACAGCATCCTGAACGAGCCTGCGGTGTCGCAGGCCCGTCCCGATCCGGACGCCAATCGCGAGGGCATCGTGGCCGAGTACCTCGGGGCCATGGGTCGCTTCGAGGTGCGCCGTGCGCAGGAAATCCTGGGGGCCGCCGCCGCCCTGCTGCCCCCGACGGCCTTCCTGTTCGACGTGGTCATGCCGATCCTCCGGGAGGTCGGCCTGCGCTGGTCGCACCAGCAACTGGGCATCGCCCACGAGCACGTGGTGTCGTCCCACGTGAAGGGGTTCCTGACGGGGCTGCTGCGGTTGGTCCCTCCGCCCGGCCCGGGCGCGCCGCGGATGCTGGCTGCGACCCCGCGGAACCACCACCACGAGTTCGGCGCGCTGATGGCCGCCTACCTGGGCGCAGTTCGCGGGTGGGACGTCGTGTATGTCGGGCCGGACATCCCGGGCGACGACCTGCGCATGGCGGCGGACCTGGCGGGGGCCGACCTGATCGTGCTGAGCGTGCTGCGCATCCCGCCTCCGAAGGAGTTGAAGGAACTGGCGTCCGAACTGAGGACGCTGGCCCGGCGGACCACGTTGTGGATCGGTTCGCCCCCGGATCACCCGATCCGGCGGCAGGTGAAGACCATCCGCGCCTTCGACCGCCTGGAGGACCTGCTGGGTGCGCTGGACGAGCGCCGGCAGGTTCTTGCATCGCGCGGAGCCCCGCCCCGTCCGACGACCTGATCCGCATCGTCATCCTTCGGGTCGCGGTCGCGTGCAATCCCCTCTAGAATCGCAGCCACCCGTGGACCTCGGAGGATGCCATGCGCACCGGAACCCGTGATTTGCGCGCCCGGGCCCGCGCCATTCCCGGACTGCTGACCCTGGTGCTGCTGGCCGTCGGATGCGCCGGGGAGGCAGCGTCCCCGCCCCCGGTATTCGCCTACGACAATCCGGTCCTCGCGACGTCGCCCTGGCCCATGTTCCGGCGCACGACGCGGAACAACGGCCGCAGCCCGGTCCTCCCGGTGCCCTCCGGCCGCGCGCCCTGGTCCTTCCACACGGGCAAGGGGATGTTCCACGCGCCGGTGATCGGCGGGGACGGCACGGTCTACATGGGCTCGGCGGACACGAATTTCTACGCCATCGGGGCGGACGGGAAGGAGAAATGGCGCTTCCCCACGGGCGAAATGATCGACTCGTCCGCGCTGCTGGGCAACGACGGCACGATCTACGTGCCGGCCGGCGACGGGAACCTCTACGCGCTGGATTCGAACGGTGTCGAGAAATGGCGCCGGCCATCGCCGGGGGCCTCCGGCTTCATCACGTGGTGGGAAGGGCACGTGACGATGGGAGCCGACGGGAACCTGTACCTGGGGAACGACGATTTCCACCTGTACCAGGTCGGTCGGGACGGGACGATCCACTGGGGCTACAGGACGGGCGACCAGGTCTGGTCGTGCCCGGGCTTCGGTCCCGACGGGGCGGTCTACGCGGGGTCCAACGACATGTCCCTGCGGGCACTGGACGCGTCCGGCAACAAGACGGCCGAGTGGGGTACCCTGGGACCCGTGACGTCGTCCCCGGCGGTGTCCGACGACGGGCGCCTGGTGGTCGTCGGTTCGTTCGACGGGTACGTCCACGGCATCGATCCGACGAAGCCGGACGCGGAGGCCTGGTCTTTTGCCACGCGTGACCACATCTACGGGTCTGCGGCAATCGCAACCGATGGGACCGTCTACATCGGTTCGGCCGACGGCACGCTGTACGCCCTGAACCCCGACGGCACGCAAAAATGGGCCTTCGACACCCTGGATCCGATCCGGTCGTCCCCGGCCATCGACGGCGAGGGCAACGTGTACTTCGGAGCGGGCGACGGGCGCCTGTACTGCCTGGCCCCGGACGGAACGCGGCGCTGGTCCTACGACACCAGCCAGACCGACCGCAACGACCTCAACGGATCGCCGGCCCTGGGCCTGGACGGCGTGGTCATCGGTGGCGAGGCGGGCACGATCTTCTTCGTCCCGTACGACTTTTGCCCGTCGCACGCCGACGACCCTCGCTGCGTCGTCGCCCCGGGCGAGGACATCCCGGCGGACGGCACGTTCCTGTACCGGTTCAGCGCGGGCGGCGACTCGGTCCTGGATTCGACCGAGGCGGTCGGACCCCTGGACGCGCTGGTCTTCCGGTTGATGGTGCGCCAGGGCGGCGATACGGTGGCGGCCCGCGTGGACCCGGAGCGCGTCGTCGTGACGGCGACGCCGGAGTTCCCCCATCGGGTCGGGGTGTCGGCCGACGGGCGGTTCGTCGAGGTGGTGCCCACGGGGCCCATGCAGGACGGGACGACCTACGTGCTGGAGGTGTCCGGGACGTACCTCGTGGGCGGCGACCGGTTCGGCAACAAGGTGTCCGGCGGCGAGGACGGCGGGACGTTCGCGCGGTCCGTCACGATCTCGACGCGACCCGCCGCCACCGGTGCATCGCCCTTCCAGCCGCCGTCCGACACGGCGACGATCCTGCGCCTGACGCGCCTGGCCGTTCCGCAGCCTCCGTTGATGACCACGTTCAACCAGATCGGATTTGCGTCCTACAACTACCTCGTGGGTCTGGTGGACGCGGACCCGGTCTCGGGGAAATTCCTGGCCCTGGCGGCCGAGGGGACGCCGGGGCTGGACCCGCAGATCCGGATGGACACCCGCACGGTCTTCGTGCTGAACGGCGCGTCGCAGGGGCGGTCCTACACGATGGAAAGCCGGGGGTTCGAACTGCTGTTCGGGGCGCTGTCGATCGTGATGGACCGCTTCCGCGTGGCCGGTCGGCTGGACGACACGGGGCGCGACGACCGATTGAACCTGTACGCCGAGGTGGATTGCGGGGACGTCGGGTTCTACGGGGCGGCACTGGACCTGCTGGGGATGTGCAACGCTGCGACGGGGCTGCTGGTGGCGAACGGGACCGCGGTGCTTTCGCCGCACCCGGGGCCCGGCGGAACCCGGATCGCGGGCCTGACCGCCACCGTGACGCACACGCCGGGGGCCGGGGGCATGGGCGGAACCGTAGAGGCGATTTTCGCGGGCACCGCGGTGCCGTCCATCGGGCACCTCCCGGTCGTGGTGCTGGTGGACCCGGCCACGGGGGATGCGGTGGAGTGCCGGTACGGGGCGAACACCCAGCGAGCGGTCGCCGACGACGGGCGCCTGACGGGCGTCGTCCTGACGGTTCCGGACGACATCGACGCCCGGGGCAAGGACGCCATCGTCACGGTGGACCTTTTCCCGTTGGCCCGCGTGCGCCTGCCCTAGAATGACAACCTGACGGGGAGGTGCCCATGCGTTGCGGGGCGGAATCGGGGCGCGGTGCGGGACGGGCGGTCGCCCTGCTGCTGGGGATGGCCCTGCTGCACGGGGGGCCGGGCGGGTGTGCCGCCGGCGGGGATGGCGCCGACGTCGTTGCGGCCGGCGAACCCTGCGACTTCGACGCCCTGACGACCGCCGCGGTCCCGGCGACCCCCGGAGCCCTTCCGGTGGGCGACTTTCGTGTGGCGCTGGCCACGGATGGCTCCTGGGACGTCACCCACGCCGATGAAACGGACCGGATCCTGTTCCGCGTGCCGGGGGCGGCCGGCCTGCGTGCCCTGCGGACCGTCCTGAAGGTCGTCGAAACCCAGGGTGCCCTGAGCCTGTCCGAGGCGCCGGGCGCCACCTGCCCGGCGTCCGCGACCGCGACCCTCCTTCACGATGGCCGTCGCCTGGTCTTCCGGGGCGTGTTCCAGGGCGTGGACCCGGCCTGCGCCGGCCTGTCCTGGGAAGCCCGCATCTGCCAGCCTGCCGCGCACCACCTGTCCGTCGAGATCGGCCTGCGCGGCGGGGAAGGGGGAGCCCTGGCGCTGGGCGTAGCGTCCGACGTGGACGAGCGGGTCTTCGGCCTGGGCGAGCAGTTCCCCCGGGACACGCTGGACCTGAAGGGGCGCGTGATCCCGGTCGTCGTCCAGGAGCAGGGCATCGGCCGCGGCGAGCCCGGCATCAGCGAAACGATGGAACTGCTGTCCCCCGGGTCCTCGGGCAGCGAGGTGTCGACCTACCACGCGGTGCCCCAGGTGCTGACCAGCCTCAATCGCGGGTTCTTCCTGGAAAACACGGAGACCTCGTTCTTCGACCTGACGGCTGCCGATCGCATCGACGTCCGGGTCCACAGCGACGTGATGCGCCTGCGGGTGCTGCACGGCACGTCCCCCCTGGAACTGGTGCAGCGCTTCACGGAATTCGCGGGGCGCATGCGTCCGCCGCCGACCTGGATCGACGAGGGGGCGATCGTTGCGCTGGCCCGCGATCTGGACCTGGGCCTGCAGAAGGCGGCCACCCTGCGGCAGCGCGGCGCGCGTATCGCCGCGGTCTGGAACCAGACCTGGTGCGGGACGGCCACGACGATGATCGGCGAGCAGGTGCTGTGGAACTGGGCGCTGTCGCCCGCCCGGGAGGCGCCCTGGGGCGCCTACGTGGACGCCCTGCAGACGGCCGGCGCCCGGGTCGTTTGCTACGTGAATCCCATGTTCCGGGACCTGCCGGCCGACGCCGATCCGGGCACGCGCAACCTGTTCCGGGAGGCGGTGGACGGGGGATTCGTCGTGCGGACCG
Source organism: uncultured Myxococcales bacterium (assembly GCA_903847405.1). Taxonomy (GTDB): domain Bacteria; phylum Myxococcota_A; class UBA9042; order DTJE01; family DTJE01; genus CAIZWN01. Next base: position 13,044 of record CAINDP010000064.1, on the reverse strand, counting down.
CGGCGGGCGGGACCTACCTGTTGCAGCAGGGCGTCTTCGAAGTGGCGCTGCTGGACCTGTCGAACCCCGATGCCCGGGTGTGGATGAAGTCCGTTCTGCGCGACGAGGTGCTGGGCCGGGCCCGGTGCAGCGGATGGATGGCCGACTTCGCCGAGGCGCTGCCCTTCGACGCGGTCCTGGCGTCCGGCGAACCGGCTGCCGCCTGGCACAACCGGTACCCCGTGGAGTGGGCGCGCCTGCACCGGGAGGCGCTGGAGGAGGCCGGACGACTGGACGACGTGCTGGTCTTCCATCGGTCGGGCTTCACGACCACGCCGACGTTCAGCGGGATGCAGTGGGAAGGCGACCAGGCAGTGACCTGGGATCGCTTCGATGGAATTCGCAGCGCCCTGCACGGCCTGCTGAACGGCGCTTTTTCGGGCATCGCGCTGAACCACTCGGATGCGGGGGGCTATACGGGCGTGCCCATCGGCGACCCGCCCGTCGAGCGCGCCGCGGACCTGTTGCAGCGCTGGGTCGAAATGAACGCGTTCACCGCGCTGCTGCGGACCCACGAGGGCAACCAGCCCGCACGCAACGCGCAGGTCTACGGCGACGACGTCCTGGCGGAGCATTTCGCGCGGTTCACCCGGGTGTACGCGGCCCTGGCCCCCTATCGCCGGGCCCTGTACCAGGAGGCGGCGGCGAAGGGTTGGCCGGTGGTGCGGCCCCTGGCGATGCACGCGCCGGAGGTCGACCGGGCCTGGACCATCAGCGACCAGTTCCTGCTGGGGGCCGACGTGCTGGTGGCGCCGGTGCTGGACCCGTGCGGCGACGTCGCGGACTGCGCCCTGTCCCGTTCCGTCTGGCTGCCGCCCGGCGAGTGGCGCCACCTGTGGACGGGAGCGACCCATGGGACCGCCGGGGCCGCAACCGGCACCGACGTTACCGTGCCCGCGCCCCTGGGCCAGCCGCCCGTGTTCCTGCGCGTCGGGTCGGGCGTCGCAGCGTCGCTGCCTGACGCGCTGCGCGCCCAGGGGATCGCGGTTCCGTGAGGCGTGGAGGTTTGCACCGTGGACGACCCGCAGGATCCCGCAACTGATCCCCAGGCAATGCCGGCCTCCGATCGGGCGGTGCGACGATGGCTGGCCGCCGCCGGAAAGAACGTGGCGGCCGGAGGCGCCTTCCTGGGGCGGCATGCCCGGGATCTGTACCTGTCCGTGGACCCCGACGTGCGCCGCCACCTGGCCCAGGTGCCGCTGCTGACGGTCACGCTGCTGTCGGCCCGCGAAGACCCCGTGGCGCCAGGGGTTCCCGACGGCCACCCACCGCTGGTCTTCGTCCACGGCCTGGGCGGGTCCCGGGGCGACTTCGTGCCCATGTCCTGGTACCTGTGGATCGCGGGCCGCAAGCGCACCTACCGGATCCGCTTTGCCCCGGGGCAGAGCCTGGACGACATGGCGAAGGCGCTGGCGCGTTTCATCCGCCGGGTCCGCAAGGTCACGGGCCAGTCGCAGGTCGATCTGGTCGCCCACAGCCTGGGGGGCGTCGTGGCGCGGGTTGCGGTCACCGAGCATCGGCTGGGCACGGCCGTTCGCACGCTGGTCACCCTGGGCTCGCCCCACCAGGGCACCTGGTCCGCGCGCTTCGCCTCCACCACCAAGACCCGGGACCTGCGCCCGGACAGCCCCGGCGTCCTGGCCCTGAACGCGAAGCCGTGGCCGCGGCACCTCCGCGTGGTCAACGTCTGGAGCCGGAACGACCTGGTGATCCTGCCCCACGAATCGGCCCTGACCGACGGTGCCCAGGCGATCGACGCCAGCCCCTTCACGCACTACTCCTACCTGCTGGATCCGGCGGGCTGGGAACTGGTGCGCAAGGTCCTCGAAGAGCCCTGAACATCGGGGCGCCGCGCGGGGACTGGGGCGTCCGTCCGCCGAGTGGTCAGACACTGCCATTCCCGCTAGATTCCTTGTATCTGGAACACGCAGCCGGTGCTGTGCCCTATCGGGGGCATGACCAGGAATTCGGCATGCTTGACATCATCCACCGCCTGTCCCGGATCGAGCGCGTCGCCCAGGAGGTCTATGGCGACGCCGCGGCGTTCTTCCTGAACTCCAGCCCGCCACTGTCCGAATTCCTCGTCGACCAGGCCAACGACGAAGGGGAGCATTACCGCGTCATGACGATCGCCGCGCGGCTGGTCGAGGGGGACGAGGCGCGGCACGCCACGGCCCTGGCCCTGGACCCCCAGACCCAGGCGCGCATCCTGGCGCCCTTCGAAACGATCCGTGCCGGCCTGTCGTCCGGGACGCTGGACGCGGGCACGATGGTCGCGGGCCTGATCGACGCCGAGTCGTCCGAGTGGAACGACTTCTTCCTGTTCGTGGTGGAAACCCTGAAGCGGGACGGGCGCGAATTCCAGGCCGCCGCCTCGCGAATCCAGGCCCACCGCCGCAAGACCGAAAGGTTCATGAACGCCTTCCCGGAATACCGGGATCACCTTGACGCCCTGCGCTGTGCGCCTCGGGTCTGGACGCCCACAGTGCTCGTGGTCGAGGATTCGCTGCCCGTTGCCGAGTTGCTTCAGTCCGTGCTGGCGAAACAGTACGTCGTGGACAGCGCCGAGGACGGGACCCTCGCCTTGCGGAAGGCCTCGGGGCGCCATTTCGACGTGATCCTGTCCGACATCGAGATGCCGAACATGAACGGAATCGAGTTCCATCGCCGGCTGACGGAGGTGGTCCCGGAAGTCGCGGAGCGGTTCGTGTTCTACAGTAGTTCCGAGGAGCATCTGGAATTCTGCCGGCGGCTTGGCGCACGGTGTCTGCTGAAGCCTGCATCGCTGGCCGAGGTGTGCCGGGCCGTCGCCGAAGTCGCCTATTCCGAGCGCGCCAGACGATAGCGGGAAATCGGTGTCTGTCCCCATTTTCCCTTGCGGCTGGTGTGTAACGGCGTGTGCCCCTGGCGGTGCGGTGGTATCCTCGCCTTCGGTCCGACGTGCAGGTTGCCCCATGCCGATGAATCCCCGGGACGCAGTGGCCGGCCGCCGGACGGTGGCGGCCGCGCTGTCGATCCTGGCGCTGCTGCTGGGGGGGTGCGCGGCCCTCCCGTCGGCCCTCGTCCGCAGCGGTCCCGAGGATCCCGGTACGCGCATCCCCGGCATCGATCGCTGCGATCGCGACAGCCCCGGCGTGGTGGACCTGGATCCCGACCGGCCGCTGATCCTGCTGGTCCACGGGTGCCGCTCGTCCGGGGGCCGCTTCCGTGCCCTGGCGAGGGTCTTCGAGGCCCACGGCCAGCAGGCCCTGTGCTTCAACTACGACGACCGGAACTCCCTGCGGGACGCCTCGGTGGACCTCATCACGGCCTTGCAGGCACTGAAGGCCCGCCTGAAACCCCGGCAGATCACGATCCTGGGGCACAGCCAGGGCGGGCTGGTGGCCCGCCGGGCGCTGATCCGCGAGCGCAGGGATCCCCTGCCCGAGGGGGACGGTTTCACCTACCGCCTGCTGACGGCCTCCTCGCCCCTGAACGGCATCCAGGCCTCGGCCATCTGCGGGCGTCCCTGGGTGCACTTCCTGACCCTGGGGTTCACCCACGTGATCTGCCACGGCATTTCCGGCGAGAAGTGGACGGAAATCTTCCCCAACGCGCCCTTCATGGAGCGGCCGGGAACGCTGATCGCGGCGGTCACCGAACACCTCCAGGTGGTGACGGACGAGCGGGGCATCTGCCGTCGGGCCAATGCGGACGGTTCCTGCGCCAAGCTGGATTTCGTGTTCGACGTCGACGAGCAGCGCAATGCCCGGGTCAGCGCGGATCCCCGGGTCGTGATCGTGCCCGTGTCCGCGGGCCACGTGGAAATCGTGGGAACCGAGGGCGTCGTGCCCGTGAAGTTGCTGGAACTGCTGCAGGAACGAGGCATCCTGGCCGCGACCGCACCGGAACGACGGATCGAAATGGCGAACCTGCTGGCCCGGCTCTTCGGGCCGAACCCCTGACGACATCGAGGTGTGTGGATGCGAGGCGAGCGGCTCGAACCCTTGAAGCGAACCCTGGGCGTGTTCCTGGCGACGGCACTGCTGCTGGCGCCGGCCTGCGGCGGCTCCGGCGGGACGGACCCGGGCGCGGATGACGCGACGGACCAGGGCGACGTTTCGGACCTGACCGACGTCCCGGACGTTTCGGACGTCCCCGACCTGGCGGACGAGGGCGACGTCCCGCCTGCGGCCGAACTGCCAGACGTCCCGGACGTGCCGCCCCCCGATCTTCCGCCCGTGCCGGAAACCGCCATCCCGGAATGGCAGCGGGCCCGGCAGGACGACCTGCTGCGGTACTCGTGCGCCAGTCCCCTGGACGCCCGCAACCCGATCCACCTGCTGGCCCACCTGGCCTGCGCGCGCCGCCTGGGGGCCCCCGCGGTGCCCGCCGACGTCGTGCCCCTGGACGCCTTCGACGCCGTGTTCGCCAAGATGTACCGGCTGAAGGACACCAGCGATTTCGACGCGACCCGCCTGGTGAACCTGCTGTACGGCGTGGGCGATCACGCCGCGCTGCCCGCCGCCCTGCGGACCCGCATCGAGGACGCACTGATCGACTTCAAGTTCTGGTTCAGCGATCCGACGCCCGTGCGCGAGGCGGACGGGAAGCCCGTCGTGGACAACATGTGGTACTGGTCCGAAAACCACGTCCTGATCTTCCGCACCGTCGAACTCCTGATGGGCCAGCGCTTCCCCGATCGCACGTTCGGCGTCACCGGGAAGTCCGGCGCCTGGCACAAGGAGCGGGCCCGGACCGAAATCCTGAAGTGGCTGACGGAGCGGGCCCGCTGGGGCTTCACCGAGTGGCACTCGGACACCTACTACAACTGGGACATGAATCCCCTGATTACGTTGATCGAATGGTCCGACGACGCCGAGATCGCCCACCGTGCCGCGATGGTCCTGGACCTGTTCTGGCTGGACGTGGCGTTGCACATCCAGAAGGGCTTCTTCGGCGTGACCCACGGCCGGGGCTACGTCAAGGACAAGGTGGCCGCCGTGCTGGAGGACACCTTCGACGCAACGAAGCTGTTCTTCGACGACACGTCCCTGCCCTGGAACGGCGCCGCGCCGGGGGCCGCGATCCTGTTCGCGGCGTCCGAAAAGTACGCGATGCCCTTTGCGATCCGCGCCATCGCCCGCAGCGACGCCCCGATGGAGGATCGCGAACGCATGAGCCTGCCCCTTCCCGAGGAGCCGCCCGCGACCGCCGACACGCCGGTGCCCGCACCGCCCTATGGCCTGGCCTATGACGAAGCGAACCTGGCCCTGTGGTGGACCATGGGGTCCTTCACGTCCTGGCCCCTGCTGCCCATGACGCTGGACGTGGCGACGCGGTACGGCCTGTGGGAGGGCCAGTTCGACTCCATTTCGATCGTGGCCGGCCTGCTGGACCTGACCCAGCCCGTGGACGTGCTGATGCAGGACCTGTTCCCGATCTACCAGTTGTTCTGGCGGATCTTCAATTCCGGCCTGCTGAAGGAGGTCCACACCAAGACCTTCCGCACGGCCCACGGGATGCTTTCCAGCATCCAGGACTATCGCAAGGGCAGCAACGCCATGCAGGTCCACGCCTGGCAGGCGACGCTGGACGAAACGGCGGTGGTGTTCACCCAGCATCCGGGTGCGCTGCCCCTGGCCCCCGGTACGCCCGTGCCGGCGACCTGGGACTGGCAGGACTCGGACGAGCACGGCGCCGGCTACTGGACCGGCGACTCGTCCCTGCCGCGCATCGGGCAGCACCGGGACCTGGCGGTAATCCTGTACGCCCCGCAGTTCGAGCCGAAGCCCCTGGGCCTGTCCCAGTTCGACTACCGCGACGAAACCCACGCCTACTTCCCCCACGCACACTTCGACGCGGTGGTGCAGCAGGGGAAGTGGACCTTCGGCCGCAAGGGCGACGGCTACGTGGGCCTGTGGTCCTACCAGCCGACGCACTGGCGGACCGACCAGCCCGAGGTCTACGACAACCGGGGGCTGCCCTTCGACCTGGTTGCGGACGGTGCGCAGAACGCCTGGGTCGTCCAGATCGGGGACGCGGGCGAGTGGGGTTCCTTCGAGGCCTTCACGGCGGCGCTGGCGCAGTCGATCCTCACCGCGGAGCCGGTGGCGGACGCCGAGGCCGACGGCTTCGGGGACGGCTACCGGGTGACCTGGGAGGCTCCGGGGCGGGGTACCGTGACCTTCGGCTGGCACGACCCCCTGGTGGTGGCAGGCGCGGACGTCCCCCTGCGGTGGGAGTGGCGCTTCGACAACCCCTTCCTGCAGACGCGCTTCGACGACACGCGGTACGACGTGCAGGTTGACGGGCATCGGCTGTTCCTGGACTTCGCGACGGGCGCCCGGCTGGCCACGACGCCCCCGGCAGCCCCATGACGCGGGAGGCTCCCATGGGCGCGAGGCGCTGTGCGATGTTGGCGCTGTGGATGGCGGCGGTATCGACGGCGGCCTGCGGGGGACCGGATCGGGTGCAGAGGGTCGATCGGGAGCCCTCGGCGGAGGTGCCCGCGGAGGCGGCGTCCGAACCGGCGCACCGGCCACTGGAACTGGCCCTCGAGGGCGTCGAGGACCCGGGTCGCGACACCGTCGTCCTGGTTGCGACCATCCGGCTGGCGGCCGGCCTGATCGCCCCGCCCGTGGTCCGCGTGATGCTGCCGCCGGGCGCCGAACTGGTCCGCGGAATACCGGAGGAGGTCCTGTCCGCCCCGGGGCGCCAGGTGACGTACCGTCGCGAGTACGTGGTGCGGGGGGCCCGCGGGCCGATTCGCATCCGGGCGCAGTCCTTCGGCGTGGCGGGGGGCGTTCGGGTCGAGGCGCTCTGGCCGTCCCCCCCCTAGATCGCAGACCGCATGCGGAAGGCGGCATGAATGGCCGCGATCAACGCTTCGGATGGACCGCCCTTCGTCACGAAGTCGACCGCGCCTGCGTCCCGCATCGCCGTCGCCATTTCGCCCCCCTCGTGCATCGACAGGCCGATGATCCGGATTCCCGGGTCCTCGGACACGATCTGTCGGGTGGCATCGACGCCGTTGAGGACGGGCATGGTCACGTCCATGACCACGACGTTGGGGTGCAGGGTCCTCGCCCGTTCGACCGCCTCGGCGCCGTTCGTGGCTTCCCCGACGACCTCGATTCCCTGGGTCATCCCCAGGACCATCGCCAGGCCCTGGCGCACCAGTTCATGGTCGTCGGCGAGCAGCACGCGGATGGGACCGGATCCGGCGTCACCGGACGGTGTCGGTTCGCCCCCGGTCGGCGCCGGCCCTTCGACGCGGGCCCCCTCGGCGACCGGTTTCACGAACGAGGTCGACGGCCCTTCCAGCGTGATGCGCGTGCCTTTCCCCGGCACGCTTTCGACGAACAGTCCCCCCCCCAGCGACTCGACGCGCTGCTGGATGGAAAACAGGCCGAACGTGGGATCGTCGGCCCGGTGCTCCAGCAGCAGGGCCGTGTCGAACCCGCGCCCCTCGTCCTCGACACGCACGATCAGCCGACTGCCCTTCCGCTCGACGGCGACCCGGGCCTCCAGGACCCCGCTGTGCTTGACGACGTTGAACAGCAGTTCCCGGATCGCCTCGAACAGGAACATCTTCATCAGCGGTTCGGCCGGCTCGGCGTCCTCGCACAGGTCCAACTGGACCCGCAGGCCGTGCTGCTTCAGCATCCGGCGCCCCAGCCACGCCAGCGCGGCCGGCAGGCCTGCGTCATGCAGCACCGGCGGGCTCAACTCGACGGTCAGGGTCCGGGACGCGGTGATGGACTGGTCCAGCAGCGCATCCGCCAGGGACGCCGACGTCCGGAGCGACTCGTCCAGATCGCCGGCCCGGACCACGCCCAGGTGCAACTTGCTGGCGACCAGCAACTGCTGGACGTGATCGTGCAGGATCTTTCCGATCCGCTTCCGCTCGCGGTCCTCGGCCGCGGCCAGTTCACCCGCCAGCGCCCGAAGTCGTGAAACCTTGTCCACGAGGACCCGGTTGGTGGTCGTCAACTGCGCCTGGCTTTCGGTCAGGGCGACCTGGGCCTTCCGCTGCTCGGTGACGTCATCGACGGCCAGCAGCAGCAGTACCGGGGATCCGTCGGGAGGCCGCACGAACCTTCTGCCGCTGACGACCAGGGTCCGCCATCCTGCCTGGGGAACCTCGAAACAGACCTGGACGCCGTTCTGTGGTTCGGCGCTGGCGACCAACCGGGCCAGCAGGCCGCTCAGGGGAGGGGCATCCCATTGGCCTTCGCCCAGGTCCGTCAACTTCCTTCCGACGGTGTCGGCAGGCCCGCCGCCGAACAGCCTGTAGAACGCCTCGTTCGCCGAAATCACCCGGAGGTCCTTGTCCAGGACCAGCAGCGGCAGGCGGACCGTCTCGACGACGCTTTCCGCGTAGTGCTGCGCCGCAGTCGCGGCCTCGTCCGCGGACTTCAGCCGGGTGACGTCGGCGAACGTCACGACGATCCCGTCCACCTGCAGTTCGCGAGTCCGGTACGGCAACAGGCGCATCGTGTACCAGGACCCGTCCTGCCCCTGGACTTCGCGCTCGACGGGATGCAGATCCTGCAGGACGGACTGGGCGTCCGTGGCCAGGTCCGCGTGGTCGAACTTCTGCGTCAGGTCCTCGATCGGGCGACCGACGTCCGCCGGGATCAGGTTCATCAGCCGGGTCGCCGTCGGCGTGTAACGCTTCACGTGCAGCCGCGTGTCCAGGAAGATCGTCGCGATATCCGTGGAACTGATCAGGTTGGACAGGTCGTCGTTCAGGGAGTTGACCTCGTCCAACTTTTCCTGCATCTGGGCGTTGACGGTCGTCAGTTCCTCGTTCATGGACAGGACTTCTTCGTTGGCGGTCCGGAGTTCCTCGTTGGAGGTTTCCAGTTCCTCGATGGTTTCCTGCAGGTGCTCCCGCGTGCTCCGGAGTTCGGCCTCCAACCGCTCCAGGTCCTGGTCCTGGTCCGCGTGGTTCATCCGGCTCTCCGCTCCGGAGCACGTGGTACGCAACTGCCTGGCGTGGCGCTTGTCATGGTGAGGAAAGATAGCCCGAACCGGGTTCGCCATGAACGATCAGAAGCGGATTCCGCCGCAGGAACGCCCGGAGCCCGGGCGGTGCGGGGGAGGAAGGGATGTGACGCTCCCCGGAATCTGAATGATCGTTTGCAGGGCAGGTTTCGATCAGGGTGGGAGTCGGGACGTCAACGCGGATTCCCGGTGCACGGTCCTTCCTGAAACTCCCTTCCGCCCGCACCTTGCTTTCGGGGGTGCGCCTTTCGTACCATCATCGGCGTTGGGGAATCCCGGGGGAACCGATGTCGGAAAGCGAGATCCGCGCCATCCTGCGAACGGTCTGCGAGCGGCTGGCCCGCCAGGTGGTCGTGCCGGTCGGGAAGATGGCGGTCCCTGTGGCCCTGGGCGCGGCCCTGGCGACGGGCACCGGCTGCTTCCCCGGCGGGGACACCCCGGACTCGGTGCTGATCTATTCGGCGCCCGACGTGGAGGTCATCGCCGACCTGGGTGGCGACCCGGCTGCCCAGGACGCCCTGAACGACATGACGGACCCCGGTCCCATCCTTCCCTACATGGGACCCGACGTTCCGACGCAGGTGGACGCGGGCTACATGGCTCCCGACCCCGGCCCCGTGCCCGAGTACATGGCCCTGGACGCCGTGGATCCGGATCCGGGTGTCCAGCCTCCCTACATGGCGCCGGATTCGGGCCCCGTGCCGGAGTACATGGCCCTGGACGCGGTGGATCCCCGGTGATCGAACTGCTGAAACGCCTGGGCTGCTACCCGCGCTACTGCGTATGGGAATTGACGCTGGCCTGCGACATGCGGTGCCTGCATTGCGGCTCCTACGCGGGCGTCCGGCGCGACGACGAACTGTCGGTCCCCGAAATGCTGCAGGTGGCCGACCAGTTGGCGGCCCTGAAGTGCGAAAAGGTCACGCTGGGCGGGGGCGAGCCGACGCTGCATCCCCGGTGGCACGACATCGGCCGGCGCCTGTCCGACCAGGGCGTCCGGGTCAACATGATCTCCAACGGCTGGTCCTGGTCGCCCGAGCACCTGGAAAAGGCCCGCCACGCGCGCCTGACCAACATCGCCTTCAGCCTGGACGGGTTCGAGGAGGCCCACGACACGGTGCGCAAGCCGGGCAGCTTCCAGCGGGTGGTCGCGGCCCTGGACATGTGTGCCCGGGCGGGCTTTCCGGCCAGCGTCGTGTCCCACGTGAACCGCCTGAACGCGCACCGCCTGCCGGAATTCCGGGCCTTCCTGGCCGCGCACCGCGTGTCGTCCTGGCAGATCCAGTTGGGCATCCCCTCGGGGGCCCTGCGGGACAACCGGGACCTGGTGATCCAGCCGGACGACCTGCTGTGGCTGATCCCGCAGATCGCCGCCTTGCGGACGGACCCGACGCCCGGCCCCATGGTCCTGGCGGCGGACAACGTGGGCTACTTCGGCCGGTACGAAAAGCCCCTGCGGGACCGCGGGGCCGAAATCAGTTTCTGGATCGGGTGCCGCGCCGGGATGCAGGTCATCGGCATCGAAAGCAACGGGAACGTGAAGGGATGCCTGTCCCTGCCGTCGGCCCGGCACGGGAACGATCGCTTCGTGGAAGACAACCTGCGCCGTCGCCCGTTGAAGGAGATCTGGGACGACCCCAATGCCTTCGCCTGGAACCGGGGCTTCACCGAGGCGCAACTGGGCGGGTTCTGCGCGGTGTGCCGCTACCGGGACATCTGCCGGGGCGGGTGTGCCTGGACGGCGTACAGCCACACCAGCAATCGCTTCGACAACCCCTACTGCTTCTATCGCCAGGCCCTGGTCGCGGGCCGCCTGGAGGAACTGGGCGACGACGTGCCGAACGCCGACGAACTGGCCATGGCCGCCAGCCTGAAGGCCGGGTGAACCGCTCCCATCCGCCGGGGAAACCGATGGAATCGCGCCTGGAACCTGCCGCACCGCCGCTGGCCATCGCGGCCGTCCTGCTGTTCACACCGGACCCCGCCGCCCTGGCCGCCTTCTACCGCAGGCATTTCGGCGTCCCCCTCCGGCCCGTGGACATCCCCGGCCTGGGACCGCACTGGGCCTGCGACGTGGGGCGGGTCTACCTGTCCCTGTGGCCCGCCGATGCGTCCGCGGCGACGGGCGCCATGGGCGGTTCGGGCGGCGTCGCCTTCCAGGTCCGGGACGTGGCCTCCGACTACCGGCGGTTGGTGGACGCCGGCGTGACGTCCCTGTTCCCGCCCCGCAGGACCGTGGTCGGGCTGATCGCCCGCCTGCAGGACCCCGACGGCAACCCGGTCGAAATCGTGCAGGTGCAGGCGCCCGGCAACGGATGAGCCTGGCTGCGACACCGGGTGCAGGACGACGGGGGCGGTTCAGGGGGGCGGGGGGGCATCCAGCCCGTTCAGCGTGCGGACGACCGCGAACAGATCCCCCAGGTCGTAGAAATCGACGGTGGGAAAGTTCGGAATGTGGTTTCGTTCGTTCCAGCACTTCTGCGCCTGATCCACGAAGAACGGGTTCTGGTTCGTCAGGGCGGCTTCCTCCGGGTCGGGGAAGGGGTTCGCGGCGAAATGATTCAGCGTATACAGGCTGTTCGTGGGCTGGCCGCGGTCCACGTCGCAGGAAAGGTCCGTCCGCGTCTTTGCCGACCACGGGTTCTCGAAGGTGTAGGCCCACTGGTCGTGGTACCAGGGCGCCGCTCCCGCGTCCCGGTTCGTGAAGACCACCAGGCGCCGGCCCGTGTCCCCCATGGCGCCCAGCGCCGGCCAGGGCTGGTTGACGTCCTGCGCGTGCAGGTACGGCAGCAGTCCCGCGGCCTCGAACGCCGCGGCCACGTCGCCGCCAGACACGTACGACTCGAAGATCAAGGTCAGCACGTCCCGGGGATGCGCATCCAGGAAGGCCTTGATGGCGACCAGGGCGTCCAGCAGAGGGCGATTCCCGAGGATGCACTCGCTGTGGCACAGGTACACCGTCGCCAGGTCGGTCGTTTCGCCGTCGCCGTCGCCGTAGTGCAGGTCCAGCATCATCCCCCGGACCCCGTCCTCCAACTGGCGCTCGATCCCGTGGGGCTGGTTCGGTGCGATCCAGCCTTCGTCCTCGTTGCTCATCGCGTTGTGGGTCGTCGGGTAGGCGACCTCGTTGAAGCGTTTGCTGCAAAGGGCCTCGGCGCCATTGCATCCCGTCGCGATCGGGACGTCGGTCGGGACGTCGGTCGGGACGTCGGTCGGAACGTCGGTTGGAATGTCGGTTGGAATGTCGGTCGGAATGTCGGTCGGAATGTCGGTCGGGAGGTCGCCCGGAATGTCCGTCGGAGCATCGGGGCCCGGATCCGAACCCTGGCAGGACGTCAGGACGAAGGCTGTGGTCAGGAGGTGCAGACACGTCGCCGGGTGTCGTCGTTTCATCGCAGAATCGTACCGGACCGCAGCAAAACCGCAAGCGAGGTCACATCAGCGTGCAGTCCACCGCCCGACCGGTCCCGCCCGCGGCGCCCGGGGCGCCCGCCGAGTTCCCGCCCGGTCCGCCCGGACCGCCGTTGCCCACGGCGTCGAAGCCGCCGGCCACGCCTGCGTCGCACCAGTCGACCGCGAGCCCGTCGAATCCGGAACCGGCGATCCCCATGGACGGTCCGCCGCAGCCGCCGCCGCCGCCGCCGCCGTGACCGCCGTTCCCGCCGGCGCCGCCCGCGCCGCCGGTGCCGATGGCGAACGTGTAGTGCAGGCCGTCGATGCCGCCGCCCGCACCGCCCAGGCCGCCGACGCCGCCGTTGCCGCCGTTGCCGCCGGATCCGCCGGCGCCGCCCTCGCTGCGGACCACGAAGTTGCCGCGCAGCACCGGGACGCCGGCCGCATCACCGCGCACGACGAAGATCCCGAAGGACCCGCCGCCGCTGCCGCCGCCCGCACCGCCGTTCCCGCCGCAGCCGCCCGCGCCGCCGCCGCCGCCCGCGCCGCCCACGCCGCCCTCGTCCGCATCCGCCCTGTTTGCGCGCGCGCAGGGCCACTGCGTGGGCCGCGGCAGCCGGA
>CAINDP010000063.1 GCA_903847405.1 uncultured Myxococcales bacterium | reverse complement strand
GGGGAAATGTGGTACAGTCACCATTTGCCCGGAAATGGGTGACTGTCCCACTTTTCCCCGTCTTGCCAATCCCCGTCGTCCGTCCTACTCTCCCGGGGCTCAACGGGTGATGGAGGAACCGATGGTCTTGCGGCATGGCGCGAAGGTGCTGTTCGTGGCGGCGATCCTGGCCCTGGCGGCCTGTGGGGGCGGGTCCTCCACGGAAACGGACGTCGGGAACGACGTTGTCGACGCCCTGGACCCGGGCATCGGCGACGTGCTGGACGAATCCACCGGCGACAACGTCCGGCCTGACACCTGCACGTGCAGCACCACCGACGCATGTTGCGACGGATGCCAGCCGCTGAACGCGGCCGGGGCCTGCGGCGCCGAGGGGGCCTGCCTGGTCCGCGGCACCTGCCAGTCGGGCGTCTGCGTGGGCGCCGGTCCGCTGGTGTGCGACGCGCCCGGCACCTGCCAGCAGCCCGCGGGGACCTGCGACCCCTTGACCGGCGGATGCGTGTACCAGGGGAAGGCGGACAGCACCCCCTGCGAGGCCGTCACCGGAAAGGACGGCAGCGGGTATTGCCTGGCCGCCGCCTGCATCGGCTTCGGCGAATGCGACCATCGCACCTACGACCAGCCCCTCGCCACGGCGTGCAACTTCGACGGCGAGTGCGCCAGCGGACGCTGCGCGGCCTGGGGCGACGACTGGACGACCTACTGCACCGCGGTGTGCGGCAGCGACAGCGCGGCCTGCCCCGACGGCATGGCCTGCGTCCGGACCGGCGCGGAATTCCTGTGCCGGCCCCTGTCGACCGAAGCGACGCTGCCCAATGACGGCACCCTCGAAGCCTTCCAGGCGTGCAACCACGACGCCGACTGTGCCGACGCGCTGTGCCTGGGCATCGACGGCAAGAAGTTCTGCACGAAGTCCTGCGACGACGGCACCGGCAAGGCCTCCGACGCCCTGTGCGGCAGTTGCGGCGGCTGCCGGGACGGCGGCACGGCCCTGGGCTTCAAGTACGACTTCTACTGCGTTCCCGAAGGCATCCTCCAGGCGGGCCAGCCCTGCGGCCAGAGCGGCGACTGCGCCAAGCGCTTCTGCCAGAGCGGCCTGTGCAGCGAGCAGTGCTTCCTGATCGAGGACCTGTCCTCGTGCCCCGACAACATGGAGTGCGTCCCCGGCGTCATCGCCAGCGACCTGACCCTGCTGGTCTGTGTCCCGAAGGGCGAGTCCGGCCACGGCTTCGGCGAACCCTGCGTCGCCGACTACGCGTGCAAGGACGGCCGCACGTGCCAGGACCTCCTGGGCGTCAAGACCTGCACCACGGTCTGCGCCGACGACATTCCCTGCGTGGACGGAACCTGCACGGACACCGTGAACGGCAAACTGTGCGTGCCTCCGGCCCTCCTGGGCACCGTGGGGTCCGGCCAGGCGTGCATCGACACGTTCCAGTGCCTCGCGGGCCTGACCTGCTACGGCGGCGCCTGCGTGAAGGGCTGCCAGGCCCCCGAGGACTGCACGGACGGCACGATCTGCTTCGGCGACGCCAAGGTCCAGGCCTACTACTGCACCACGGCCTGCCCCGACGGCACCGGCTGCCCGCCCCAGATGGGATGCTTCCAGGGGACCTGCGTCCTGTCCGCCGACGGCAAGACCTTCCTGCTGGGCGCCTGCCGCCTGAACGCGGATTGCGAAACCGGCGCCTGCATCGGCGGAACGTGCACCGAGACCTGCAGCGCGAACCTGCCCTGCGAGGGTTCCGAGCCCATCGAGCCCGTGACCTTCGGCGAGTGCCAGCCCTGCAACCCGGAACTGTACGGCGCGGACTGCAGCCCCGAAGGCGGCTTCAGCCTGAACGAGTGCATCCAGGGCGCCGACGGCAACTACTTCTGCGCGCTGAACTGCTCGTACAGCCCGGTCTGCCCGGTCGGGACGCGGTGCTACGGCCTCAACGGGTACACCAGCGTCTGCGCGCCGCTGTCGGGCGCCTGCGCCCTGACGATCGCCTGTGCCGAGTCCGGTCATTGCGTCCGTCCCGCCGTTGACGGCACCCCCTGCAGCGAGGACGCCGAGTGCATCGGCACGAAGTGCAGCGGCGGGTTCTGCCAGACCGGCACGTGCGCGGTCGACGCCGACTGCGGGTGCCCGGCGCTGGCCTGCAGCGGCGGCGCGTGCGTCGTGTCCGCCACCTTCGGCGTCGCCGAGGTCGAGCAGAACGACACCAGGGACAAGGCCCAGGTCCTGCCCGCGGGCACCGGTCGCGTGGTCGGCGCCCTGCTGTCGACGGGGTCCGGCGGCGACGTGGACCTGTACCGCATCTCGCTGAAGGCCGGCGAGGCCGTCGACATCCGCACGCAGCCCTTCTGCGGCCTGGACATCGACACCTACCTGCGCCTGCTGGACGCGACGACCGGTGCGCTGATCACCGGCTGGGAAAACGACGACCTGGATCCCCAGGGCGACTACTCGTCGCTGCTGATGGGCTACGTGGCGGTCGCCGCCCAGGACATCCTGATCGAGGTGACCCAGTCGCCCCTGGTGCCCGGCATCGCGAAGTTCCCCTACTCCCTGGAACTGCGCATCTTCACGGTCGGGGCGTCCGACACCTGCGGGGGCGCCGAACTGATCGGCGCCGGGACGCACACCTTCCAGCTCGCCAACGACGTGAACACGTACATCGCCCCGTCCTGCACGGGCTATGCGGCGATGGGCAAGGACGCGGCCTACAAGGTCATCGTTCCGAAGGACAACGTCCTGCGGGCCGGCATCGACACGCCCTTCGACGCACAGCTGTACATCGTGACGGACTGCGCCAACGCCGACGGGACCTGCCTGGCGGGCGCCGACGCCGTCTGGGATGCGGGGACCGAGGAACTGATCTGGTGGAACCGCAACGGCGTGGACACGACCGTGTACGTGATCGTGGACAGCCTGCTGCCCCAGGACGACATGACGATCCACATGACCCTGGCCATCGACCCGGTCACGGCGCCGGCGAATGACGGACCCGTCGCGGACGGCATCCCGGGGATCGCGGACGGGGAAGCGGTCCCCGGGACCCTGGTCGGCGCCAACGGCGACTACGACCCGACCGTCACCGGGTGCGGCGCCAAGGCCCTCGTGGGTCCGGACGTCGTGTACAAGGCCGTTCTGCAGGCCGGCGACTTCGCCGCGTTCGACATCACCAAGGTCCTCGGCTTTGCGCCCGCCCTCTGGCTGACCACCGACCTCGCCGACCCGACGAAGTGCGTGGCGGCCGGGGCGTCCTCGGTCACGTGGTCCAACGACGGAACGGAGCCCGTCACGGTCTACGTCATCGTGGACGTCGAGAAGGTGGACGGGTACGGTGACTTCACCCTGACGGCCCAGATCGGCCCCCTGGGCCCGACCAACGGCCCCTGCGATCCGGATACCTACGCGGCCAGTTGCGTCGCCGGGGCGCCGGCCACGCTGGCCGGCTGCGACGCGAACACCTCCCGCCTGGTCGGGGTGGACTGCAACGCCCGGTGCCAGGACAACGGCGCCACGTCCGGCGTCTGCCACGTCTTCACCACCCCGAACTACGAGCGGACCTCCTGTCAGTGCGTGTTCGCCTGCGACGCCACGGTTTCCGCCGCCCAGTGCACCGCCGGCTCCTACACCAACTGCACCTGCGCGTCCGCGGATCCCTGCGCGTGGCTGGCCGACGGCAGCTGTGACCAGTTCTGCGCCACCGAGTACCCGGACGACCACTTCACCGATCCGCCGGCCGACTGCCCGCCCCCCGCCTGATCCCGGTGCTTCACCCGTACCCCCGGCGTTGATCCGTATTGGACCGCGGACTACCATCGTTCCGTCGCCAATCGTCCGGGGGAGGGCACAACGCCACTTCGACTGCTGTTCGTCGAGGATCGGGAAGATGACACCCTCCTGATGGTCCACGATCTGCGCGGCGTGTCGGGCGGCCTTTCCTGGCGCCGGGTCGACACCGACGCGGACCTGCGCAAGGCCCTTGCCGAAGAGGCCTGGGACGCGGTGATCGCCGACGTGTACGTTCCCGGCCTGGTCCTGGAACTGACGCTGTCCCTGGTCGCCGGAGTGGACCCCGAACTGCCCGTCCTGGTGGTGTCCGGCCACGTCGGCGAGGAAACCGCCGCGGACGTGATGAAGTTCGGTGCCCGGGACTTCGTGTCGAAGGAGCGGCTGGATCGCCTGCGGCCAGCGGTCGAGCGCGAGGTCGCCGAGGCGATGGTCCGCCGGGAGGCCCTTCGGCAGGTCCGCGTGCGGGAGCAGCGCCTGGAGGTCCTCAACCGCCTGTATGCCGTTCTGGCGCGGGTCGGCGAGGACGTGGTCCGCCGACGGGACCGCGATGCGCTGCTGGGCGCGGTGGCGCGGACCCTTCGTGACGACGGTGGGTTTCGCCTGGTGTGGGTCGGGGGAGTCGATCGGGCGGCCGGGGTGATCCGTCCGTTCCCGGGCGAAGGGGACGACGACGGGACCCTGGCGACGGCGCGGTTCCTGCTGGACCCGGAACGCGAGGAAAGCCACGGGCCGACCAGTGCGGCCGCCCGGACCGGCCGGGTCTGCGTCTGCGCCGACATCGAGCGGGACGACCTGGCACAGCCCTGGCGCGACGAGCTGGGCGGTCGCGGGCTGCGTTCCTGGGCCGCGCTGCCCTTGCGGGTCGAGGGCCAGGTGGTCGCCGTCGTGAACCTGTACCACGACGCCTCCGATGCCTTCGACGAGGAGCACCGCCTTCTGCTGGAACGCCTGGCAGACATGCTGTCCTACGGCCTCGAGTCCATCGAAACGGAGGCGCGGCGCCTTCGTGCCGAGGAGGCGCTGGCCGCGAACCAGGAGCGACTGCGTTCCCTGGCGTCCCAGTTGACGCTGGCCGCCGAGCGCGAACGGCGTCGGCTGGCGGTCGAACTGCACGACGAGGTGGGCCAGTTGCTGGCCCTGTGCAGGATTTCGCTGGGGAGGCTGCGCGACCAGACCCGGGACGGCGGGTTGGCGACGGTGGTGGACGAGGTGCGGGCCACGCTGGAGGAGGCGATCCGGGCGACGCGCGCGGTCACGTCCGAGCTGAGCCCTCCGTCGCTGCACGACCTGGGCCTGGTCGCGGGTCTGGAGGCCGTGGCCGACGGGTTCCAGGAGCGCCACGGGATCCCCGTGCGAATCGTCGCCGATGGCGCCCAGGCTCCGATCGACGACGAAACGCGCCTGCTGCTGTTCGCGGCGGTGCGGGAACTGCTGGTCAATGCCGCCCGGCATGCCCAGGCGACGCGGGTGACGGTGCGGGTCCGGACGGACGGGGGCGCGGTGCGCGTCGAGGTCCGGGACGACGGCCTGGGATTCGTCCCGATGCAGGTCCCGAAGCCGGGGAACTCCAGTGGATTCGGGCTGTACAGTATCCGCGAGCGCCTGGCGACGCTGGGGGGGCGGATGGAAATCGACTCGGCGCGAGGGCGCGGGACGGTCGTGGCCCTGACGGTGCCTCTGCGCGAATCGGGGGGGGGCGCGGGATGAAGGTGCGCGTGCTGCTGGCGGACGATCATCGACTGATGCGCGCGGGCCTTCGCGGCCTGCTGGTCGCCGAGGCGGATTTCGACGTGGTGGGCGAGGCGGACGACGGGCGACAGGCCGTGGTGCTGGCCCGGGACCTGTCGCCGGACGTGGTGGTCATGGACGTGGGAATGCCCGACCTCAACGGCATCGAGGCGACCCGGCAGATCCTGGCCGAACGGCCCGCGACCCGTGTCGTCGCCCTGTCGATGCACACCGATCGCCGGTTCGTGGGCGAAATGATGCGGGCCGGTGCGGTTGCCTACCTTGCGAAGGACTGTGCCTACGAGGAACTGGCGACGGCGATCCGCGCGGTGACGGCCGGCGAGGTGTACCTGGGACGCACCGTGTCCACCGACGTCATCCGGGACTGGATCCGGGGCCTGCCCCAGGGACAGGCCACGCCCGGCGGGCGGTTGACGACCCGCGAGCGGGAGATCCTCCAGATGGTGGCCGAGGGAAAATCCACCAAGGAAGTCGCGTTCCAGCTGGGGGTCAGCGTCAAGACGGTCGAAACCCACCGGCAGCAGGTGATGGAAAAACTGGGCCTGCGCAGCGTGGCCGAGTTGACCAAGTATGCGATCCGCGAAGGGCTGACCAGCCTGGAATCCTGAACTCCGTCCCGACCTCCTCCCTGCCTCCCCACGTTCCCGTCCAGGGTTTTTGGAACCCCGACCCCCGGGATTTCCCCGATGGGGATGTGGACGGGGATGGCCCATGCTGGCAGCGTGGAAAGATCCCCCTTCCTGCGAGGAGCCGCAGCATGATGGACATCGCCCGCGACGAGACCCCCGTGGTGGAGGCCGGCCCCCTGCGCGTCCTGATGATCGAGGACGACGGGAACGACGCGGCCCTGGTGCAGCGGGCCCTGGAGCGGGGGGGGATGGAGGTTGCCTTCACCGTCGTGGATCACCGCGATGCCTTCCTGCAGGCCATGGAAACCTTCGCGCCCCAGGCCATCCTGGCGGACTTCAACCTGCCCGGGTGGACGGGCATCGAGGCGCTGCGGGAGGTGCGGGCCAGCGGCCTGGACATCCCGTTCCTGCTGGTGACCGGCACCCAGACCGACGAGGTCGCGGCCGATTGCATGCGCGAAGGCGCCGACGACTACCTTCTGAAGCGCGGCCTGATGCGCCTGCCCAACGCCCTGCGGAACGCCCTGGCCCGCCGGGAGGCCGTCCGCCAGCGGGAGGGCGCCGAACGGCGTCTGCAGCACCTTCAGGACCAGCACCGACTGATTGCCGAGCACACCGGCGATCTGATCTGCCTGCTGGACGCCGAGGGGCGGTACCTGTACGCCAGCCCGTCGTACCTGACCGTCCTGGGGTTCGTTCCCGAGGACCTGCTGGGCCGGGCCGTGCTGGATCGCGTGACCCCCGAGGAGCAGAAGCGCCTGCACGGCAGGTTGAACGGGGCGATCCCGGGGGAAACGCTGCGGTACGAAACCCGCGTGCGCCACAGCGACGGCACCTGGCGGGACATCGAAGGGACCGCCCGCCGGGTGCAGGGCATCGAGGGCGGCCGCGACACGATGGTCCTGGTGTCCCGGGACGTCAGCGAACGCATGCGGTTCGCCCGGGCGGTCGAGGAGGCGGCCCGGGAATGGCGGGCCACCTTCGACGCGATCGGGGACGCCGTGTCGCTGACCACGCTGGATCAACAGGTGCTCCGGGGAAACCGGGCCGCGGCGGACCTGGCGGGGGTCGCCCCCGAGGGGATGATCGGCCGGACGCTCTGCGACATGATCCACTGTCCCCTTGCCGCCGAGATGTGCCCGTCGCACCGCATGCTGATCACGCACCAGCGCGAAACGGAAACGATCCGGCTGGGCGACAAGTGGTTCCTGCTGGCGGTCGACCCGCGCACCGATCCGGAAGGGAACGTCATCGGGGGCATCCACATCCTCACCGACGTCACCCGGGAAAAACTGGACGGAATCCGGCTGCAGGAGTCCTTCGACCGGTTGCGACGGGCGATGGGCGGCGTGATCCGTTCCATGGGCCGGACGGTCGAAAGCCGCGACCCCTACACCGCGGGACACCAGCAGCGCGTGGCGCGACTGGCCCGCAGCATCGCCGTCGAACTGGGGCTGGACGAGGAAACCGTGACCGGCGTGTACACGGCGGCGGAAATCCACGACATCGGGAAGATCGCGGTCCCCAGCGAGATCCTGGTCCGCCCGGGGCGCCTGTCGTCGATCGAATTCGACCTCATCAAGTCCCACGTCGTCGTGGGATACGACATCCTCCAGGGCATCGAGTTCCCATGGCCCATCGCGGACATGGTCCGCCAGCACCACGAGCGGCAGGACGGCACCGGGTACCCGGACGGCCTGAAGGGGGACGAAATCCTCCTGGGCTCGCGGATCCTGGCGGTGGCCGACGTCGTCGAGGCCATGGCCTCCCATCGCCCCTACCGCGCGGCGCTGGGGATCGATCAGGCCATCCAGGAAATCGTGGCCGGCCGCGGCTCGCGATTCGACGGGACCGTGGTGGACGCCTGCCTGGTCGTGCTGCAGGACCCCAAGGCCCTCGACGGCGAGTGATCCGGGCGTGCCCCCCCGCGATCCACCGGCCCCCGGACGACCGTCCCCCCTCGCGTGCGTCAGAATCCCTACGGCACGGCAATTGACACGAAGTTGACGGAGTCCGCCAACCGGTCTAATGACGATTGGCTTCCAACGGAGGACGCGACGTCCATGGACGGTCAACGCACCCTGATTCGAGCGATCGCCGCACGCACCCTGCTGACGGGTGTCTGCATCACGGTCGCGGCATGCACCAGCGTGAACCTGGAGGAGTCCCCCCCCTACGATTACGCCAGCCAGCCTGTCGCGATCGTGAACCCGGACTGGGGGGTGATCCCGCTGCCCAACAACTTCCTCAACCCGGTCAAGCAGGCGTCCATCGTGCGGTTCCCCGGGATGCCGATGCCGACGGCCCTGCCGACCACGATGGCGCTGCCGATCGTCGATGCGGCCGCTGCTGCGACCGCGCAGACCCTCGGCTACCCGGTCAACGAGGACTCGCCGCTGTCCAAGGCCCTGCTGACGGGGCAGAACCGGCTGGACGGGTTCATGACCTCGTTCGCGCCGACCATCCCCTTCTCCCGGCCGCTGGACGTGGCGTCGCTGCACCCCTATGACGGGACCAACGCCGCCGACGCGAACTTCTGGTTCGTGGACGTGACGGATCCGGCGGCCCCGGTCGCCCTGGCCCCCGACGCGTACCTCCGGATCTTCAACTGGCAGCAGCGGACGGAAATGCCGTACACGCTCAGCCTGCGCCTGCCGGCCCCCGGGATGCTGTCGCCGCCGGCGGACTTCACCCCCGGCCACACCTACCTGGTGGTCGCGACGGGATGGACCGACAAGGGCATCAAGGCCCTGGCCACCGACGCGGCGAAGCCGTCCGAGCCGTTCAAGGCCGACGGCGTGTTCCTGCTGTTCGCGGCCCCGACGCTGTTCCCGGACATCGGCACGACCTACATCGGCACCGACGGCGGCGCGCGCAGCGGCGTCGTGACAGGCCTGGCCGCGGCGCAGTCCCTGGAGGGCGGCCGCCAGTTGACCGACTGGGCGCTGAAGATCTGGGAAGGGCTGCCCGGCGTCCAGGGCGCCTGGAGCCGCGACCAGGTGGTGACGGCCTACTCGTTCACCACGGCCACGAACCCGATGCCCGACTACTTCGACCCGATCGCGGCCTTCTTCGGCGGCGCCGCGGTCCGGCCCCAGCCTTCCGACGCGGTGGACAGCACCGGCGTCCTGGTGAAGGCCGACGCGCCTTGCACCGCGACGCTGGACTTCACGGTGGACAAGCCGGTGGCCATCGCCAGCGCGAACAAGGACACCGTCCGGCTGTTCAAGTTCGTGGCCGGCGCCTACACCGCGGTGGAATTGAAGGACGTGGTCGCCACGAACGCCGACGGGAAGGCGGCCGTCACCGCGACCCCGAAGGTCGACCTGGAGGCCAACAGCCTGTACGTGGTCGCCGTGACGAACGGCCTGACCAGCCTGGACGGCACGCGGACGGCCGTGGACCAGACCTACTTCGGCCTGACCCGGGCGGCCTACAAGAACGTGGACGCCACGACCGGCGCGGTGACCTTCGTGGATACCCCGCTGGTCGATCGCGGGCCCGCCGACGGGCTGGTCTGGCAGTCGCCGTACCTGGACAGCCGCCTGGACACCCTGATCCTGAACGGCACCATCGACCCCGTCACGCCTGCCGACCTGGCGGCCGCGGGCGACACGGTGGTCCAGATCCTGTCGTACCTGGAGGCGATGCGGCAGATCTACAAGCCGCACATGGACTGGCTGGTCGTGGGCAACGACGGCAAGCCCGGAAACATCGTCGCCCTGCGCGAGGACCTCGTCCTCGTATGGACATTCACCACCGGCGCGTGTGCGCAGTAGGAAAGGAGCGTCGCCATGAGGAAACAGGCATTCATCCTCGGGATCGCGGCGGCGGCCGGCCTCCTGCTGGGGGCTCCCGCCGCACGTGCGAACGGGTTCTATATCCAGGAAATGTCGGCGTCCGGGTTGGGGCAGGGCATGGCCCTGGTCGCCGGCAACGGGCGGCCGACGTCGCAGTACCACAACGTCTCGGCCCTTTCGTACATGAAGGGCGGGTTCGTCGAGTTCAGCGGGACGACCTACACCTTCGTCGGCGGCTACGAGAACACGGCCGGGGTCAAGACGGCCCCGACGACCGCGCCGATCTTCGTCCCGCACTTCTTCGCGTCATACAAGGTGAACGACTGGCTGGCCGTGGGCCTGTCCGAGTTCACCAACTTCGGCCTGAAGGTCCGGTGGCCCTCCAACTGGGAAGGCCGCACCGTCGCCATCGAATCGGGCATGGAAACCTTCACGATCAACCCGAACATCTCGTTCGGCCCGTTCAAGGGCTTCGCGGTCGGCGTGGGCTTCAACGCCATGCACGGATCCTTCCGGATCCTGCGCGGCCTGGCCCTGGGGCAGAATCCTTCGGGCCAGTCGTCGGTCCCGAACACCGTGGACCTCCAGGGCTCGGCCTGGGGCTACGGCGCCAACGTCGGCGTGATGTACCAGCCCGCGGACTGGGTCCGTTTCGGCGTGTCCTACCGGTCGGGGATCAAGATCGCCGCGACGAACGGCACCGTGGACTTCAACGTGTCCTCGCCGTTCGGCTCGCGCTTCCCGGACCAGCACTTCAAGGCGTCCATCCAGTTGCCGCACGTCGTGCTGGGCGGCGTCCGGTTCTGGCCGAAAAAGAACCTGTCCCTGGAACTGGACGCCCAGTGGGTCCAGTGGTCCTCCTACGACCGCCTGCGCTTCGAACTGGACAAGGGCCTGGCCCTGGGGCCGGCGGCGAAGCAGATGGTCCTGGAGGAGCAGAAGAACTACAAGGACGCCATCCAGTTGCGCGTGGGCATGGACTGGGAAATCATCGACAAGTACCTGTCCCTGCGCCTGGGCTTCCTGTGGGACCAGAATCCCGTGCCCGACAAGTCCGTCGACCCGGCGCTGCCCGACACCGAGCGCGTGATGCCCTGCATCAGCCTGGGCACCCAGGTGGCGGGCTTCTACTTCGACGTCGCCTACATGCCCGTCTTCGGCCTCAAGCGCACGGTCACGCTGGCCCAGGGCGCGCCCCTGGAAGGTACGTACACCAGCGTCATCCATGACTTCAGCTTCACCGTCGGCTACCATTGGGACACCGTCAAGCGGTAGCCAGCCGCCTGCCGGTCGTTCCCAGATAACACGGGATCATCCCGAGTCGGCTTCGGCTGCGGCGAGAGTTTCCTGCGGAAACCCATCGCCTGCGCCTTCGCGCTCGGGAGGAACACTGGAAACCATGAGCCGCGCCTTTGTCCGCGAGTCCGACGGGGATGACCCGGGTGACGTGCCCGAGCGGCCGATCAGCCCCCACCCGAACTACGTCCGTCCCCGGGGCCTCGCCCTGCTGAAGGCCGAGGCGGCGCGCCTGGCCGACGAGCAGGGTGCCCTGAAGGCGGCCGGCGAGTCCCTGGATGCGCATGCCCGGCTGGCCGCGGTGGCCCGGGACCTGCGGTACGTGAACGCGCGCATCGCTTCCGCGATCGTGGTGGGTGCGGCGGTCGGCACGACGGACGAGGTGCGGTTCGGCGCGCGGGTGAAGGTCGCCGACGAGGACGGTGTCGTCCGCGCGTTCACCCTGGTGGGCGAAGACGAGGCCGATGCAGCCGCGAACCTCGTTTCGTGGGTGGCCCCCCTGGCGCGTGCCGTCCTGGGCGCCCGTGTCGGCGACGATGTGATTCTGCATCGTCCGGCAGGCGACACGCCCTTGACTGTCGTGGGAATCGAGGCCGTCGAGGACGGGGGGGACATCGGCTAGGGCGCCGTATTCCGTGGCAATTGCGCCCCGTCACCCGTACCATGCCGGGAATCGCGGGGGTTCGGGACGTGGAGTTCCGCTTCACCACCATCACCGTCCTCTACTTCCTCAGCGGCCTGGTGGGGGCGGAGGTCGTGCGCCGTCTGTGGCCGCGGCGGAAGGGGCCGGGCGGGTGGCCGCTGCTGGGGTTGCTGGCCTCGGCGTCGTGGTGGTGCTTCGCATCGGCTTTGGAAGCCGCGTCGGTCGGGATCCCCGCGAAGGTCTTCTGGTCCCAGGCCTCGTACGTCGGCGTCGTGACGTGCAGCCCCCTGTTCCTGCTGTTCGCCCTGCGCTTCGCCGACCTGCAGCGGGTCCTGGTCCGCGGGGTCCGCCTGGCGATTTACCTGCTGCCCGCAGTGTTCCTGGCGATCGCCTGGACGAACGAGTGGCACGGGTGGCTGTGGCCGGGGTACCAGCCCGCCGCCGAAGACAACATGATCGTGTACCTCCACGGCCCGGCGTTCTGGGTGATCATCGGTTACAGCTACCTGGCGCTGCTGGTGGCCACCTTCGTCCTGGCGGGCGCGGCGTTGCGCCTGCGGGGCATCCACCGGAGCCAGGCCGTGGCCGTCCTGATGGGCCTGCCGCTGCCCTGGCTGGCCAGCGCGCTGTACATCAGCGGACTGAGCCCCTTGCCCTCGGTGGACTTCACGCCCCTGGCCATGACCGGGGCCGGACTGCTGCTGGCCTTCGCCGTGGTCCGCCTGCAGTTGATCGACCTGATGCCCATCGCCCACGAGCGCATCTTCGAGGCCCTGGAGGACGGGTTGCTGGTCCTGGATCCGAAGGATCGCGTGGTCGAGGCGAACGCGGCCGTGCAGCACCTCCTGGGCAACCCGGGGCGGACGATCGTCGGAAGGATGCTGGAGGAAACGTCCCGGACGCTCATGGAGTTCGCGCCGGCCGAGGGGCGCATCGAGATTCGCGTGGGCGAGCCGCCCCGGGACCTGGATGTCCGGGTGCTGCCGCTGCGGGGGGCGGACGGGAACTCCCTGGGACGCCTGGTGGTCCTGCACGACGTGACGGCGCGAAAGCGCATCGAGGAGGAACTGGCCCGCAAGCGGCGGGAACTGGAGATCCTGGCCACGACGGACGCCCTGACCGGCCTGTACAACCGCCGGCACGCGGACGCGGTGATGGCCGCCGAGGTCCGGCGGACGGTCCGCTACGGGACGCCCCTGTCGGTCGCCATGGCGGACATCGATCACTTCAAGGAGATCAACGACCGGTTCGGCCATGAGCGTGGCGACGGGGCCCTGAAGCACGTCGCGCAGCACCTGCGTCGCGGCACGCGGTCCACCGACGTCGTGTGCCGTTACGGCGGCGAGGAGTTCCTGATCCTGCTGACCCACACGGGCCCCGGCGAGGCGTTCGGCGTGATGGAGCGCCTGCGGAAGACGCTGTGCGCCGACCCGGATCCCGCCACGGGGGAGTGCCTGGCCGTCAGCATCGGGGTCGCCTCCTGGAAGACCGGGCAGGACGTGTTCGACTTCGTCCGCGGGGCCGATGCGCGGATGTACCAGGCCAAGGGAACCGGGCGCAACCGCGTCATCGGCGAGGATGGCCTGGAGGCGTAGCGGCGGGGGACCCAGTTTCGCCTTCACGCACGTTCGATTCGCGCTACCATGCGCCGTCCGAAACCGGGAGGGATCCATGACCCTGCGCAGCCTGTCCCGTCTGGTCGCCGCGGCGATCGTCCTGTCCGTCGTCGCCTGCGGCGGTGGCACCGATTCCGTGAGTGACGTTCCCGCCGACGTCCCCGACGTCGCGGACCTTCCGGGCGACGCGCTGCCCGCCGACCTGCCGGACGTCGCGGCGGACGACCTCCCCGACACCTCCCCTGACGATTACGCGACCGACGTCGACGTGCCCCCGGAACTTCCCGCGCTGCCCACCCAGGCGCCGCTGGCGACCCCCGTGGACCCGCTGAAGGACTCGGCCGTCGTGTCCTGCGCGGTGTACCAGGAAGAAAAGTGCGAGGGCGGCACGCTGAAGCGCTGCGACATCTACGACACGGCCACCCAGGCGTTCGTGGACGCGCCGGACCCCCTGCTGCGGCGCGCCTTCCTGTTCGATCGCTGGCGCGACCTGTACCAGTCCCCCGAAGGCCAGGCCGTCGATCGGGAATTCACCGGCGCGACGCTGCCGGGGACGCCCGAATCCGAATGGGGCGCCCCGGACCGCCTGGCCGGGTGGAGCCCCGGTGACGGCGGCATCTGGACCGGCTGGTCCGTGGTCGCGTCCGTCCTGCGGTACTCCCAGACCGGCACCCAGGCCGACCATGCCCGCATGGAGACTGACGTGCGGGACATCCTGACGATGTTCGAGGTCAGCGGCATCCCCGGCTACTTCACCCGCTTCCACTACCTGCTGATGGCCGACGACGCGCCGACGCCGGCCGACCTCATCATCCGCCGGGTCGGCAGCACGACGCTGCTGCCGCACGATCGCGACATCGCGCCCGCGGCGCTGAAGTACCTGCCGAAGGCCTACACCGACGGGTACGCGGGTCCCGACGGCACGATCTGGAAGGGCCGGCCCATGTACCACGGCCGCCCGTCGATCGACCAGTACACCGGGCCCATGACGTCGTTGCCGATGGCCTACGACCTCCTGAAGGACGAAGAACTGAAGGGCCGCATCTCGAAGCACCTGACCTGCTACCTCAAGCGCCTGCAGCGCGTCGAACTGATCAACCTGCAGAAGAACCCGGACCTGCTGAACGCCCTGCTGGCCTACTTCTCGGCGGGCGAACTGAAGCTGGACCCGGGCGATCTGGACCTGACCAAACTGGACCGCGTGGTGGGCTACGTGCAGCGCCAGTCGAACGTCGGCAACGACGGCTCGCTGGACCTGACGTGCCCGGACACCGTCCAGATGGTGCCCTGGCGCATCATCGACGCCTCGTCCGACACCTTCCTGGCGGACCTGCTGGAATTCCTGATGGACATGAACAACGAGGACGAGGGGGAGAACCGGCTGGACCACTTCTACTTCCCCAGCATGCGCGGCGGCGACGCGATGCACCTGATGCACCTGGCCACCATGGCCTACCACTTCACGGGCGACGACCAGTACAGGCGCTTCCTGTACGACGAACTGATCGGGAACCTCCAGACCGACCGGGTCGCGTTGACCGCTGGCGCCTTCGACCTGCCGAAGTACTGCAAGTCGTACTTCGGGAACCAGATCACCTACGGACCGTGGTGGGCGTTCCTGCACCTGATCGGCGACAGCCCCCTGAAGGAACTGCTGCAGCGCGGCTTCAAGGAAGAGATGTGGGACAAGCTGGTCAAGCCGGACAAGAACATGGACTTTGAAATCATGTACGCCGGGGCGGTCCCGGACGCGATGGCCACGGACAAGGGCGCGGTCCTGACCGAGGCGCTGGCGCTGCTGCAGCGCATGGGCGGCAACGGGTACAAGGACGGCACGCTGGTGCTGGACGACCCGCGGCGCGCCTACCCGCTGGACCCGCAGTTCGTGGCGGACAACGCCCCCGACGGATCCGTGCCCACCTGCCCGACCCAGAAGGAAATCGACATCTGCACGGCGGAAATCGACTTCATGGGCATCAAGCTGCCGGGCCCGGGCATGGACGCGTTCGCCTGCGCGACCCCCGACCCCTGGCAGTGCGACATCGGCGGCGGCAAGTGCGTGTTCCAGCAGATGACCGTGGCGCTGCCGCCGGACCTGCGCCCCTGGTCGGATTTTCTGTGGCAGCGGAACCCCTTCTTTATCGGGGCCTTCCCGGCCGTGATCGGCACCAGCCAGTACGCGGGCAGCGACGTGTCCGAGCCCTACTGGAACGCCCGCCGCTACGGCATCGTCCAGGCCGGCAAGGGCCAGGTCCTGGCGTGGCGGCCCGGCGTGGACTGCGGGGAGTAGCCTGGGTCCAGAACGCCGATAATTCCGGCCCGCAATACGCCTTTCCCCCAATCCCGGTGCGGTTTCCGGGAATCCTGACGAAAGCAGTCATTGCCAAGGTCTTTGGCCTTGTTTTGGCCTTGTTTTCCTTGTGGACGCAGGGGGCGAGTGCTAGCGTCCGGCCGGCTGTCCGGAGGATGCCGTGAACGATCGGTTGCGACGCTTCAAGGGGCTCCTCGCTCTGGGCATCCGGAGGCAGAAGGGCAGGGTCCTGTTCCTGGTCGGCCTGCTGGCCGTTCTGTGGGCCGGGTGGGTCCTCTTCCCGCCGCTGATGTACTCGTCCACCGAACAGCCGCTGAAGTTCAGCCACCTCGTCCACCAGGGGAAGGACGCGGCGCTGACGTGCAACGACTGCCACCCGTTCCGTCCGGACGGGTCCTTCGCGGGCATCCCGTCCATCAAGGTCTGCGCCGACTGCCACGGCGAGGCCATCGGGACGACCCCGGACGAAAAGCGCCTGGTCGAGGAGTACGTCACCCCGGGGAAGGAAGTGCCCTGGCTGGTCTATTCGCGCCAGCCGATGAACGCCTATTTTTCCCACGTGCAGCACGTCAAGACCGCGAAGATCGCCTGCGAGGAGTGCCACGGGGACCATGGCGGCTCCGACGAACTGCCCCCGTTCCAGGTCAACCGCATCAGCGGCTACAGCCGGGCCATCGGGGGGGCTTCCACCGCGGGGAAGGCCATCCTGCCCACCGAACTGATGCGGATGGACACCTGCGCCGAGTGCCACGAAAAGAACGGCCGCCGCAGCAGTTGCCTGGAATGCCACAAGTAGCCGGCGGGGAGGAACCATGAAACTGACCAGACGGGACCTTCTGAAACTGGCCGGAGGCGGAGCGGTCGGGTTCATGTTCTCGCCGATCCCCTGGAAACTGCTGCGGGACTCCTCGGTGTGGACCCAGAACTGGCCGTGGATCCCGGTGCCGGCCCGGGGCCCTGTCACGACGCGCCTGACCGCCTGCACGCTGTGCCCTGCCGGTTGCGGCGTGAAGGTCCGTTGCGTGGGCGGGCAGCCCGTGTCCCTGTCCGGCATCCCGAACGATCCGATTACCCGGGGCGGCCTGTGTGCCGCGGGCATCGGCGCGCATCACCTGGCATGGCACCCGGCCCGCGCCCTGCGGCCCCTGCAGCGCGTGGTCGCGGGCAGGCCCGGGGAGTTCACGGACGTGTCGCACGACGGCGCCCTGGCCCAGATCGCCTCGGCGATCCTGGGCGCCCGGGGGACCGTCGCCATCCTGGACGAGCAGCCGGGGCGGGCGATTTCTGCCGCGTACCGCGAGTTCCTTTCGGCATTGCCCCGGGGCGCCTACCTTGCGCCGCCCGCCGTCGCACGGTCCTCGCTGGCCGTCCTGCGCGGCCTGTATGCCCGGGATCCCGGCCCCCTGGGCCACGACCTGGATTCGACCCGCCTGATCGTCAGTTTCGGCGCGCCCGTGCTGGACGGCTGGGGCGTTCCGGGCGCCGTGGCCCGGCGCGTCGCCGACGGCGATCTGAAGGTCATCCAGGTGGAGCCCTGCCAGTCTGCCACCGCCAAGCGGGCCGATCGCTGGATCCCCATCCGGCCGGGCACGGAAGGCACCGTCGCCCTGGGACTGGCGGCCCTGCTGGTGTCCCGGGGGATGGCCGACCCGGCCTTCCTGAAGGGCGACGTGGCGGGCTACCTGGATGCCCTGCGGGGCTTCCAGCCTGCCTATGTCAAGGAGATTTCGGGGGTTGACGAGGCCACGCTGACGTCGATCGCGATGGAATTGACCCGTTCGACGCCCGCGATCGTGGTCGGCGGCGGGGATGCGGGCGGCGGCCCCCTGCCGCGCCAGGACGAGGTGGCGATCCAGGCCCTGAACCTGGTGCTGGGCGCCGTGGGGCGGAAGGGCGGCATCCTGGCCCGCCAGGGTGGGGCGGTCGATTCGTTCCCCGGCCTGGACGCGGCGCCGCCACCCATGGACATCGCGGACGTTCCGGACGGTTCCCTGGACGTCCTGATCCTGGACGCGTCGTCGTCGGGCAGCGCGCTGTCCTGGCCGGTCGTCGCGTCGAAACTGGCGCCCAACGCGCTGGTCGTCAGCCTGTCGCCGGTCGTGGCCGACGGGGCGCGGTACGCCCGCCTGGTCCTCCCGACGCCCTCGCCGATGACGCTGGCGACCGACGTTCCGGGGCATCCCGACGCGGCCGACGCGACCCTGCGGATGGCGGTCGCCTTCGGGACGCCGGCCCGCGCCGCGGTGGACCCGGTGGTGTTCCTGAACCGCCTGGGCACGGCGGTGGGGATCGTGCGGAAGGCCACGGCCGCCGCATCGATGCAGGACCTGGTCGACCAGCGCATCGCGGCGGTCCACCAGGCCGGGCTGGGCACGGTCCTGGGGACGGGCGACGCCCCCGAGGTTCCGGTTTCCAGCCTGTCCGGGGCGTCCGACCTGGGCAAACTGCTGACGGACGGCGGGTGCTGGCGCAACCGGGGCCAGGCGGACAGCCCCCTGCCGCCGCACCGGATCACCGCCATCGCGGCCTGGATGCAGCCCGCGCCCGCGGTCCGGGACGGCTATCCGATGACCTTGATCCTGACCGGCAGCCGGGGACGGGCGGTCGGGGCGATCAGTTCCCCCATGCTGTCGAAGGTGGACCAGGAATCGGGCCTGCGGCAGACCGGCCAGATGGCGGCCGTGAACCCCAGGACCGCCGCCGCGCAGCACCTGGTCGCGGGCAAGGCCGTGGTCGTCCAAACGCCCCAGGGCGTCCTGGCGGCCCGCGTGAAGCTGGACCCCGGGGTTCCCCCCGACTGTGTCCGGCTGACCGTGGCGCCGCTGCTGGCGCCCGGCAGGAACGACGTCGATCCCCTGTCGCTGTGCGCGGTGACGGACCGGGCGACGTGGCGGCTGGTGGAAGCCCGGATCCGGGAGGCATGACACGATGAGCGAAACAGCCCAGACAACGCAGACAACGCGCAAGGCCGCCCGGTACGGGATGGTCGTGGACCTGGACAAGTGCACCGGATGCGGCGCCTGCATGGTCGCCTGCGCGGTGGAAAACAACGTGGCGCCGGCGGCCCCCGGGGCGGACGATCGGACCGGGATCACCTGGATGCGCGTCTACGAGATGCGGAACGGGGCGGACTACCCCGCGTCGCGGTCGATCTTCGTGCCGATGCCGTGCCAGCAGTGCGACCACCCCCCGTGCGAGTCCGTGTGCCCCCAGAAGGCGGTCGAGTACGACAAGGACACCGGCATCGTCGGGCAGATCCCCGTGCGCTGCCTGGGCTGCCGGTATTGCATGGTCGCGTGCCCCTACCACGCCCGGGCGTTCAACTGGTGGGACCCGTCCTGGCCCGAGGGCATGGAAGCGACGCTGAACCCGGACGTGTCCACGCGGATGCGCGGCGTGGTCGAAAAGTGCAACTTCTGCCACCACCGGCTGCAGGCGGCCCGGGCCCGGGCGGCCCTGGAAGGGCGCGACACGGTCCGCGCAGACGAGTACCTGCCGGCCTGCGTCGAGGCCTGTCCCGTCGGCGCGATCACGTTCGGGGACCTCGCCGATCCCGCCAGCGCGGTGTCGGTGCAGTCGAAGGCCGAGGGCGGCTTCCGCTTCCTGGAGAAACTGGGCACGGCCCCGAAAATCACGTACCGCTCGCGCCAGGCCTGGGTCCAGGAAATGGGACAGCGCGGCGCTCCCCCGCCCGCCGAGGAGGTGACCCATGGATAGGAGCGTGATCCCCCGCGGGATCGAGCGCGTTCCCGTGCGCACCTTCCTGGCCTGGCTGCTGCCCTGGGTCGCCCTGCTGGCCTTCGGCGTGTATGGCGCCTACCTGTGCCTGGCCCTGGGCCTGAACCAGACGGCCATGGACAACCGCTTCGCCTTCGGGGCCTGGATCTTCCTGGACCTGACCGTCATCGCCCTGGGCGCCGGGGCGTTCTTCACCGGGTTCCTGCTGTACATCCTCAAGCGCAAGGAACTGCAGGCCGTCATCAACAGCGCCGTGGTCATCGGGTTCATCTGCTACAGCGGCGCGGTCGTGGTGCTGATGGTGGACGTCGGCCAGCCCCTGCGGGCCTGGTTCACGTTCTGGCACCCCAACGTCCACTCGATGCTGACGGAAGTGACGTTCTGCATCACCTGCTACCTCACGGTGCTGCTGATCGAGTACGCGCCCATCGTGCTGCGCAACCGGCTGCTGCGCCAGGTGCCCGCGTTCCTGGTGTTCGAGTTCAACCTGCACAAGGTCATGTACGTGCTGGCGGGCGTCGGGACGTTCCTGTCGTTCTTCCACCAGGGGTCCCTGGGCGGGCTGTACGGCGTGCTGTACGGTCGGCCCTTCGCCTTCCGCGAGCACTTCGGCATCTGGCCGACCACGTTCTTCCTGTTCATCCTGTCGGCGGCCGCGGCGGGGCCGTCGTTCATCCTGCTGACCACCTGGCTGGCGGGGAAGGTGTCGGGCAAGCCGCTGGTCAAGGTGGAGGTTCTTTCGACGCTGGGGCGGATCTCGGGGTTCCTGCTGACCGGGTACATCCTGCTGAAGACGATCGACACGCTGTTCTGGATCAACGTCACGGCGCCCGAACTGGGCGTGCACCCCGACAGCTTCTTCGGCGCCCAGCCGCTGTACACGCTGCTGCACCTGCTGGAGGTGGCGATCTTCGCCTTCGTGCCGATGGTCATCTATTTCAGCAAGCGGCGGCGCCAGGACATCCGCTGGCTGGTCACGGCGGCCGTGCTGACCTGCCTGGGGATCATGGTCAACCGCTACCTGATGACGATCCAGACCCTGGCGCTGCCGACGCTGCCGTTCGACGAAATGCTGTCCTACGTCCCCAGTTGGCAGGAAACGGCGACCTTCCTGGCCGTGCTGGCCTACGGGGTGATCGTCTACTCCCTGTCGTTCCGGTACTTCACCCTGTTCCCGCAGGAGCGCGAACTGCAGCAGCGCTAGGAGGCACACGATGTTCCCGTGGGTGTACGGCTTCGAGTGGAACGCGGCGAACGTGATCTTCCTGGGGATCTTCTTCGGCGTCGTCATCGTCATCCTGTCGACGCTGACCGTGGCCGTCCTGCGGTCCCGGAAGACGCTGCGGGCACGGGCGACCCATGCCATCCGGTGGGAAACCGACTTCGAGGACCTGCCCGAGGTCGCGCGCGTCTGCCGGCACGAAATGGACGGGCATTTCCAGCACCGCACCTGCGAGCACGGGTTCGAGTGCGGGGAGTGCGAAACCCACCGGCGCATCGTGGCGGGTGATTCGGGGACGCCGGCCGCGACCCGGGGCTGGGAGGCCGACGGCGCCTCGCGCATCGGTTCCGGCGGAAGGCCCGAGCGGTACTACCATCGCGGCCACACGTGGGTCCAGCCCGAGGCGGACGGGACCATGACGATCGGCCTGGACGACTTCGCGACGCGGCTGATCGGCCCGGGGCCCGTGGCGGTCCTGCCGAAGGTCGGGTACCGGCTGCACGTGAACGGGCGGGCCTGGAAGTTCACGAAGGGCGGCGCGACGGTGCGCGTCCGGTCCCCGATCGCCGGGGAGATCCTGGCGGTGGGTGGCCGGGCCCAGGGCTGGTACCTGAAGATGCAGCCCGTGAACGGCCTCGAGGATCTGCGTCCGCTGCTGCGCGGGACCGAAATGCGCCCCTGGCTGGGCCGGGAGATGGAGCGCCTGCAGCAGGTCCTGGGACCCCAGGGCGTCGGGGTCCGCCTGACCGACGGCGGCGGGCTGGTCGACGACGTGACGCAGTACTGCAAGGGCGCGCATTGGGACGTGGTCTGCGGCGAGATGCTGCTGGAGCCGTAGCGGCGGGGCGGCCTACAGGCGCGCACGCACCGCGGCGTACACCTCGGCGACGTCCAGAGGCGCGAACACCGGCTTGGCGAATTCCCGGCGACACAAGTCGTACACCGCGCGGTTGTAAGGCACCTTCAGGCCCTGGCGGTCGGCCAGGGACAGCAGGTAGCCGTTGATCGTTTCCAGTTCCGACTGGTGGCCGCCGCGCTGCAGGATGTCCTGGGCCATCGAACTGAGGACCATCTTGGCCACGTTCTTTTCGAAGATGGGCTTCGTGATCGCCCGGGGCAGGTGCGATCCGGCCCAGATGATCTTCCACGACGGCATCCCGCCCAGGCGGCACTCCTTGTAGCCCGCGCCCCGGACGATCTGCACGCCTTCCCAGGTCACGTTCGACAGCAGCTTCTGGAACAGCGCCGGGTCGGAAATCTCGCGGCGACGGTGGCCGATCAGCGTGGTCAGCGAGTTGGTGAGGTTGATGACCAGTTTGCTGTGCGCCGCGTCGTTGAAGTGATCGGTGACGATCGTTTCGACGCCCAGATTCAGGACCCGGGCCAGTTCGTGCAGTTCGTCCTGCAGCGAGTTGTCCGGCGTGCCCAGGACCAGCGGCCCCCGCTTCTGGTAGCCGATCACGCCGGGCTGGTCGGCCCAGGCGTTGTAGCTGACCACGCAATACGCCGACTTCGGGAAGTACCGCGGCAGCACCTGCTGGTTTTCCACGCCGTTCTGCATGCCGACGACCAGGGGGCGGTCGCCAAGGCGCTCCTTCACGGCCCGCGCGACCGCGTCCAGGCTGTAGGTCTTGACCCCGATCAGGACCACGTCGGCGTCGGGCACCTCTGCGAGGTCGTCGATGACCTTGACAACCACGGTCGTGCGCCGTTCCGGCCGGTCGCCGGGGTACACGGTCAGGCCGTGATTGCGCAGGGCCTGGGCCGTTTCGCCCTGGTCCAGCACGTACAAAGGGTCGTGGTGCGGTGCGACCCATGCGGCCACGGTGCCGCCGATCACGCCGGTGCCGACCACGACGATCTTCAGTCCCCGGCGGCGGGCCCGGAGGTGGGCGACCAGGGGCAGGGCGTCCGCGGCGCGGTCCAGCACGGGGGGGATGGTCATGGCGCTTCTCCTGGCGACGGGTCTACCGGAAGGTCACCGGGGCCTGGAACGCCGGGTCGGGCAGATCGAAGCAGCTCGACATGCGTTCCGCATACCGCGTCTGGAACGGGACCGGATCGATCGCCAGGCCGCGCAGCACGTCGGCCGCCGGCGAGTCGGTCAGGACCAGGGTCGGGTGCGCGGGGGGCGTGCCCGGCCGCAGCAGCAGGCCCATGTTCTTTTGCACCTGGAAGGTGCCCTCGAAACTGGTGCGGCTGCGCATCAGGCGGTCGCCCAGGCGGGTGAACAGCCAGGCGTCCTGCTGGAAGCGCGTGGGTTTTCCCGTCCGGGGCACCCGCAGTTCGAAGTAGCGGCGGCCCTCGTCGTCCATCGCCACGGTCACGTTGTCGCCGTTCAGGGTGTCGATGTCGATGTCCTGGACGACCTTCGGCAGGCCCCAGATCTTGTGGCCGCGGATGCGGTTTTCCAGCGACGTGACCGGCATCGAAAACACGTAGTAGCCGAAGCCCGGGTAGCCCGGCCACAGCAGCGGCAGCAGCGGCACGCTGACGTCCGGGTCCAGCAGCAGGGGGATCGTCATCGCGATCTCGTTGTAGGGCGCCACCCCCAGCACCTTGCGGTACTGGTAGCACGAAAACACGATCAGGGCCCGTCCCCCGGGCATGCGCACGGGCTTCATCAGCGGGTGCGGCATCAGGCTGTAGGCCCGCTCCCAGGGACACAGGAAGATCGCCTGGGCGCAGGTGACGTCCCCGTAGAAGGTCGGGAACAGGTAGTCCTTGGCGATCGTCCCGTCCAGATCCAGGGGGGCCGCCGCGGGACGCAGGTGGAACCGCTGGAAGAACGGGTCCGTGAACGTCGCGGCGTTGTCCAGCAGGACCGGGTCGATGACGTGAGTGGCCTTCACCGTTCGCTCCTCGCGGGGGGGATGCATACTGGGACGACGGTGAATCTACCAGCCTGCGGCGCGCGTGGCAATCGGGGGGGCGGAGGGCGCAGGTGCGTCAGTCCGCCCGGCGGCGCAGGGTTCCGAAGGCCAGGCAGGCCAGGCCCACCAGCAGGAAGGCCAGCGGCGCGCCACCGGTCGGCACGGGGGCGCCGTTGCAGCCGCCCCCCTTCTTCGCGGGGGCCCCATCGTCGGTCAGCGAGGCGTCCACCAGGACCACCTCGAAGCGGCCCTCGTCGGGCGCTCCGGCCCCGTCGTCGGTCCGCGCGGCGTCCGTGGAGGCGGTGTCGTCCGTCGCGGGGACCTCGTCCGTCGAGGCGTCCGTCGCGGCGTCCGGCGCCATGCCGTCGGGCTGGACCGCGTCCTCGTCCGCCTCGGGCGTGCCTTCGGGCGGCGTCGCGACGTCCTTGACCGTGATCGTCACCTGGACCGCGGTGCTGGCCAGCAGGCCGTCGCGGACCACCAACTGGAAGACCAGCGCGGTGTCCTCGTCGACCAGGGGCGCCGTGAACGCGGGCTTCGCCGCCGCAGGATCGTCCAGTTCCACGGCGGGCTCGCCGATCTGGGTCCACTCGTAGGTCAACAGATCGAGGTCCGGATCCGTCGAGCCGCTGCCGTCCAGGGTCGCCGGGGTGCCTTCGTCCACCGTCTGCGCTTCGCCGGCGCTGGCCGTCGGGGCGTGGTTGGCGGTGCAGGCATTGCCCAGGCAGCGGAAGCCCGTCATGCAGTCCGGGCCCGTGGCGCAGGACGTGGCGCACACGCCGGCCGACTTGCAGCCCGCGTAGGGCGCGCACGACGACGTCCCGTTGTCGGTGCAGGCCCCGTTTCCGTCGCACCTGTCCGCCAGAACCAGGACCCCGTCCGCGCAGGAATAGTCGTCGCCGCAGGGCGTGTCGGACGTCTTCGGGTCGGCCTTGCAACCGTCGGTGGCCTCGTCGCACCGGCCCGTGGCGCAGGGACTGTCCTGGAAGGCGCAGTCCCGGGCGATGCCCGCCTGGCAGGCGCCTGCCTGGCACTGGTCGTCGATGGAACAGTACGCGCCGTCCTCGCACCCGGTGCCGTCGGTGACGTTCGACCATCCGGTCGGGGCGTCCTGGTCGCAGGTCAGGCACGGGTTCGCGGGGTTGGAGGCCCCGGACGCCACGCAGGCGCCGTCGATCAGGCACCCGGACTGGCGGACGTGGCCGCACACCCCGGA
Source organism: uncultured Myxococcales bacterium (assembly GCA_903847405.1). GTDB lineage: Bacteria > Myxococcota_A > UBA9042 > DTJE01 > DTJE01 > CAIZWN01. The sequence continues at coordinate 80,739 of CAINDP010000063.1, read as the reverse complement.
TGCGCAGGCGTCCAGCGTGCAGGTCTTGCCGTCGTCGCCGCAGGGCGTCGCGTCCTGGCGGGCCGGGTGTTCGCAGGCGCCGGAAACGCAGGCATCGCCGGTGCACTCGTTCCCGTCATCGGTGCACGGGACGCCGTCGGCTTCCGCCGGGTCCGAGCACAGGCCCGTCGTCGTGTCGCAGGTGCCCTGGCTGCGGCAGTCCTGCGGCGTCGGGCAGACCACGGGACTGATCCCCGTGCATGCGCCCGCCTGGCAGGCGTCGATGCGCGTGCAGGCGTTGCCGTCGTTGCAGACCTGGCCGTCCGCGGCGTTCGGGTGCCCGCAGGCGCCTGCCTGGCACAGGTCGTCGGTGCAGGCGTTGCCGTCGTCGGTGCAGGTCCAGCCGTTGGGACGCATCGGGTTCGTGCACACGCCCGTTCCGGGGTTGCAGACGCCCGTCACGTGGCACTCGTTCAGGGCGGTGCACACCAACGGGTCGCCGCCGGTGCAGGCGCCCGCCACGCAGGTGTCGGTGCGGGTGCAGGCGCTGCCGTCGTTGCAGGGCTGTCCGTTGCCCACCGCCGGGTGGACGCAGGCGCCTGCACTGCACGTGTCGGAGGTGCAGGCGTTGCCGTCGGTCGTACAGGCGTTGCCCTCGCCGGCGGGCACGCAGGCGCCGTTCGCGCACCCCTGGCACTCGGGGCAGGTCACGCCCGCGCACAGGTCGGAGCACTGCCCGTCGCTGCCGCAACCGAACCCGGGCGCGCAGGCGCCGCAACTGTAGCAGCCGTTCGGCGAGTTCCCGCAGACCCGGGCGCCGCAGTCGCTGGGCAGCGCCGGGTGCAGGCACACGCCGGTCTTGCAGGCGTCCACGGTGCAGTTGTCGCCGTCGCCGGTGCAGGGCGTGCTGTCGCCGCGCGGCACCCGGACGCAGGCGCCCCGGGCCTCGTCGCAGGCCGCGGTGTTGCAGTCGTTCGCCAGTCCGGTGCAGTCCGTCGGAAGGCCCGACTGGCACACGGCGCCCGTCTGGCAGGTGTCGCCGGTCGTGCAGAACAGCCCGTCCTCGCAGGGCGTCCCGACCGCCTTGTCGGTCCACCGGGTCCTGTTCGCCGGGGCGCACTGCTGGCAGGGGTTGTCGGGATTGGATGCGCCCGCGGCCCGGCAGGCGCCGTCCACCAGGCAGCCCGTCGCGACCGCGTGCTGGCAGGTCCCCGACTGGCAACTATCCGACGTGCAGGTGAACCCGTCGTCGGGGCAGGGCGTGGCGTTGGGGGCCGACGGGTGTGCGCAGGCGCCCGCCTGGCACTGGTCCAGGGTGCAGTCGTCGCCGTCGCCGGCGCAGGCGCTCCCGTTCGTCAGGGCCGTCCACTGGGTCGGCGCCGCCTGGTCGCACTTCTGGCACGCGTTTCCCGGGTTGGCCGCACCGTTGGCGACGCAGGCGCCCTCGATCAGGCAGCCGACGCCGCTGGCCGCGTGCTGGCAGCCCAGGGTCGCGTGGCAGGTGTCCGTGGTGCAGGCCAGCCCGTCGTCGCACAGCGAGGTCCAGCACGGCACCGCCCGGACCCGGCCGTATCCGTAGGTGTCGTCCCGCCCGACGGCGCCCAGGTCCACGGCGGCCGTCTTCATCTGGGCCTCCGCGATCGCGGGGTCCCCGGCGGCCAGTTGCAGGAACAGCGCCGCGACGCCGGCCGCGTGGGGCGTCGCCCCGGAGGTGCCGCCGAAGCCCGCCGGGGTCGTCGCGTTCTTCGGGTAGGTGGCCGTGCTGACCTCGGACGGCGCCGCGAAGTCGGGCTTCGAGATCGTGGTGCCCGTGCCGTTCGGGTGGCTGGGTCCCCGGCTGCTGTAGGCCAGCAGGGCGTCGTTGACGTCCACGGCGCCGACGCACAGGACCTTCGCGCCCACGCACGGGCTGATGACGCTGCCGGCCGGGACCAGGATGTCCGGGCCGAAGAGGTTCAGGTCCGAAAAGATGTTCGCGATGTACAGGTCGAAGGGCCGGTTGGCGGCGGTGGCGGTCTTCTTGGCCACCACCAGGCCGTAGGCGGCGTCCTGGGGCGCATAGACGCCGATGGACTCGCGCGGGAAGGCGGCGCCGCCCTGGACGTCCTCGGCTGCAGCGACGATGGTCCAGGCCGCCGGGGTCACCGTTTCGTCGTACATCGCCAGATACAGGTCGTAGTCCACGGTCGAGGTGGGCGTGCCGTTGTTGGCGCCCCAGTCGTCCCACACCAGGTCCACCAGGATCGGCGAGTCCTTCGGGATGTAGTAGATGTTCGTGCCGTCGTCGGCCAGGAACAGGATGTTGGCGCCGCTGCTGTAGAACTTGTGGTACTCGGCCACGCCGGACGGCGTGAAGGTCGCCCGGTGGTGGGAATCGCCGTTGTTGCCCGCCGCGGCGGTGAACACGATCCCGGCGTCCCGGGCGGCGTTGGCCTTCTGGGCCACGGGGCCCGTGCCGTCGGTGTTTTCCCAACTGAAGGTGCCGGTGGAGGTCGTGATGACGTCCACGCCCTGGGCGATCAGCCAGTCCACCGCGGTCTTGAAGGTCACTTCCGAGTCGTAGTTCACCAGGTACAACTGGGCCGAGGGGGCCACGTCGTACACGACTTCCGCCACCGCGGTGCCGTGGACCTCGCCGCCGCCCGTGATGTCCCCGGGGGCCGCGCCATAGAACGATTTCGCGGTCACGACGGCGGGCAGTTCGGTGCCCAGCAGCGCCGCGTAGCCTGTGAACCCGACGTCCAGGATGGCGATTTTCTGGCCCTGGCCCTTGATGTTCAGGGCCTGGACGGTCGGGACGTTCATCCGGACCAGCCCCTCGGACGTGATCGCGGTGGTCCGGGGCGGGACCGGCACCGTCACGGCGCGCACCCGGGGATCCCGGGACAGGCGCGGCAGATCGGCGACGCGCACCCAGCCCTGGGTCTGCCCCTCCACGGCGGCGTCCACCAGGAAGGGCACGGAGCCCAGCGTCGCAGTGTCGCCCCGCAGGAACGAACCGGGCCGGTCGCGATGCACGACCACCTGGACGCGATCGTTGTCCATCCGGATGCCCTTCGCGGACGCGGCGGTTCGTGCGGCGGCGCCCGCCAGCGGCAGGCCGTCGGCGTCGAACAGGGTTGCCAGGCCGTTGGACAGGCGTTCCAGGCCGGCGGGCACGCGGGTCGCAACGCCACCCGGCCGGGCCAGGCGTGTCCCGTCGATCCTCAGGGCCGCAGCGCGGGCCGCCAGGGCGTCGCGTGGCGCCATCGGGGTCCGGGCAGCCTGCAGGGCGGGGGCATCCTGGGGCACGGGGGCAGGCGGGGGAAGGGCATCGCACCCCGTCGTCACGATCGCCAGCAGGCCCAGCACCATTCCGATCCGCTTCGCCGTCATGGTCATCCTCCGATCACTCACTTGCTCGCCTTCACCGCTCGCCTTCACCCAATCGGTCCCCGCGGGTGCCGGCCGGGGCGGATTGTCGCTGGAACCACGCGTTCTGACAATGGCTGGGGGGGCGGCGGCAGTCGCCACGCGCCCCGTCAGGAAGGTCCCCCGTCCATTGCCTGGGCGATGGCCCGGAAGGCCGCGATGGTTTCCAGTTCCATGTCGTCGCCGTCGATGTTGTAGTCGGCGTACGCGGAACTGCGGGCGATGACGATGCCGCGGCCCGGGTGGACGTACAGGAACTGCCCGTACACGCCGATCGCCAGGTAGTCGCCCTCGGGGGCTTCGGGCAGCCACCACTGGTACCCGTAGCCCAGGACCCAGGTCGACGTGACCCTGGCCCCGGGCTGCAGGTGCGGGGCATCGGGCGTCACCGAGGCGCGCACCCAGTCGGCCGGGATGATCTGCCGGCCGTTCCATTCCCCGCCGTGCAGGTACAGGCGCCCGAAGCGCACCCAGTCCCGCAGCACCGCGTTCAGGCCCCCGAAGGCGGCCTCCATCCCGGCGCCGTCGATCAGCCACAGGGCGTCGGATTCCATGCCCAGGGGCTTCCACAACCTGTCTTCCAGGAACTCGGCCAGGGGGCGCCCGGTGACCTCGCGCAGGACCATGCCCAGGACCTGCGTGTCCATGCTGACGTAGTGGTGGAAGGTGCCCGGCGGCCGCTCCCGCTGCAGGCCGGCCACGAATTCGCCCAGGGGCGCGTTGCACGCGAAGGCCCGTCCCAGGCGGTTGATGTCCGACCCGAAGTCCCCGTAGTCCTCGTCGAACCCGATGCCCGAGGACATCTGCAGGACGTCCTTGATGGGCACGCCGTCATAGCCCGAGCCGCGCAGGGACGGCACGTAGTCGGTGACCGGGCGATGGATGTCGGTGACCAGGCCCTCGGCGACCGCGATGCCGAACAGGGCCGACACGAACGACTTCGTCACCGACCAGGCGATCGCCTTCGAGGCGGCGGTGTTCCCCTGCCGGTAGTCCTCGTAGTGGATCGTGTCGTCCCTTGCCACCACCAGCCCCGTCGTGCCGGTGCGCTCCAGGAACGCGGCCAGGTCCCGGGTTTCGCCCCGGAAGGTGTAGGTGGCCGGCAGCGGACGCGGGGCGTACCGGAAGGGCCAGGACTGGGGCCCCCGGTGGACGATCCGCGCGTCGAAGGCGTCGCCCATCGTGCGGAAGTTCGCGGCGATGCGGTCCGGTTCGAACAGCGTCAGGGTGCGCACCAGCCGCACCAGCGTGTGGCGGTACACCGTGCCGGCGGTCGCCAGGGCCAGCAGCACCACCAGCGCTGCAACCGGCGCGATCCGCCGGATCCGGGACGGTCGTCCAGGGGTGTCGGGCATGGGGCCTCGCCATTTTTCCGCCTGGATCCTACCTGAAACCCGGCCCGGCCCGTCCACCGAAATGCCATTGCAAATACCCGGAGGATATCCATCGTGGTACCGATGACCATGGGGCAGGTGTCCCCGGGAGGTCGGTATGCGAAAGGTGCTGCTGGGTGTCGTTGCCGCGCTGCTGCTGTCGATTCCGCTGCCCGCCGCGGCGGTGTCCTGGGTTTCCACGCTGGGCGCCATGCCCCGGTTCGGCGAAGGTTCGGCGCCCTGGGTGCTGGCGCAGCAGAAGTCGGAGCAGGCGAAGAAGGACGCCGCCGCCACGCCGGTGAAGGCGAAGGAAGCGGCCCCGTCGAAGGATCAGGCCGTGGAAGCCCCGGTCCTGAGTCCGCCGGTGAACGCCGGTGGAACGGCCGTCTGCTCGTGTCCGAGGCCGTAGGGATCCGCGGCAGGGAAGGGGAGCCTTGACGCAGTCGGTCGGGGGGGCTTAGTGTGGCCCATCCGTTCGGCTGGAGGCTCCCGTGACCTTCCTGGGCATCCCCCTCTACATCGTCGTCCTGGTGGCGTTGCCGCTGGTCCTGTTCCTGTGGGCGCTGGTGTGGTCTTCCGTCGTCATCGTGGGCGGCACCCAGATCGCCGTGCTGGAACGGCGGTACTTCGGCGCCAAGATGCCCCAGGGCCGCGTCATCGCCCAGGCCGACGAGGTGGGCATCCAGGCCCGCACGCTGGGGCCGGGGCTGCACTTCCTGATCCCCTTCCTGTACGCGGCGCGCAAGTCGGCCTTCGTGGTCGTCGGCGAAAACCAGGTGGGCCTGATCGAGTCCATCGACGGCGACCCGGTGCCGCCCGGGCTGATCTTCGCCAAGCGCGTGGAAGGCCACAACGCCTTCCAGGACGGCGAGGCCTTCCTGCGCAACGGCGGCGAAAAGGGCCCGCAGATCCAGATCCTGCCCCCCGGCACCTACCGCATCAATCTGAACCTGTTCAAGGTGCGCCTGCTGGACGCCATCGTCATCAACAAGGGGCAGGTGGGCATCGTGACGGCCATGGACGGCAAGGCCATCGCGCCGGGGCGCCTTCTGGCCGTTCTCGCAGAGGGGCACAACGCGTTCCAGGACGGCGAGGCCTTCCTGAAGAACGGTGGCCAGAAAGGCCCCCAGATCCAGATCCTCCAGCCCGGCACGTACCGCATCAACGTGGACCTGTTCAAGGTCGAGGTGACCGTCGCGACCGTGATCCCCGCCAAGAAGGTGGGCCTGGTGACCGCCCTGGACGGCGCGCCGCTGCCGGACAAGGAGTACGTCGCGAAGTCGGTCCAGGGGCACGCCGACTACCAGGACGCCTCGGCGTTCCTGCAGAACGGCGGCCAGCGCGGCCCGCAGTTCGACGTGCTGCGGCCGGGCACCTACTACATCAACCCGATGCTGTTCAAGGTCCAGGAGGACGACGTCGCGGTCATCGAGCGCGGCCAGGTCGCGGTCGTCGTGTCCAACGTCGGCGAGGAGCCTCCCCAGGTCCGTGCCGGCGTCGAAGAGGCCGCGCTGGCCCGGGGCGGCACCGTGGACGCCGGGGCGCGGAAGGCCATCGAAACGCGCCTGGACGCGGGCATCGAACGCTATGTCGTGCCGGCGGGCTTCCGGGGCATCCAGCAGGAGGTCGCCGGTCCCGGCGTGTACTACCTGAACCGCCTGGCCTACATGGCCTATGTCGTGGACACCACGAACATCACGATCGACTGGGACGAGGAAAAGACGACGCGGTTCGATTCCCTGAAGGTCATTTCGAAGGACGGCTTCGAGATTTCGGTCAGCGTCAAGGTCGTGATCCGCGTTCGGCCCGACCAGGCGCCCTACATGGTGGCCAAGATCGGTTCCATCGACAACCTGATCAACCACGTCATCCATCCGATGATCGACAGTTCCTTCCGCAACCAGGCGTCGTCCACGTCGGCCATGAACTTCCTGCAGGACCGCTCGGACGAGCAGAAGAAGGCCGAGGACCGCACGAAGATCGAACTGGAGCGCTACCACGTCGAACTGGTGTCGGTGCTGATCTGCCAGATCGGGCTGCCGAAGGAACTGATGGATACCCAGACCAAGAAGATCATCGCCGACCAGCAGCAGGCCATGTACCAGGCCCAGCAGAAGGCCGAGCAGGAGCGCATCGCGAAGGAAAAGACCGGCGCCCAGGCCGACAAGCAGAAGGATCTGGTCGAGGCGGAAATCGGCGTGAAGATCGCCGAGCAGAACCGCGAGAGGGCGATCCAGACGGCGGGCGGCGAGGCCGAGTCGATCCGGCTGCGGGCCGAGGGCGAGGCCAAGGGCATCGAGGCGAAGGGCCGTGCCGAGGGCGCCCGGATCCTGGCCATGGGCGAGGCGACAGCGAAGGCCTACATGCTGCAGAACCAGGCCATCGGGGCCAGCGGCGTCACGGCCGTGGAAATCGCCAAGCAGATCGCCCTGGGCAACGTGAAGGTCACGCCCGACGTGCTGGTCCAGGGGGGCGACGGGAACCTGGGAGGGCTGCTGTCGGCGTTGCTGACCCGGCACCTGATACCCGGGAAGGACGCTGCTGCATCGCCCGATCAGCGGGCCAATCCATGAAGGCCTGACGATCCGCGCTATCATTCGTCACGGTCTGCCACAGGGAATCGTCATGGCGTCCGGACCGGATCGCGTCCAGGCCCCCCAGGGAGCCTCCGTCCAGGCGTCGCGCGCCACGAAGCCATCCCCATCACCCGAGGGACCTTCCGGAGTGCGCGAGTCGCTGCGCGGGAAGGGCTACGACGAACAGGTCGCGATTCTGAGTCCGCGCGGCGCCGGGGGCGGTTCCCGGCCGACGTTGCGCGTCGGCCAGAAGTCCGCGGCGGTGGTCGACCTGCAGCAATCGTTGAACGCCACGGGGGCCGGCCTGGCCGCCGACGGCGCCTTCGGGCCGGCGACCCTTCGGGCGGTCAGGGACTTTCAGCGGGCCGGCGGCCTGTCTGCCGACGGCGTGGTCGGGCCGAAGACCTGGGCGCGGCTGGACGCCGGTGACGTCGCGGTGGGCGGGGCTGCGGGCGGCGGTACTGCGGGCGGCGGCGGTCCGGCCCCGGCGGGTCCCGGGCCGGCGGCCAAGGCCGCGGTCCTGGCGAAGGTGCAGCAGGTCCACGCGCGCCTCGCCGTGCTGTCGAATGGCGCCGGTCGCAATCGCGGATCCGCCGGATCCGGGGCTGCCCCGCAGGAACCCGCCCCCAGGGCCGGGTGGACCGATGACCTGGCCGATGCGGCAGGCGATGCCTACGACGCGGCATCGGATGCGGTCGGCGGGGCGGCGGATGCCGTCGCCGACACGGCCAGCAACGTGGTCGACACGGTCGCGGACACCGTGAAGGACGTGGCCGCCAAGGTTGCCGACACGGTGGGCGGCGTCGCGGATACCGTCGCCCAGACCGTGGCCGACGCGACGGGAGGCGGGGACGGTGGCGCAGCGCCGGAGGGGGACTCCGTCGTTCCGGATCCGGCTGCGGCCTGGGACCTCGTCGTGTCCACCGCCAGCCAGGTCAAGGACGAGGCCGAAGCGTACGCGGACGGACTTCGCCAGGACTACGGTTCCCAGATCGACGCGTTCCTGCAGGCCCTGGACGACCTGGGCAGGCCCCTGACCGTGGACCTGGACGCCGTGGGTGCCACGCTGGACCAGATCCTGGGCGGGCTGGACGCGACGAACGGGCTGGACGTGGTGACGCCGCTGGTGGAGGGCCCGGCGCCGGCCGGCGCCATCACCTTCGAATTCGGGGCGCCGCGGAAGCGCAGCGTCGCCGTGTCCGAGCCGGACTTCTATCTGTTCAAGGACAAACTGGACGCCCTGACGTCGGCGCAGAACGAGGGCAGCAAGGGCAGCATCCTGTACGTCCTGCCCGACAAGCCGACCGTGAAGGGACGGCCCACGCTGGTCAAGGGCCAGATCACCAAGGTCACCCTGCAGACCCAGGACGAGGAGGTCACGCCCCACTGGACCCAGTACAACGCCGACAAGACGAAGTACCACCCGTTGCAGCAGAAGGCGTGGGAAACGGCCCACGACGGCATGGTCGGCCACGAGGACGGGCACGTCGCGATCGACGGGGCCGTCTTCAACACCTCGAACATCCAGGACCTGTACGGGAAGCCGGAAACGGCCATCAACGACAAGATCAACGAACTGGTCACCGACGCCGACGACAAGAACGTGGTCTATGACGACGGAAACGGCCACGGCATCAGGGGCAACCCCAGCACCCGGATCGGCTCGGTATCGAAGGGGGACATGGACGGCTACGACGAGGGAGAAAAGAAGAAGAAGGAAGGGAAGAAGGAAGACAAGAAGTAGGCCCCCTTCGCCGCCCCTACTGGAAATCCCCGTAGATCGCCCCGACGTCGATGCCCCCCACCGTCCGCCCCTTCCACGCCGCCGCCAGTTGCAGCCCTTCCTCCAGTTGCGGGGTCCGGATGCCGCTGCTGGTGCTCTTGTAGGCTTCTGCGTATGCGGACAGGTGGTCGGCCACGCGGATCAGTTCGCCGTCGATGGGGTCGTGGGCGTCGGCGTTGAACGACGCGTTGATGGCGTCGGACGTGACCTTCCGGACCGCGCCGGCCTCGCGGATCTTGCTGTCGAACTCGTCGGTCGTGAAGTACCGCAGTTCGTCGCGCCACGACGGCTCCACCAGCGGGTAGATTTCCGCCGCGGCCAGTTCCTGCTCGATCTGCCCGATGACCTCGGCCAGTTCGGGGATGGATCGCTTGACCGGGGACACGATGTCGCGCGTCACGGATTCCGGGAGGTCGTGGAACAGCCCGCCGAAGAAGTCGTTGCGCAGGCGGCGGTCGGTCGCGCCGACCTCCCGGGCCAGCAGGTAGGACAGGCACGCGACCAGCATGCTGTGGCCCAGGACCGAGGTCGGGGGGATGCGGGGCGTCTGGGCCCAGCGGACCTGGAAGCGCAGGTGGCCGACCAGGTCCACGAAGTCCGACACGCCGCCCTGGGCCGACACCAGCGCGCCCGTGGCCAGGTTGCGCATGCCGACCAGGTCCAGGTGGGTGCCCAGTTCGCTGTTCATCAGGCGGTCTACCCGCGTGGTCAGGCGGCTGCCGGGGTTCATGCGCTGGATGATGCGGAACTCCCACAGGCTGGCCTGGAAGTGCGCGGCCGCAAGAATCCGGCGGGACGTGTCGTCCAGGAGGTCGTCGTCCACCAGGTAGCGCCGCAGGTCGGCCCGGACGCCGACGTCGTCCACCAGGGGCTCCAACTGGCGGTACACCCAGTCGCTCAGGCGCGCGAACGCCTCGCGGTGCCCGCTGCGGATGGCCTGGTACACGGGCTGCTTGATGTCCGACAGCACGGTCCGGCGCAGCAGTTCGAACAGGCCGCCGCGGATCAGGTTGTGCCAGTCCACGGAGTGGCCGGCGTCCTCCTCCCAGCGCGCCAGGCACCAGGCGATGGCCATCTTGTGGGCGTGCTTGTCCATTTCGACCAGTTCCACCGGGCGGATCTGGTCGTTCCACCGCTGGATCGAAAAGGCGTCGAACAGTTTCAGGATCAGCGAACGGCGCAGCATGGGCGACTCCTGGATGGTATGTGACTACCGAAAGCGGGGAGGGCTGTCAAATGCGGGAGCGGCGGGGAGCGGCGTCCGTCAGAAGCAGCGGGTCTGGCCCTCGGCCGCCAGGTACAGGTCGATCGCCTCGACGTCGGTCGTGACCGGGACGTCGGCGAAGATCTTCAGGAGGTCGCCCGCCGCGGCGTTGAACGAGGTGCCGCCGCAGAGGTGGATTTTGGCGCTGCCGGTGGGGACCGGGACCGCGACCACGCAGCCGGTGGTCGGGACCACGCCCGTCGGGTCGATGACCAGTTCGCTGACGGTCATGCGCATCGCGTCGGTGCCGGCGGTGTCCAGGATCAGGGCGCCGTCCTTGCCTGCCAACTGAGCGGCGTCGATGCTCAGGACGACCTTGCGCTGGGACACGCCCTTCGTGACCGAGGGCGCCGTGGACGTGATTTCCAGCCGTTCCGCGCCCGCGTCGCCGACCCGCTTGGCGGACGTCCCGAAGCCGTACAGGGGCGTGTCCGCGCCGTTCAGTGTGCCGCGGATGTCGATGACCGTGTCGATGGCGTCGATGACGCCGCGGACGCGCAGTTCGACGCGATCGCCGGTGCCGGCGAAGAAGCCCTCGGGCAGCAGGCACGCCGGGTACACGGCCGCGTCGGCGCCTTCCCGCAGGCGGTCCATGAACATCGCCTGGAACTGCCAGGACTGCTCGGGCAACTGGTTGTGCATGTGCGACAGGGTGATGTCCTCGGCCGGGAAGTGGATGGTGTTGGCCTCGTACCCGAAGTTCATGCCGCCATGGCCCCAGGAACGCGTGAAGGGCCCGGTGATGCTGGTGGACAGGCCCAGGCCGTATTCCACCTGGCTGCCCAGCAGCAGGCACGGGTGGGTCGTCTGCATTTCGACGACGGAGGCCGGGGAAATCAGGCGACCCCGCAGCATCTCCCGCAGGAACGTCACGGCTTCGGTGGGCGTGGTGACCAGCATCCCCGCGGTCCAACTGAACATCGGCGGGAACGTGTAGGTGGCGTCCATGTACAGGTCGTGCTGGAACCATTCCGCGGGGATCATGCCGATGGCGTCCGCGCCCAGCCCGAACTGCAGGCCCACGATCCCGACGTCGACATAGCCGTGGGACAGGGTGGCGGTTTCGTCGCCGGCCACGTCGAGGTACGTGCTCTTCAGGCCCAGGCGGTCGAAGAAGCGCTCCTTCAGGGCCACCTCGGGCGGCTGGCCGCCGGTCTTTTCGGCGATCATCCCCAGGAGCACGTAGTTCGTGTTGCAGTACTCGCAGCCTTCGCCGGGCGTGAAGGTCATCGGGGTGTCCTTCACGTAGGCCAGCAGGTCCGCGGGCCCGGCGAGGCTGGCCGGGTTGAACACCGCGGCGATCATGAAGTCGGAAACCCACATGTAGTCGGCGATGCCGCTCTGCATCCCCATCAGCATGCGCACGGTCACGGCGGACCAGTTCGGGTACTCGGGCAGGTAGGTCGTCAGGGGCGCGTCCAGGTCGACCTTGCCTTCCTCCTTCAGCGCCATGACCAGCGCCACGATGTAGGGCTTGGTGTTGCTGCCGACCCGGAAGCCGACGTCCGGGGTCATGGCGACCTTGGTGGTGGTGTCCATCACGCCCGCCACGCCGGTCCAGGTGCCGCCGTCGCCCAGGCGCAGGGCCGCGCTGACTCCCGGATCGCCGCTGAACGCGAGGTACTCTTCCAGGACGTTCTGCAGCGAGGTCGCGAGGATCTCGGGCAGGGCCTTCGGGGCCGGGCCGTCGTCGATCCCGATCAGGACGTCCGCATCGGCGGCCGGGGTGTCTGCGATGTCGTCGGCGTCCGATGCCGGAACGTCGCCGGGGAGGTCCGCGGGAACGTCCGCCGGCACGTCGGGGGTGTCCGCGACGGTCATGTCGTCGGAAGCCCCGCTGCTGGAGCCGCATCCGGCCCCCGCGATCGTCAGCACCAGCACCAGCATCGGCGTCAGCACGCGCATCACCCGCATCGTCGCTTCCGGAAAAAGGCGCGGAACCGTACCAGAACGGGGGTGCAATTGCCATTTTCGCCCGGTGAGGCTGGGGATGGACGTCGAATCGACGACGGGGGATCGGCGGGCGGGGGGAGGCGTCAGGCCCGGATCACGCCGTCCCGGCGCAACTGCGCGATGGCCTGGGCGTCGAATCCCAGCGACGACAGGATTTCATCGTCGTGCGCGCCGGGCCTCGCGGGGCCGCCGGGGGCAGGGCGGGTGCCGTCGCACTGGAAGGGCGTCGCCAGTTGGGGCTCGACGTCCCCGGAGGGCAGGGGGACGTCCACGATCATTCCGCGGGCCCGGGTGAAGGGATGATCCAGGGCCTCGCCCAGGGACAGGACGGGCGCCACGCAGGCGTCCCGGGGACCCAGGAAGGCCATCCACTCGTCGCGGCTTCGCGTCGCGAAAATCGCGTGGAATTCGGCGCGGATGCGCTGCCCTTCCTCGCCGGTGGCGAACTGCCCCGGGTGCAGGTCCGGGCGTTCCAGGGCGCCCAGCAGGCGGTCCCAGAACACGGGTTCCAGGGCCGCGATGGCCAGGTGCCCGCCGTCGCCGCACCGGTACACGTCATAGCAGGGGAACTGGCCCGACAGCGGCATCGCGCCCCGGGACGGTTCTGCGCCGCCGGCCAGGCGCTCGGCCGCGTGGATCGACAGCAGCGACAGGGCGCCGTCGGTCATCGACACGTCCAGGGTCGCCCCCGCCCCGGTGCGCTGCCGGGCGTGCAGGGCCATCAGGATCGAGGTTACGGCCATCATCGCGCCGCCGAAGAGGTCCGCGACCTGCACGGGCATCGGCACCGGGTCGCCCCCCGCGGCGCCGTTCAGCCCCAGGATGCCGGACCAGGCCGCGAAGTTGATGTCGTGCCCGGCGGCGGCGGCCCGGGGACCGTCCTGCCCGTACCCGGTCAGCGAGCAGTACACCAGGCGCGGGTTCAGGCCGCGCAGCGTCGCCGCATCCACGCCCAGGCGCGCCGCGACGCCGGGACGAAAGCCCTCGATCACGACGTCGGCGGTCGCGGCCAGTTGCCGGATGATGGCCCTGCCCGCGTCGGCCTTGAGGTCCAGCGTCAGGCTGCGCTTTCCCCGGTTCAGGTAGCGTTCGTAGGGCGACAGGCCGGGCTCGTCCCCGAAGGGATTCAGCCCCCGCAGCGACGGATCGATGACCGTGATGACGTCGGCCCCGTGATCGGCCATCAGCAGGGTGCAGAAGGGCCCCGGCAGCCGCAGGGACAGATCCAGCACCCGGATGTCCGACAACATTCCCACGTCTCCCTCCTGGAAAATGGGGACAGACACCATTTCCTGCGGAAATTGGTGTCTGTCCCCATTTTCCCCGTACCCGTACCCGTACCCGGAAAATGGTGTCTGTCCCCATTTTCCCCCGTCCCCGTCCCCGTCCCCGCTACTGCCCCCACTCCCCGCCCGCGATCCCCACGTCCACCTTCACGACGCCGCGCGCCTCCGGCGCCACGGCCAGGGGAATGGCGATCAGCGCCAGATACATCGTCTGCGTCCCGAAGGCGGCCGGCCCGAAAACCGCGTTGGCCATGGCCTTGTCGGTCGTGACCAGGAAGCGCCGCAGGTCGCCGCCCTCGGCCGGACGGACCAGCAGTGCGCTTTCGGTCAGCAATATGCCGTCGGCTGCCCGGTCCACCATCACGTACAGGTTGCCTTCCGCGTCGAAGGTCGCGCCGTCCACGAAGTTCGCCAGTCCGGGCGCCACGTCCGTCCGGTCGCCCAGGTGTCCTTCCGCGTCCAGGGCAAAGCGGTACAGGCCGCCGTTGACCGCCTCGAAGTCGGTCCCGTTGGCGCACAGCAACGCCGTGTTTTCCGTCGTGACCCACAGGGCGTCCCCTGCCGGATCGACCGCGACGCCGTTGGCGCCGCCCTCGGTGGCCGGGTCGAACGCCTTTTCCGACACCAGGGTGCCGTCGGGTTTGTAGACCAGGACCTTCCCCAGGCAACTGTCCGCCAGGATGATCAGTCCGCCGGGCCCGACCGCGAGATCGTTCGGGTACTTCAGAGCGGGTTCCGCCGTGGCGTCGGCGATGGTCGTCACGTTGCCCGTGGCATCGATGCGCCGCAGGGCCTTGCCGTTGGCGTCGGCCGCCCACAGCACGCCGTCGGCGTCGTAGGCCAGCCCCAGGGCCCAACCCAGCGGGTCGCCGGTCAGGGCGATCGTGGCGCCGTTGCCGTCCTTGTCCAGTTGGACCAGTCCCCCGGGGACACCCAGGACCAGGTGCGTGCCGTCGGGCGTGAACGCCAGATCCTCGGTGGACCCGGAAATGCCGTTCGCGGACAGGAAGGCGTCGACGTCGCCGAAGGCCGTGGGGGCCCCGGGCGTCGCGACCGTCGCGTCCAGGGAGGCCGTCGCGGCGACGTCGTTCCAGGTCAGTTCCAGGCGCTGCAGCACGGGGGCCGGGCCCGGCGTCCAGGTGAACGTCGCGCGGCCGTCGGCGCCGGTCGTCGCGGTGGCGCTGGAAACGCGGCCTCCGCCCCGGGTGACGGCGGCGGCCAGGACGGCGCCCTGGGCGGGGAAACCGTCCGTGCCCTTCGCCAGCACGGTCACGTTCAGCGGAACGGTTGCCGGCGCGGTGGCCGGGAGGCCTTCGATCGTCAGCGAGGCCTCGACGACCTCGGCCGCCTCGACGGCGTCCACGGCGTCCGTGCCGGGATCCCCGCCCGCGCTGGTGGTTCCGCAGGCCGCCAGCAGGGCCAGGCCCAGACCCGTGATTGCCGCCGTCATCGTCCGTCGCATGCAAGCCCCCTTCGCCCCATCAAGGCGCCAAGGATACACCGCCCCTCCCTCCGGTTTCCATCGGCGGCGCAAGGTCGGTATCATCCCGGTCCCCGGGCGGCGCCTTCGCGTTCGGGAGGAATGGAGTCCCCATGAGCCGCGCCGCGCTGTTCCACCGTTCCGAACTGCTGGTGGGGCCGGCTGCCATGGCCCGCCTGGGTTCCACCCGCGTGATCCTGTTCGGGATCGGCGGCGTGGGTTCCTGGACCGCCGAGGGGCTGATCCGCAGCGGCGTCGGCCACCTGACCCTGGTCGATTCGGACTGCGTCTGCATCACCAACGTCAATCGCCAACTGCAGGCGACGACCGCGAACGTGGGACGGGTCAAGGTGGACGAACTGGCCGCCCGCCTGCGCACCATCAACCCGGACGCCGACATCGTGGCCCGGCACGAAATCTACGGCCTCGAAACCCGGGACGCCTTCGCGCTGGAAACTTTCGACTACGTCCTGGACGCCATCGACTCCCTCAGCGCCAAGCTGGGCCTGATCCTGCAGGCGCTGGACCTGGACACGACGCTGTATTCCACGATGGGCGCGTCGGGCAAACTGGACCCCACCCGGGTGCGTGTCGCGTCGATCTGGAAATCCAGCGGCTGCCCCCTGGCCAGCCGCGTCCGGAAGCGCCTGCGCCACCACGGCTTCACGGGCGATTTCCAGGTCGTGTACAGCGACGAACTGCGGGAAAACCAGGGGCCCGCGGTGGCCTGCGGGACCGGGAACTGCCACTGCCCGAGGTTCGTCGTATCCGACTCGGGCGAAAAGGAAGAGGCCCACGAGTGGTGCAGCCAGAAGGCCTTCATCAACGGTTCGATGGTCCACATCACGGCGACCTTCGGCATGTGCCTGGCCAGCCTGGTGATCAACGACGCGATCGCGAAGGCCGGCCCGATACCCCGCGAAAAAGGCCGGTCCCCGGGGAAGGCCCCCCCCGCCGCGCCCCTGCCGGAACTGGCGGACCTGCCGGACCGTGACTAGAATGGTCCCGGAACGGTCTGGTCGTTCCGGATGAAAATGCTCGAACTGGCAGGAGCCATGGACGATCCGTCAAGGTCCCCTTCCTCCCCCGATCCCCAGGCCCATCCCCCTCACGGTCATCACAACGGGAAGTCCTCGGGGAATCCCATCGCCGTCCGCGAGATGGTCCTGGAGGATCTGCCGAAGGTGTTCGCCCTGGGCGAGCGGCTGTTCACGGCCGAAAAGTGGCCGAACCTGCACCGCACCTGGGACGAGTACGAGGTGATCGAGCTGTTCGCCACGGACGGCGAAACGTGCCTGGTCGCCGAGATGGACGACGAGGTCGTCGGGTTCGCGCTGGGGACGCTGATCGAAAAGCGCCGCAGCGCCTGGACCTACGGCTACCTGCTGTGGCTGGGGGTGGCCCCGGAGGTCGTCCGTCGCGGGGTGGCCAGCCGGCTGGTCACGCGCATGCGGGACCTGTTCATCGACGAGGGCGCCCGGATGATCCTGGTGGACACCGACGCCGAAAACCACCAGGCGGTGACGTTCTTCAAGCAGCAGGGCTTCGGCAACGAAACCGCCCACGTGTACCTGGAGCAGAACCTCACGTCGCACCCGGCCTACGCCAAGAGGCGGGCCAAGCGGCACCTGGGCGTGACCCGCTCCCACCCGAAGCCGAAGCCCGCCGCGGTGGATGCCGGCGAGACCTGAGCCGTATCGGGCGCCCTTCACAGCGAGGGAACGAATGGACGGCCTGGGTGTCATCCTGGATCGGATCCGCGAGGATCGCCTGCTGCACCTCCTGACCGACGCGGTGGACGTCTACAGCCCGTCCTATGCCGAGGCGGCCGCCACCTGGGTCTTCACGAACGCCCTGGGGCGCGCGGGCATCCCGTGTCGCCTGGAACCCGTGCCCGCGGCCATGGGGGATCGATCCCGGGCCAACGTCGTCGTCCAACTGGGGCCGGACCCGGCGGCGCTGCTGTGGGTGGGCCACCTGGACACGGTCCCCCTGCCCGACGGCAGCACGGCGCACGGCGCGCGGCGCGACGGGGATACCCTGTTCGGGCTGGGCACCGCGGACATGAAGAGCGGGTGCGCGGCCATGGCCGAGGCCCTGGTGGCGGTTTCCACGGCGGGCATCCCGCTGAAGCGCGGGCTGATCGTGGCGTTCGTCGTCGGCGAGGAGGAGTACGGCGACGGGGCCATGGCGTTCATCCAGCGCAACCCCCTGCCGCCGCTGACGATCATCGGCGAGCCCACTGGGCTGGTGCCCTGCACGGACCACTTCGGGTACCTGGAATGCCTGATGACGGCCGAGGGGATCGGCGCCCACGCGGCTCTGCCCGAAATCGGGCGCAACGCGATCCAGGCGATGCTGACGTGGCTGGCCGCCAGCCTGGAGCGCCTGGGCAACCTGCCGGCCGGCGACGCCATCGCCATCAACCTGCGCAACATCCGGGGCGGCGGCGACAAGTTCGAGGTGCCCACGCGATGCGAGGCGCTGCTGGACGTACACCTGGCGCCCGGGGGGTCCGCCGCCGAGGTCCTGGACCGCATCGGTCTGGCCCGGGAGTCGGTGACCAGCCGGCGCATCCGCCTGGATCACAAGGCGTCGTTCCATGCCGCCGGGTACTCGCTGGATCCGGCCAGCCCCCTGCTGTCCCCGATGCGGTCCGCCTACGAGCGCACGGGCGAGCCCTGGGCCCCGGGGGCGTTCCGTTCCCACTCCGACGCCGCCCTGTTCCGGGAGGCCGGTTCCTCGCCGATCCTCTGCGGCCCCGGTCGCCTGGAACTGGCCCACGTCGCCCACGAAAGCGTCGAAATCCCCGAGGTCGTCCGTGCGGCGAAACTGTACGCGGCGATGATCCACGAGGCGTGCATCCGGTAGCACGCCCCCTCAATACGACAGGTTCACCCCCAGGTACAGCTCCGCCTGGTCCCGCTTCGCGAACGCGAACCGGTACAGCCCGTCCGTCAGCATCGCCGCGCCCTGGGAGTACACCAGCGACAGGTCCAGGCCGGGCGATCGGGCCGGCATCGGCACGGTGAACGTCAGGGCGAACTCGAAGTAGTACGACGAACCACGCCAGCCCTGGGACGTGTTCTCGCGGGAGGGGTAGGACTCGGCCCACCAGGACTGCCACAGGAACGACGGCGTGAACCAGGGCAGCGGCTGGTACAGCAGTTGCGCCTGGATGGCGGCGGACTGGCGCTCGTTCGGGGTCCCGCCCTCGGCCGACTCGGCGTACTTCGCGAACGAGTACCGGTAGATCCCGGTGGCGATCAGCGTCAGCGGTCCCCAGGACGGCGCCAGGGACAGGCTGACCGTCGGCCGCGTCAGGTAGGACCGCGCCTGGCTTTCCCGGGACGACGGCGCCGTCAGGTAGATCGACGCCACGCCCGGGATCGGGAACTTCGGGATCGGCAGCGCGAACTTGCGCCAGTAGGTGAAGCGGATGTCCCCGAAGAACAGGCCCGATTCGTCCCGGTCCGCGACGAAGCGCTGCAGCAGTTCCATCCGGATGCCCAGTTGGTCGCGGCGGGTCACGTCGAACTTGGCCTGCAGCATGTACCAGGAATACACGTCGTTCGCCGAGTACGCGTCCGACATCAGGTTGAAGTGCAGTTCGTAGATCGCCAGGAGGTGCCAGAACTGCGGCGCCCCGGCCTTCGTCGGGATGCGGGCCGAAATGTCGACATCCTCGGCAGGGACAACCGCCGTTTCCGGGGCGGGTGCGGCGGTCACCCCGGCGCCCGCGGACGCGATCAGCGCCGCGACCAGCGCCGGGACGATGCGCACCGGCCCGCGTGGGATTCGTGTGGTCATGTCACGCCTCCGCCAGCGACGCCTCAGTTGAAGTACCGGTAGAAGTCCAGGTAGTACTTGATGTCGTAGGTGCTGGCCGTGGCCCGGTGGTCGATGTTCACCGATTCGTTGAAGTCCCACAGCAGCCTGTACGACACCGGCGAAAGGTCCGCGCTGGCGCACAGGTGCTGGTTCCGGTCGTCCAGGAACAGGTAGGCCCACTTGCCGCCCTTCGCGTCGTGGAAGGTCTGGTGGCCGTCGTCGGCGGCGCCGAAGGCCGCGGCGGGGCAGTCGCTTTCGATCCCCGCCGGGGTGTTGCACTGCGTGCGCGGGTCGAAGCCGAAGTAGTCGATCAGGTCCTGGTCGTTGTCGAACGACCGGAAGCCGATCCACTCCTTCATCGACTGGTCGCCGAAGTTGATGTTGTGCGTGTCCTGGGCAAACACCTCGACGGCCAGCGGCAGGAACCAGGGATACACGTCGTACGAACCGCCCAGCATCTCGAGGACGGCGGCCTGGGCATCGGAGTAGCACTGGGCGTTGCCGCGGTTGCCTTCGTAGTACGCCAGGTACGCGTAGTCGTCCCAGTTGTACCAGTCCGCCGGCCACAGGCCCAGGAACGACAGCATCGCGTAGAACTTGTCGTAGATGATGCCGATGCGCGTGACGTCGCCGAAGAACGAGTCGTAGGTGGTCGCATAGGACCGCTCGCCGTTCGACTGCGTCAGGATGGCCCGGTAGAAATTGACGACCATCCGGTTCGCCTGGCCCATTTCCTTGGCGAACTCCTCCCGCACGTTGTCGAAGAAGAACCGGTCGCCCTCGACGCCCAGCAGGCGCAGGTTGTTTTCCAGGCCGTCCGCGTCCCAGTCCAGGGCCCACAGTTCCAGCATCCGCCGCAGCAGGAACGTGCTGCTGAAGGCGCCGTCGGCATAGGTCCACGTTTCCCAGTACTGGCGATAACTGCGGAAGTTCCGGAACTTGTACATCCAGTCGTAGTACATCACCGCGTTCTTGACCATCTCGGTGGGCGTGGTGCCCAGGTCGAAGGTCTTGACCAGCGGCGACAGCGGTTCGTGGTAGTCGTTCGCATACAGGTAGCTGCGCTCCGGGTGCTTCTTGCCGTCGGGCCCGCCGGCCTCGCCCACGGGGTCCTTCGCCGGGTCGTGCCAGTCCGGGTGCACGACCTTGATGATGGCCGCGTCGGCCTCCAGGTTCACGGCCGCCTGCGAATCGTAGCGGTAGGCATAGATCAGCGTCGCGACGTCGTAGGGATACCAGCCGAGGTCCGCGCTGGTTTCGCCGAAGTGGTGCACGTAGTCCATGACGCTGGACGAGTTGCCGTGGGGCTGGTTCACGCAGCCCGTGCACGTCTGGTAGTTGGGCCGGTCCACGCTGGAGTAGAAGTTGTGGTACAGCCCGATGTTGTGCCCCAGTTCGTGGACGCTGGTCTGGTGCGCGATCCGCCAGCGGATGTCGTCCTCCCACTCGTCGAACGTCTGCCAGGTCCCGTCCGCCTTGCACCGCTGGCTGATGTCCGCGATGGACTCCAGCAGCATCTCGGGGTTCATCAGTTCGATGCCCTGGATGCCCGCCGCCACGCGCCGGTTCGCCATGTATTCGGCATGGGATCGCATCGACTCCTTCGCCGTGCGGATGAACTCGGCGCCGGCCTCGATGGCCCCGGGCGCGGTGAAGTCGTCGTGGCCCGTGGGGCTCTGGATCCGGTCCAGGCGGCCGGCCACGTCCCAGAACTGGCGCTCGCCTTCCAGCAGCCGCGCGTTCCCGCCCTGCAGTTCCTTCAGGCCCGCCTCGCGCCCGCTGTACACGTAGGTCTGGTACGGCGGGTAGAAGTAGCGGATGTCGCCCAGCAGCATGTGGTACTGGTCGTACCAGGCCGCGTCGTGCTGCACCACCCAGTCCGCGGGCGCCTGCCCCATGTAGGACGTCATCTTGGACACCAGCGTCGTGTTTTCGACGTTCGCCTTCACGTCGTCGGGGACGATCGGCCGCAGTTCGCCCGGCGTGCAGGCCCCGGCGCCCTCGGCGAACGAGTTCCCGATTCCCTTCAGGTAGTCCGCCACGACCTGCGTGTACCAGTGCAGCCCCTGCCAGTTGTTGAAGTTCAGCACGGCGCCGATGATTTCGCCGGTCCGGGGGTCGATCCAACTGGGCCCGTACCCCAGCCACGGGATGTCCGTGAACGCGTTGTTGTGCCAGTACACGAAGCTGTAGCGCAGATCGCCGGGCTCGCGGACGATGCCCCCCTCGTCCTTTTCGTGGAAGGCGATGCGCGCCTCCACGCCCGCCTTTTCATACAGCGCGTTGGTCTTGGCCTGGATGCTGTCGTAGACGTTCCGGAACTCCTTCGGCACGTCCACCAGGTAGAAGTCCTGGGCCTGCCGCGGGTTGAATCGCGACAGCAGGCTGCGGGCGCCGATGAAGCCCGATTCCGGGTCCTGGTAGTTCTGGACGATGTAGTCCCAGACGCCGAACTGCCGGCGGTACGCGTCCTTTTCGCCGATGGGGCGCGTCACGTACTCCTTGCCGGCCGGCGCGTCGGGCCGCCGCCACAGCGAGTACTTGATATCCACGGTCTGCGTGTCGATGCCGGCGCGGAACACCATCAGGCTGCCGTAGGCGGGATCGACCTTGTAGGCCAGGCGAACGGTCCATTCGATGTAGTCGCCCTTCGCCCAGTCCACCGTGGCGGTCGGGCCCATGTTCGACTCGTTGCTGACCGTGTCCACCCATTTCAGGCTGCCGGGCACCAGGGACTTCGACACCAGCGTCATCGCCGGCGACGTGGCCCAGTCGTCATACCAGGACAGCTTGGACAGGTCGTTGAACCTGCCGTCCTTCAGTTCCGCCTTGAAGAACTGCCGGTCCTCCCAGGGGCGCTCGCGGTTCTCCTCCAGGTAGTTCGTGACCTCGCCGTCCAGGTTCTTGCGCAACTGGAGGTCCACGTGGGTGCCGGCATACTCCTGCAGGACCCGGGGCGCCAGGTCGGCGGCCTGCGACGGGTCCACCAGGTTGCCGTCGGTCGTGTACGGCCCGGGGGTGATCCCGTCGATGATCTGCAGGGTGTCCTTGCTGAACGCCAGTTGGACGTATTTCACGTCCGACTGCAGCCCCGGGAAGATGTCGGTGATGGCGGTCGGCACGCTGACGCCGGTCACCGTCAGGCCCATCAGCCATCCGCGATCGTCCTGGACCTGGGTCGCCGGGTTCGTGTGCCCCGGGTTCGGCCGGACCAGGAACTCCTTCCGGAGGTACGTGTTCTCGTTGAACAGCTCGGTCTTCGTCGAGCGGTGGTCCACGCAGGCGGATGCCGCCAGCGTCCAGGCCCCCAGCGCCAACAGGATGCCCATCTGCTTCTTCATCGTCGTTCCTCCCTGCCTCAGCGCAGCCAGAAGAGCACGCTGTCGACCATGTTGTTGTTCACGGACAACCGGGCCTGCATGTCCATGTCCGCGATGGACGTGACGAACTCGCGGTTCGTGCTGCGGCGGACGATCGACGTGCACGGGTAGCCTGCGCCCTCGATCGCGGCCAGCAGCTCGTCCGCGTAGTCGCCGATGCGCACCTCGAAGCCGCAGAACGGGATCGTGCCGAAGAAGTTGCTGGCCGTGATGGCGACGACCTCGCGGTCCTCGGACCCCGGTGCGGGGGGCGCCAGGTAGAAGCCCGCGCCGATCGTGTTGCCGGACAGCGAGAACCAGTCCGCCGGGTTGAACCGGTCCTGGGGGCCCTCCAGGGGCAGCCAGTACCCGGACACGCTGGAGGCCGGCGTCCAGGGCGCCAGCACCTGCAGCGTTTCCGTGTCGGACATCGTCACGTTCAGCAGCGCCCGGCGCGTCGCGGCGACCGCGTGATCGACGGCCACCGTTCCCACGGCCCCCAGGCCCAGGCGCGGCGACGTGATCAAGTGGAACAGGGTGAAGACGCCGGAGGGCGTCGCCTCGTACGGGGTCGGCAGGGCCGCGTCGGCCAGCAGCACGCGCTCCATGCGGGACGAGCCCTTCTGGAAGTTCAGGAAGTGCAGGCGGTCGTCGTTGCCGCCGTAGTAGACGTTGATCGTATACGGGACCCCGGCGTCGAACAGCGTCATCGTGGCGTAGATGCGGTCGGGCGAGCCCGCGTCCGGGGCCAGGTTGATCTGCTCGGGCAGGATCGGCCCGCCGTTGAAATACTCGGCCAGTGCCTGCTCGAACTGCTGGACGTACAGGCTGGGGCTGGTCAGTTTCGGCGTCACGTCGGCGCCCAGCACCATCCCGACGATGGCCTGCAGCGACGACGTCAGCGGCAGGGTCGCCCGCCCGCTGGAATCCGCGAAGCAGTCCGCGTACTTCCCCTCGGGGGTCTCGTCCGGCATGCAGAACACCGCGTAGATGCCCCCCGGCCGCAGTCGGTCCGGGTACGAGTGCTTCACCTCGTCGGGCAGTTTGGGGTCGTCCGGCGTCCTCAGCAGGTCGGCGCCCGTCATCGCGTCCGCCGGCAGGTCCGGCAGTTCCGCGCGGATCAGCGTGTCCAGGTTGGCCTTGTACAGCCGGAGGACGTCGGAGTAGGGCATCGAGAACAGGCCTTCATAGCCGGCGTTGGTGCTGACGATGGACACCGTGTCGCCGTCCTCGGGGACCGGGGCGATCGGCAGGATCTGATCCACCGCCAGCCCCGGCCGGTCGAAGTACAGCAGCACGCCGCCGAATTCCACCAGGACGTTTTCGTACCCGATGACCGCCCGGACGTTGGTCATGGCCATCGGATCGTCGCCCAGGCACTTTTCGCGGATGTGCTTCCAGGTGGTGCCGTAGGTGACGCTGCAGTCCGGGATGCCGGCCGCAGCGGTCCCCTTGATCGTCGGGTTCACGCCCGCCACCGTGATTTCGCCCGCGCCGATGCGGAAGGGCCGCTTCAGGGCCACCTCGATCTGCACGATGCGCTGCTCCTGGGGCTCCAGGACGACGTACAGGTTGACGCTGGTGAAGACCAGCACGGGCGTGGTGCTGGTGCTGATGATGTAGCACGACCCGGACTCGATGCAGTCCACCAGGTCGGCGTCCAGGGAGGGCCGGAACGCCCGGATCAGCGCGCGGTCCAGTTCCCGCAGGCTGGTTTCGGTCCGCGGATCCAGTTCCCCGCCGTCGCCGCGGTCCAGCGCCACGCCGGCCTTCGTGATGGGCTCGTTCACGGCGAAGACATAGTCCCCGGCGGTGATCGTGCCCAGGTAGCCGGGGGTCACCAGGATGTCCTCGATCAGCCGGGACGTGGGGTCGAAGAAGGCGATCACCTCGTAGTTGTCGCCCCACGCGGCGACGCCGTCGCCGTAGTAGCCCGCCTGGCAGAGTGCGGTCTTGGCCTGCGCATCGTCGATGGTCAGGCCCGTCCACGCCGTTCCACCGGTCATGTCCAGGCCGCCGGCCCCCTTCATCGGGAGGATCGGCTGGTTGACCATCGCGGCGTTGGTGGCGGCCACCTCGGCATCGCTGCACACCTCGCGGGTGGGCACGACCGGGATCGTCGCCTGTGACTCGTCCACGAACCCCTTCGTGCCCGTGAAGTGGGTCGCGATGGGACCCAGGCCGTTCCCGGTCACGGGGTCATAGGTTTTCGGAAGGGTCTTGAAGATCTGGTCGGGCTTGTCGCAGGCCACCCCTACGAGGAGGACCGCGAATACCAGAAACACGCGCCGCATAGTCGCCTCCCTGCCTGGCAGTGACGAACCGTCGGTGGTGGCCCGTGGGTCGGAAACCCGGAGGACTGCACCCCGATGAAACCGGCGAACGGACTCAGCTCGGAAGCAGATCGTCCAGGAAGACGACCTGCCAGGGACGATTCGGGCCCCGGGCCAGCGGGTGCCGCCTCCAGAGGATGTCCGTGCATTTGCAGGCGTGGAGTCCGGCCAGTTCGACCCGGATGGGCTTCAGGCACCCCGGGCAGAGGGTCGTGACGTTGGGACAGTTGTCCCACTCACCGGGCCGGTAGGAGCCTTCCGCCGTGGGCGAGTCGGTCCTCGAATCTTCCTGCATGATCGGATCTCCTTGCTCGGTCCCCGTCAGTCGGACTCCCCCGAGGCGGCATACGCCTCCCTGTTCCTGCGGCCGATCGGGCAGCGGAAGCACGCGCTGCGGCGCCGCTCGAACGAATTCGCGTCCACGTAGTCGTCCAGGCAGCCTTCCAGTTGGATGACCCTCCGCTTGGAGCGGCAATAGAACGAGTCGGTCAAGGCGCTCATGTCGGGTGTCGAACGGGCCGTGAAGCGCATTTGTCCCCCCTCCCTGTTCCCCCGGTCCCCCGGGGTCTCCCAGTGCGATGACTACTTCGTCTTTGTCGCCCATCGGGGGGGATGCATCCATTGGAGGTGCGCCCGTTGACGCCCTAGGGCCCAGGGCCTGTGAGGCGCTAGGGGAAACCCCGAGGGATCCCGGAACCGGTGTTCCCTGCTTGCTATCTTCCGAAAGAAGGACTACTGTGCTCCTGAACGGAGGTGGTCCTCCTACCGAGAGTCGTTCCGCAACCGAGTCTGCATGGTTCGTAATGAGCCCCGATGACACGGATTGGACGAACGGTGACTGAAAGGGCACCGTGTCTCAGGAGAAAGCCGGACGCCGCGTGGCGGTGGCCTCTCGTGCCCGGAGATCGGGCGTGTGTCAGGTGTGGGCTCTATGGCCTGCGAATCGGAGTCTGGAATGAAGAACAAGCTGTTCATGGGTGGTCTGGCGTGGGGAACCACGGACTCGGTGCTCCGCGATGCGTGCGAGCGCTTCGGCCAGCTGGAAGAAGTCCGCGTCATCATGGATCGTGACACCGGCCGCTCCAAGGGCTTCGGTTTCGTCACGTTCTCCACGGAAGAAGCCGCGGCGAAGTGCAAGGACGAAATGGACGGCCAGATCATCGACGGCCGTGCGGTCAAGGTCGACTTCCCCCGCGAGCGTGAAGACCGCGGCGGTGGCGGCGGCGGCGGTTACGGCGGTGGTGGCGGCGGCGGCGGCGGTTACGGCGGCGGCGGCGGCGGCGGCGGCTACGGCGGCGGCGGCGATCGCGGTCCCCGGCGCTTCTGATCCGACCGGTTCGATGCGTTCCGGTCACGCTATCGGCGGTGTCCGGCGCGCCTGATTCCGGCCGTTCCCGCCTGGGCCTTCGGGTCCGGGCGGGGACGGCATCTTCAGCCGATCCCGCGATTCCCGAGCCTGCTTGACAACCCCGGCAGTTCGCAGCCAGGGACCTCGCAGGGGCCCTTGCACCCATCGCACCAGAAGAATGTGAAGGCCTTGCGCGAGCGAGGCCCGGTCAAGGTTCGTGTACACCGGCTCGGGTGGACAAGACACAGGCGGGCAACCGCCGGGAGGACACCGCGTCATGATCGATCTGCCCAGCAACATCCGATTCGACGCTCTCGGCAGCCCCGGTGTCCTCAAGGTGTCGTACGTCCAGCCGCCGGCCACGCCCCGTGACGAGGCGGCCGTGCTGCAGGATCCCCTGGACCTGTGGGGTGTTTCCTGGATCCTGAACAACGACATGCCCCAGCGGGTCGTCGATGTTCGGCCGCCCCGGGGGCTCAGCCGGGCCCAGTTGCGGACCCTGGCCATGCGACTGGTGGTCCTGCAGGACTCCATGACGGGGTTCGAGTTCCGCCTGGACGGATCCGCGCGCTACGTGCAGGAGGCCGCCGAGATCCGGGGCGACATCAAGAGCGGACTGCTGTTCACCTATGACCGGGCGAACCTCCACCGCGGCGCTGCCGGAACGAAGCCGGCGCCCGAGGCCGCCATCGAGACGTGGGTGGGCGAGCACGCGAAGAAGTTCCTGCAGGGCGCGTTCCCGCATCGCCTGGTCCGACAGTTCCCCGCCGGCGTGTTCAAGACGTCGCTGGCCGAGCGGAACCGGGCCACGTCGAAGTTGTGGATCGACATGGTCGGCGTGGACAAGGAAGGCCGGTTGTCCGCGATCGAACTGAAGATCGGGGAGGAACTGTCCCTGGACCGCTTCGGGAAGGGCATCGACGGCGCCGTGTTCTGCCACCTGTTCCAGAAGTACATGCAGCGCAGTTGGTTCCCCGACGTTACCAGCGATCGGATCGCCCTGTACCTGCTGGCCGAAAAGTTCCATCCGGCGCTGGTCGGGGCGGACGGCGATCCCTGCCATCCCCTGACCCAGGTGATCCAGGCGTCGGATTGGCTGGACGTGATCCTGGTGCAGATCGACGCGTCGAACCTCCCGCACGGCCTGGCCGAGCGGGTCCTGTTCCCCGCCCCTGCTCCCCTGCCCGTCGAATAGGGTCCACCCCGGGCTCGCACGAACCCCTTCCGGCGTGATCACAACACGGGTATTGCATGCCCGACGGTTGGGGTATCATGCCCGCAAATGTTCGAAGGAGACCGGATCGTGCATCCGATCGCTGCGATCGCGGAGGATCGGCGCGACCTCGTGTTGCGCCGCTTCGAGGAACGGGTCCAGGAACTGGGACTCCTGCGGGACAGGCCGTCCTTCCAGGAGGCGACCAGCCGCTGGATGGTCGGGGTGCTGGACGCCTTCCGGGTGGACCTCGCGGGCGAGGGCTCCGAAGCGGGCATCGCCCCCGGCGCCAGATCCCGCGGGGGGGCAGTCGCGGCCTTCGTCGCCGCCGAGGTGCGAGCCCACCGGGCCCGCGGGGTGCCGCTGGAAATCCTGGTCGGCTGCGCGCAGGCGGCTCGCGACGCGGTTCGTGACGTGCTGGGTGGGGCCGCACAGGAATCCGGTCTCCTGACGGCCGAAGGCGTCCGGCGGGCGGTGGCGGTTCTGGACGGCGTGGAAATGGTCGCCTGCCGGGCGTGGGAGGATCTGGATCAGGACTCCCGGGTCGCCAAGCACCGGGCGGCCGCCCGGGAGGAAGCAGACGAG
The DNA here is from genome assembly GCA_903847405.1 of uncultured Myxococcales bacterium. Taxonomy (GTDB): domain Bacteria; phylum Myxococcota_A; class UBA9042; order DTJE01; family DTJE01; genus CAIZWN01. The sequence continues at coordinate 52,965 of CAINDP010000063.1, read as the reverse complement.
CGCGAGCGGTACCAGAACCTCGTGGACGGCCTTCCTGCCGCGGTCTTCGTGCTGGACGGGCGGGGCCAGGTCGTGCTGGGCAACCGGCCGGCGGCCGATCTGTGCGGTTCGTCGGTCTACGGATGGCGTCGTCCCGGGGTCCGGCTGACGATCGAGGATCTGCTGCCGGAAATGGGCACCGAGGTCGAGGCCTTCCTGGGGGCCGGGGTCGAGGAGTCGAGCATCGAGCGGCAGGTCATGGCCGGAGGGTCCATGCGCCGTCTGCAGATCCGGATGCGCCGGCGAGGGGACGGATCCGAAGGGCCCTCGGGCGTCGTCATGATGTTGAGCGACCTGACGGCCATGGCCCGGGCGGGGGACGACCCATCGACAGCCCGCGCCGAGATGGGGCGGAGGGTTCGCGAGAGCAGCGACGACGTGCTGCGCCTGAGCGCATCGTTGCTGGCCGAGGCCGAGGGCCGGTCGCGCAGCGAGCAGGACTGCCGCATGACCGCCTCCAAGCTGGAAGCGGTGTTCCGCGTCGTTCCGGACCTCTTCTTCCACCTGGGCGTGGACGGGCGTTTCAAGGAATACATGGGCGGCCAGGAAGGGATGCTGGCGATGTCGCCCAGCGACTTCATGGGGCGCACGGTGTTGGAGGTCATGCCTCCGCCGATCGGCGAACTGCTGGCGGGAGGGATCCGCCAGGCCGCGGAATCCCGATCGGTCGTCGTGGTCGAGTACCCCATGGACATGTCCGACGGGGAGCATCACTACGAGGCGCGACTGGTCGCGATCGCGGAGGACGATGTCGTCGCGATCGTTCGTGACGACACCCAGCGCCGCCGCGCCGAGCGGATCATCGAGGAAAGCGAGGAGCGCTACCGGTTGCTGGTGGACCTTTCCCCATACGGCATCGCGGTCCACCAGGACGGGCGCATCGTGTTCGCGAACCCCGCGGCCCTGGGGATGTTCGGGGCCCGGACCCCCGAGGATCTGATCGGCCGGCCGATCATGGACGTGGTGCACTCCGAGTCGCGCGATCTGGCACGCGAGCAGGTCGAATCGATGTACCGTGACGGCATCACGATTCCGCCCATCGAGGAGCGCTTCCTGCGGATGGACGGGACCTCGGTCGAGGTCGAGGTCGCCGCGGGGCCGACGAAGTTCAAGGGGCGACCGGCGATCCAGGTGGTGGTCCGGGACATCAGCGAACGCAAGCGGGCCGAGGAAAACTACCGATCGATCGTCGATTCCGCGGTCGAGGGAATCTACCAGTGCACCGTCGACGGGGAGATCTTCAGCGCGAACCCGGCCCTGGCGAGGATGCTGGGGTATGACGGCCAGAACTCGATGGGCGCCGACCCGGGCTTCAACGGGATGACGCTGCACGGGGGCGCGGGCCGTTGGGAGGATTTCCTGCGGGCCATCGAGGGCAGCGACGCGGTGCACGGGTTCGAGTTCGAATCGGCGCGGGTGGACGGGCGCGCGGTGTGGCTGTCCGAAAACGCGCGCATCCTTCGCGACTCCGACGGACGGGGTTCCCGGATCATCGGGATGGTCGAGGACGTGACGCAGCGACGGGATCTGGAACAGCGGCTGCGCCATGCCCAGAAGATGGAGGCCGTCGGGCGCCTGGCGGGCGGGATCGCCCACGACTTCAACAACCTGCTGACGGCGATCACGGGATACAGCGCACTGCTGCTGGACGAACTGGATCGCGAAAGCCCCCTGCGGGCGAAGGTGGACGAAATCCTCAGTGCGGGACGCCGTGCGGCGGCCTTGACGGGGCAGTTGCTGGTGTTCAGCCGGCGGCAGGTCCTGCAGCCGGCCGTGCTGGATCTGAACCGCGTGGTGTCGGGCATGGACGGCCTGCTGCGCCGGTTGCTGGGCGAGGACGTGCTGCTGCACAAGTCGCTGGCACCGGAACTGGGCGTGGTCCGCGCCGACGAGGGCCAGTTGGAGCAGGTCGTGATGAACCTGCTGGTCAACGCACGGGATGCGATGCCGGGCGGGGGTGTCATCGCCCTGACGACCAGCGACATCGAAGTCGGTGTGGAAGGTGAAAACGGCCACGGGGACCTTCCGGCGGGTCGGTGGGTGATGATGTCGGTGGTCGACACCGGGATCGGCATGGACGCCGAAACCTGTTCCCACGTGTTCGAGCCGTTCTTCACGACGAAGGGGCCGGGCAAGGGGACGGGGCTGGGGCTGGCGGTCGTGTACGGGATCGTCCAGCAGAGCGGCGGGCGCGTGGTCGTGGATTCGGAAATCGGGCGGGGGAGCACGTTCCGCGTGTACCTGCCGCGGGTCGAGGGGAAGGCCGAGCCCCTGCAGGCGCGGCAGTCCCCCAAGGTGGCCTCCGGCGGGGGGGAAACGGTCCTGGTCGCCGAGGACGAGGACGCCGTGCGAGGCTTCACGGTCGCCGTGCTGACCGAGCGCGGCTACCGCGTGCTGGAGGCGCGGGACGGGTTCGAGGCGCTGGATGTCGCCGGCCGGTTCGGCCATGCGATCGACCTGCTGCTGACGGACGTGGTCATGCCGGGGATGAACGGCCGCGACCTGGCGCGTCGCCTGCTGGCGCTGCGCCCCACGATGCGCGTGGTGTTCACGTCCGGGTACACCGATGGCGATGCGGCGTTCCTGGGCCTGGCCGAAACGGGTTCCAGCTTCCTTCCCAAGCCGTTCCTGCCGGAGGCGCTGGCGGGCGTGGTACGGTTGCAGTTGAACCGGACGAGCCCCTGAGCGGGCGGTGCAGGCACGTCGCATGAAGACTTCGGGTGCGGAGTTGACCGGCCGGACGATCGACGGCCGGTACGAAATCCTGCGTCTGCTGGGCGAAGGCGCCATGGGTTCGGTCTACGTGGCCCGCCAGTTGGCCATGGACCGGGAAGTGGCCGTCAAGGTGATCCAGCCCGACCTGCTGTCCCAGTCCCGTGCCGTGGGCCGGTTCATGCAGGAAGCCCGGGCGGTCAGCAGCCTTCACCATCCCAACGTCGTGACGGTCCATGATTTCGGCCGCAGCGTGGACGGGATGCTGTACCTGGTCATGGAGTACCTCCATGGCGTGACTCTGGAAGCCCTCCTGGCCCACGGCGCCCTGCCGCTGGAGCGTGCCCTGCCCATCGCGGCGCAGTTGTGCTCGGGCCTGGAAGCCGCCCACGCCCGGGGCGTGGTCCACCGGGATCTGAAGCCCGTGAACGCCATGCTGTGCCAGGCGGAGGGTTTCGGGCCCCTGGTCAAGATCCTCGACTTCGGGATCGCCAGTGTGTTCGACGCGGATAGCCACCTCACGCAGGACGGGCACATCGTCGGAACCCCGGCCTACATGGCCCCCGAGCAGGCCACGGGGCAGGCGGTCGGGCCGGCGGCCGACCTGTACGCCCTGGGGACGGTCCTGTTCCACATGCTGGCCGGCGCCCTGCCGTTCGACGTCGCCAGCGCCTCCGTGATGCTGATGGAACGCAGCCAGAAGGACGCGCCGTCCCTGTCGCTGCGGGCCCGGCAGCCGATCCCGGAAGCGATCGAACGCATCGTGATGCAGTGCCTGGCCCGGCGTCCGGAGGATCGGCCGACCTCGGCCGCGGTGGTCCGTGCGGCGCTGGTCGGGGAGGTCGAAAGCGCGGCGCGGCTGGTCACGGTCCGCGACGGCGCACCGGTGCAGCGGCCCGGTGCCGCGACTCCGACGTACGGCACCGCCGCCCGGACCCAGCGCGTGGGCATCGCCTGGCGGCGCGGGCACATCGTGGCCGAACGCTACCAGGTCGAGCAGGTCGAGGCGGCCGATCCCTGTGAAACGGTCCGCGCGGTGGACCTGCGGTCCCCGGAGGGGTCGACGGTCATCCTGCGGCGCGTGCCGGTCGGCGACGAACACCAGGGGGGCCTGGCGGAAATCCTGGTCGAGGGCCACCTGTCGGTGCTGGCCCGCTTCCGGCATCCCGGAATCGTGGCCCTTCGGAACGCGGCCATCGAGGGTGGCGCGCTGTTCCTGGTCACGGATCCTCCCCCGGCCATGTCCCTGGACCAGCGCCTCGCGCGGACCGGGCGGATGTCCTTCGCGACGGCGATCCGGATGATCCAGGGCCTGCTGCCGACCATCGAGGCGCTGCACGGGCTGGGGATCATCCACCAGGACGTGCGGCCGGGGACGATCTGGATCTCCCGGAACGACGCGTTCGTCCTGGAAGGCGCGGGGATGTGGACGCTGGTGGACGCGGGCCTGCCGCTGTTCCTGGACGAGGATCTTTCGGCCGCCCGGCTGTACAAGGCGCCCGAACAACTGGGTGCGCTGACCGAGCCCATCGGGCCGGAAGCCGATCTGTACGCGGTCGGGGCCGTCCTGTATCGCATGCTGACCGACTGCCAGCCCTTCGAGTCCCGGCAGGAACTGGACGCCACCTACCGGAAACTGACGTCGGTCGTTGCGCCTCCGTCGATGATCGTGCCCGAGATCCCCCCCGCCCTGGACGACGTGGTCGTGCGCCTGTTGCGGCCGCGGCCCATCGACCGCTTCCGGTCGGTGGCGGCGCTGCGGGAGGCCCTGGAGGGCGTGCTGTCCGGCACCGAGCCCGCCACCGGCCGGCCCGAGGTCTTCCGCCGCCTGGGGGCCGAAGGCCAGATGCACGGACGGGATCCCGAGCGCCGGCAGTTGATGGCCCTGGTCACGCGGTTGGCCGAGGAAGGGGCCGGATCGACGGTCATCCTGCGGGGTGCCCCGGGCATCGGCAAGTCGCGCCTGGCGGACGAAGTGTCGTTCGAAGTGCGGCGACGGGGCGGCCTGGTCGTCCGTGCAAAGGCACGGGATGGCGACACGTCCACTCCCTTCGCCGTGGCCCGGGAGGCCCTCGGCGCCCTGGGCGTGGCCATCGATCGGCTGGATCCGGATCGACGCGCGGCGACCCGCGAACGCATCCTGGCGGCCGTCGGCGAACTGGGCGCCCTGGTGCGGGGCTTCGCGCCGTGGCTGGAGCGGCTGTTCGCGGACGCGGCCGCCGCGCCCCGGCTGGACGGCGCCGAGTCCCGGGACCGCCTGCTGGCGACCCTGTGCCAGGCGATCCTGGCCACGGGCACCCGCGACGCCCCGGTCTGCCTGGTCCTGGACGACCTGCAGTGGATGGACACGGGTACCTGGCAGGCGATCGAACTGCTGGCCTCCAACTGTCACCGCCACCCGCTGCTGGTGATCTGCTGCGCCCGCGCGTCGTCCGAGGACGACCCCGATTCCCGCAGCCTGGAACGCCTGGCGTCCGCCGGCGCCGTGACGGTGGACCTGGCGCCCCTGGGCAGGGATGCGGTGACCGTGTTCGTTTCGGAGCGGCTGGGCGCGATTCCCGGGCTGGAAACCCTGGCGAAGGTGCTGCAGCGGTTGACCGACGGGAACCCCGCAGGCCTTCGCGAACTGCTCGAGGAAGCCGAGCGCGCCGGTGCGGTCGTCTGGACCGGGAACGCGTGGGTCGTGAACGAGGACCGCCTGGCCGACCTGCCCCCGGCGGACAACGTCGTCAGCCGCATGCGCGGCCGGCTCCAGACCCTGGCGCCCACGACGCGGAAGATCCTGGGATCGGCCGCGGTCTGGGGCGGCCCGTTCGACCTCGTGCTGTTGACCTCGCTGCTGCCGGACCAGCCCCGTTCCGCGGTCATCGACACCGTCGTCGAGGCGGACCGGGCCGAACTGCTCCGCTGGGTGCGCCGCGACCAGCCGGGCTTCCGGGATTTCGCCCACGATACCCTGCGGGAGGCGCTGCTGGCCGGGATCCCCGAGGAGGAGCGCCGGGTCCTGCACCGCCGCCTGGCCGTTCTGCTGGAAGGCACCGCGATCGATGTCGAGGATCGCGAGCAGCGGCGCGCGGACCACCTGGTCCACGCCGACCTGCGGGAGGCGGACGTCCCGGCGCTGGAAGCCGCCGCCGCCCGGGCCCTGCAGGGCCATGCCGCCACGGGCGCCGTGCGCCTGGCCAGCGCGGCGCTGGCGCGCCTTGCGGATCGTCCGTCGGACGACGAGGTCGTGGTCCGGCTGAAACTGCTGCTGGCCTCCGCCTATGCCCTGGCCCGCCAGCCCGACCAGGCCGCCCGGATCCACCAGGAGATCCTCGCCGGGAAGCCCCCGGCCAACGTCCACGCGATGGCGATGAAGGAACTGGCGGACTCGCTGTTCGCGATGGGGCGCCTGCGGGAATCGGTGGAAATCCATTCCCGGGCCAGCGAACTGCTGGGGTATCGCCGCGTGAAGTGGGGGCCGCGGGTGGCCGTTCGCAACGCCTGGCGCCTGTTCCGGGAGGTCTGGCTGGAAACGCGCCATCCCCGCTCCGGCAAGGCTCCCCAGGCCCCGGACCCGCGGCGCAGCCTCCTGGCGGACGTCCTGAACCACGAAGCCCGCGCGCGCTTCTTCATGGAAGGCGCCGCGGCCGGCGGATCCCTGCTGGATTCCCTGCACGAGGCGCGGCGTTCCGGGGACCTGCCCGCCTACGTGCGCATCCTTTCGCAGGTCGGCGGGCAACTGGGCAGCGCCATGGGCTGGGTGACGATGTCCCGCCGGATGCTGGACCTGTCGGTCCGCACCGCCGAGGCTGCCGGGGACACCTACTCCCTCGCCCTGGCCCGGGCGACGCGCCTGATGATCTACGGCGCGATGGGGGAATTCGACCGTTTCGATGCCGAACGCGCCGAGGTCGAGGGGATGGTCACCCGGGTCGGCGAGAACTGGGCCCACGCCCTGTTCGCGTCCTATTGCTTCGACGTGGTGCAGGAGCGGGGTCGCCCTTCGGAAGGGCTGCCCATCGTCCTGGCGTTCACCGACTTCCTGGTCACCGGCAAGTCGCGCGACTTCTCGACGGGCTGGTCCCTGAACCGCGGCGTCTGGGTCGCCCTGGCGATCGGCCGGCCCGACCTGGCCCGCAGCATCGTGGACCTGGGGCTGGATCATCCCTTCGTCCAGCAGGACCGCGTCCTCCTGGGCTACCTCCGGGGGCTGGACGTCCAGGTGGCCGTGGACGCCCGGGATCCGGACCGCGCCATCCGGGCTGCGGAGGTCTTCATCGACGTGATGAAGTCCGGTGCCGGGGCCCGGCGCCATTGCGCGGTCGCGACGTCGATCGCGGCGAAGGCGGCCTCGGCGGCGGCGCTGGACGCAGGCGCCAGTCCGGCCGCGGTCGCCGCGCTGCGGGACATCCTTGCCCGGGGCAAGGGGATCGTGCGGCCGTTCCCCGTGTACCGTCTGCACCTGGCGTTGTGCGAGGTCCGCCTGGACCTGATCCAGGGGCGCCAGCCTGCCGCGCGCAACCGGCTGGACGGCTTCTTGCGGGCCGCCCGGTCGCTGCCCCAGGGCACGGTCATCGCGGCGGAAGTCCTGCACCTGGCGGCCAGCCTGGAAGGCGGACCTTCGTCCATCCGGGGGCGCGAACTGCTGCGCGAGGCCTGGGGGCGCGTTTCAACTTGCGACAACTGCCTGCCGTTCAAGCGGCGCCTGGCGGCCGAACTGGACGAGCCGGTGGCCGGGGCCACCGAATCCCAGCGGATCGCGTCCGCCCTGTCCTCGGCGTTGCGCCTGCCCGCGGATTCCCTTGCCGAGTCCCGTCCCGCGCCCCGGGTCGGAACGCACAGCCTTCTCCCCAAGGGAACCATCGAGTTGTTCGAGGCGACCCATGCGGCCATGGGGGCCCTCGCCCGCGGGGCATCCGGCCTGTCCCCCCTGCTGGTCCCGGTTGCGCGGTTCGCGGGCGCGGACGTCGCCATCCTGCTGCGCTACCTCGGGGGGACCCAGCAGCCGGTGCCTGTGGCGGTCTTCCCGGAGGATCCCCGCCGGCTGGACCACGCGATGGAGCAGGCGTCGGCCCTGTGCCGCACCGCGGCCGAACGCATGACGACGGTCGTCGAGGACTTCAGCGACGTGACCCAGGGGTTCGTCCGCGGGTCCAGTGCGGCCTTCCCGGTCGCACGGGGCGTCGTGCCCGACCTGTTCCTGTACCTGGCGAACCGCTCCACCCCCGGGATCTTCGACCCGGCGAAACTGCGCAACGTGGAAGCCGTCCTGCCGGCCCTGGAAGCCGCCGTCCTCATGTCCGATCGGGTCGGGAAGAGCGACACGCCGGGGTGACACGGGGGGGACTGTTCGACGGGATCGGGCGCATGCCGCCTGGGTTTCCCGATGCCGCCGTGGTGTTCTGAATGAATTTGGATATTCTACGTCCAAGTACTGCGCGGGACGGGGGTCCCGCGACCCCCATTCTGCCGGAGAGGCTCGGATGAAGAAGTTCGTGACGTTCGTGGGTGCGATGGTTCTGGTCCTGGGGTTCGTGTCGGGCATGGCGTTCGCGCGGCCCGCCTACAAGAAGGACCTGGGCGCCGAGAACTGCGCCACGTGCCACCTGGAAGACAAGAAGGCGCCGAACCCGGCCAACAAGGACTACAAGGTCTCCAAGGAAATGGCCGACAAGATGAAGGAAGGCAAGGGCGCCTTTGCGGGCAAGACCGCCTGCGCCGACTGCCACAAGGGCCAGATGAAGCCGGCAAAGTAGGCACGCTCTCCCCGCCATTTCCCTTCGAACTCCCATTGACCGGAAGCGACGGATCGGTGCAGACTCGGGCGCTGGAAAGGGCCCTGGTCGGGGTCCGCTGGTGCACCTGGACAATCGGGAACGTGGAACGGGAGGCTGGAATGAGGATCGTGATCGCCGGTAGCGCGGTGCTGTGCCTGCTGGGGATGGTCGCCTGCGGGTCGTCCGGCGGGACGACGGTCGATGCCGATGCCGTGGTGGCGGACGTCCCGGTCCAGGACGTTCCGGCCGCGGATGACGGCTTCCAGGCGGACGTGCCCATCGCGGACGTCCCCGTGACGGCCGATGCGGACACGCCTCCGGCCGGATTCGAATGGGATGCCAGCGCGACGCCCAACTGCGTCGGCACCTTCTGCGCGGCCGGTCCTGACTACGCGCCGGACCCGATGACGCCGGGCCCGTTCCCGGTGGGCGTGCGCCGCGTGGTGTTCGTGGACCCGAACCAGACGAACTTCGACGGCACGCCGCGGACGTTGGTCACCGAGATCTGGTACCCCACGACGAAGGAGTTCTACGACAGCCACCCGACCTTCGCCTACGACATCAAGGCGGACGTGGCGCTGGCCCCGGGATACGAAAACGTGCTGGGAATGATCGGCGACGTGGACGTCGGGGGGTTCGCGGTCCCCGCGGTCAAGGATGCGCCGGTGCGCCACGGCGACGGCCGGTACCCCCTGGTCATGTTCTCGCACGGGGCCTTCGGGATCCGGTACCAGAGCATCTTCTACACGGTCGCGCTGGCGTCCCACGGCTACGTCGTGGTGGCGCCCGACCATGAAAAGAACACCCTGTACGACCTGATCCAGAACGGCTACAACAGCGATCATCTTGGGGAATCGGCCTGGGCGCGGCCTCTGGACATCCTGTACCTGATGGACCAGATGACGACGTGGGACAAGGATCCGACCAGCGAGTTCTACAAGACGATCGAAACGGACAACGTCGGCATCACCGGCCACTCGTTCGGCGGGTACACGTGCTTCGCGACCGCGTTCCACCCCGACGCGAACGGCTACCCCGACTTCGACCCGCGGATCAAGGCGATCGTGCCCCACTCGCCGGCCGGCTACCTGATCGGTGCGACGGGCGCCTACGGTCCGGACTGGCACCTGCCGACCACGATCATGGGCGGCGAAATGGACAACACCCTCGAGTACCAGCAGGCCTTCAAGACGCCATGGGACGACCTGGGCGGACCGAAGTGGTTCCTGGACATCAAGCGCGGCGGGCACTTCACGTTCTCGGACATCTGCCGGCTGAACCTCCTGGAAGTGGCCGACAAACTGGGGTACGAGGACGCCAAGAACGCCCTGACGGACGGCTGCGGCGTGGAAAACTGGGACTACAAGGAGGCCAACAAGGCGATCAACCTGTACTCGATTGCCACGTTCAACCGTTACCTTCGCCACAGCCCCGGGTCCGCGCAGTTCATGACGCAGGCCGCCGGGGCCCAGTTCGGCGACGAAGTGGTCTTCCTCTCCGCCGAGTAGGCACTCCGGTTTTCCGCATCGATTTCCGGGATGGGTTCAGGGCGTGGCTCTTGGCCTCACGGTGCGCGCTGCGCGCCCGCCAGGGGGACCAGGTCCATGCCGGAGGCGCGTTCCAGTGCGGCAGCCGCCACGTCGAAGTCGTACAGCGCCTTCTGCGCTTCCAGCCGGGCCAGGAGGTAGGGAAGCAGTCCGTCGAGGGCGTCCCGCAGCGAAGCCTGGTCGTGTTCGTACTTGTCCAGCTTGTCCTCGACCCAGTCCCGGGCCGCCTTCAGGGCTTGCCCCTGGGAGTCGGCCATGGTCCGCGCATCGGCCATCTCGCGATGCAGGGATTCCACTTCCAGGCGGACGCCCCGTTCCGCTTCCGCCAGGCCGGCCTCCAGTCTGTGACGGGCCGCCTGGGCCTCGCGCCACTCGCCCAGCTTCCGACCCAGGTCCAGATCCCACCGCAGGGCCAGGCCCCCGCTGGCGTTCCACCCGTTGAAGGGGTTTCCCGCGAAGGGGTTCGAACCGGTGTCGGCCACGTTGGAGTAGGCGTAGTTGAACTTTCCCGCCAGGACGAAGTCCGGGTACATCGCCCAGTAGCGTGCCTTGGCCTCTGCGCCCCCGGCGGCCAGGCCGCGCCGCAACGCCACCAGTTCCGGGCGGTGGATCACGGCGGTCTCGATCGCTTCGCCCAGGGTGACTTCCCGCGATGGCGTCAGCAGTCCCAGGGGCTCCCGGGCGATGTCGGGCCCGGTCCCGGGATCCTCGCCCAGCGCCCAGCGCAGGCTGCCCAGCGCCAGCGTCAGCAGTCGGGCAGCCTCCAGTTCCCGCGCCCGCATCTGCGCCTCGTACACCCGGATCTTCATTTCGTCGATGGGGTCGAAGGACGGGTCGTCGGCCGCCTTGCACTTCGCGACGTGCCGCTTCGCACGGTCGAAGTAGGCGCGGCCCTCGTGCACGATGGACTGCATGTCGCGGGCGAAGGACAGCGCGAACCACCCCTTCAGGACCCGGAAGCGGACTTCCGCGCGGGCGATGTCCTCCTGGGCCCTTCCGACCGACACGCCTAGGCTGGCTGCGGTCTTCAGGTGCTGGATCTTGCTGAAACCATAGAGGGGCACCGACCCCGACAGTTGCGTGTACAGGAACACGCCCCACCGGCTGTAGTCGGTGTGCCCGCTGGTCCGGCCGCCGGTCTTCGCCGGCATCGGGGTGAACAGCGATTCCACCGTGATCATCGGATACTGGCCGGATTTTGCCTGGTCCAGCCGTGCCTCGAAGACCTCGGTGCCCGCCTTCGCCCCGTCGATCAGCGCCGACTGCCGCAGGGCCCGGTCCAGGGCTGCGCGGAGGTTCATTGGATCGTCCCGAGTCGGCTTCGGCTCCGTCGAGAGTTTCCTGAGGAAACCCATCGCCTGCGCCTGCGCGCTCGGGAAGAGGGGTTCCTGGGTCGCGGTGGACGACCGGGACGCCGGGACGGACGCGGTCACGGTGACGACCGGCAGGGGGGGCGGCAGGGCAGGGGCCTCAGGCTGGCCCGCCCGGGCCGGCGCCGCGATGACGATCGTGGCCAGCCCCAGGGCCAGCAGCATTCGAATTCCCGTCTTCATTCCGGACTGACCACTGCAAGCAACTCCCGGCGCCAGGCGCGACAACAATCATTCGACCCGAGGCGGCTTCGCGCTCGGGGGAAGAGGATAGTCTGCCGGGCGTCCGGCGTCGAGACTTGATCCCGACCGGACCTGCGGCCATACTCACCCGGGTTTCTGGAAACCGTCATGAAAGAACTCGCATACCGCCCCTCCTTCGCCCGCGTCTGCCTGACGATCGCGCTGGCGGGATTCGCCCTCGTGGCGTCCACCCCCGTCGTCGGGGGGGAGGAAGCCAGCGACACTCTGGACCCGAACTACCTGGTCTACCTGCCGCCGGGGTCCCTGGAAACCTTGAACCCCTGGGCCGACCAGTTCGACCTGGCGGTCCGGCGCAAGACCCCGTCGGACACGGCGCGGGCCATGCACCTGCGGATTTCGGTGACCCGGGACGGCCAGGACATCGTCAGCCGCGTCGAAACGCTGCCCCTGGAGGGCGGAAGCCGCGCCGAATTCCAGATGGAAACGCTGGTCCCGTTCTGGCCCGTGGTCCGGCACGGGCGCTTCGTCAGCCTGCTGCCGAAGTGGCAGTACGACGGCTTCGAGGCAGGGATTGAACTGCGCGAGGACGGGCCCGAAGGTCCGGTGGTATTCGCCAGCCGGGACCCGAACAAGTCGATCACCGTGTCGTGGCCCGGTGTGTTCGAGCGGTACGGGTGGGTGCTGACGCTGATCGGGCTGGTCCTGGGGCTGATCGTCGCGTGGCGGGACGCACGTCGGGTGCGCCTGCCCGGGGCGCGGCGGCGGGTCGTCCTCTTCGATCTGGGGGCGCTGGCCCTGGTCCCGCTGCTGCCCGTCGCATTCGGCCGCTACGCCGTGCTGCTGGCCATTCCCGCCGCGGCCGTCCTGGGTTTCGTGAAACCGGCCTTCAAGGAAGGATGGACCCCCGCCCTGCGCGAGGGGGGATTCCGGGGGCGCGTGATCGCCCTGTTCTCGCCTGCCGTCATGACCGCCACCCTGTGCTCGATCTGGCTGCTGTGGCACGAAAGCCTCATCCGCACCTTCAACTTCGCCCCCGCCGATTTCAGCGAGGTCCTGCTGCCGCTCACCGCCCTCTACTTCTCGCTGGCGCTGCTGGTGGCGATGGCGATCCACCTCGCCGTATGCCGGGCCCGGCGCCTGGGGCGTGCGCCTCGGGCGGTCTGGATCGTGGTGTCCGTGTCCATCCTGATCTCGGCGTCCCTGCGCCGCCTGGACTGGGGGACCTTCTACCAGACCTCCGCCCACGCCGACGAGGAGTTCTGGTACCACGCCTTCTATCGCCAGAACGCCACGCTCCTGACCTCCGAGTGGGCCGTGTGGGTGTTCGGGACGCTGGCCGCCGAACTGGTCCTCGTGGGGCTCCTGCTGTGGCTGGCGGACCGGTTCGCCCGATCCATCGATCGCCCGTCCGCCCGTCCCGGCGTCCGGTGGCTGAAGGCCGTCCTGCTGCTGAACGCCGTGGTCGCCTTCGTCGGCGTGACGCTGGTCCACCGCGCGACGCTGACCTTCTGGCAGCCGTCCAGCCGCGACATCAGCGGCAGCATCTTCGAGGCGTTCGGGGGCGTCCCCGAATTCAAGATGATCGAGCCGCTGGTCCGCAGCCTCTTCCGTGCCCCGCCGACGCCTCCAGCGCCCCTCGACGCGGACTACCTGGGCCGCCTGGAACAGACCATGGGCGTCCGCCTGCAGTCGTGCGATCCGGAATACCCGCTGGTGAAGCCCAGCATCTACCTGGCGCCCTCGGACCGGGCCGTGGACCTGCCGCGCGTGCCGCCGGGGACCAACGTCATCTACCTGATCGTCGAATCGCTGTCGTCCGGCCTGCTGGACGACGAGGCCCAGGGCGTGCCGGGCCTGACGAAGAATTTCCACGCCTTCGAAAAGGAAAGCTTCAGCCTGGGCAAGTTGTGGAGTTCCGAGTTCCCGACTCTCCGGGGCGAAATCGCCGACCTGGGCTCGTTCATGTTCGGCCGGGGCGGCGAGGTCACGTCCGGCGACATCGCGAAGGTGGTCAAGTCCCGGTTCCTGCTGCTGTCCGACATCCTGAAGGTCCAGCGCAACTACACGACGGTGTTCGCCCAGTCGGACTACGGGACCTTCGCCGGGACCGCAGGCGTGTTCCTGCGCCACCACTACGACAAGGTCCTGACGGCCGAGGATGCGGAAATCCTGGCCTATGCCAAGAACGGGCTGGTGAAGACCTGGGGCGTGTTCGACGAGGATCTGTACGGCGCCGTGGTCGGCATGCTGCAGAAGGGCGAACTGCCGCAGCCGTTCCTGCTGACCATCGCGACCACCGACACACACTTCCCGTACGCGACCCTGCGGCACCACCCCGCGGCCGGCGGGAACTCGCTGCTCGACTCGATCTACTCGGCGGACGTGGCCTTCGGCGTCTTCTGGGACTACTTCAAGAACTCCCCGTACTTCCAGAACACCTTGCTGGTCGTCGTCGCGGACCACGCCCTGGTCACCCGCGCCTTCCGGCGCGCGGACGGGGGCCGTCGGCTGTCGCAGTTCGACTACCTCGCCGGGATGATCCACATCCCCGGGGACACGCGCCTGCGCGGCGTCAAAAAGGAGGGGCTCGTGTCCCAGTTGGACATGCTGCCCTCGGTCCTCGACATCCTGGACCTGGACGTCGAAAACCCGTTCCTGGGCCTGTCGGTCTTTTCGGGACGGGACCGCTTTCCGCTGGTGCCCACCGGCGAACTGCCCAGCGAACGCCTGACGGAGGCCGAAAAGGACGCCATCGCCGCCACTGGTTGGTCCGCGGACGATCAGGCGCGCCTGCTGGAATACCTGACGGGCCTGGGCCTGGCCGACCGGATCCGGCCGGCCGAGGGCTCGGCGTGCCCGGGCGTGCCTGCCGGCGGCAAGGACGTCCGCTGATTCGGGAACCTGTCGGCGATTGAAGCGTCATTCGGGAAGGGTGCAGAGGGCGGGCTGGCCGGGACGGAACCGCGTCAGTTGACCTTGGCCCAGGTCCTTCCCAGGGACCCGTGCTTGACCGACGTGCGCCCCTTCTTGCCGCCCGCGCCCTTCAGGACCAGCGTGTAGACGGCGTCCGGCTTGGGGCCGGGAATCGGCTGGACCGACGCGATGACCCCGACGTACCCCAGGTAGATTCCCGTGATCATCCGGACCGGGGTGCCCTTGGGCAGGATGGTGGCCGGGAGGGACGACGCGGGCGCGACCGGGACCGGTGCGGTTTCCTTCGGGGCCTCGGGCGTCACGACGGTCGCCTCGACCGATCGGCGGCGACGAACCGTCTTCGGGGCGTCCACGCGGTCGGGCGCCGGCTTCGGGGCGACGGGAGCGGCGACCGCCTTCGTGACCGTCCGGGCCGCCGCAACCTTCCGGGGGGCCTTCTTGCCGGCAGGCGCCGCCTTCGGGGCGACGGGCGCGGGCCCGCTGACCAGTTCCCAGGACCTGCCCAGGCTGCCCTGGTTGACCTGCGTGCGGTCCCGCTTCCTTCCGGTTCCCGGCAGGTAGATCGTGTAGGTCACCGTCGAACCCTTCACGCTGGTCCAGCCGATGACGCCGGTGCCGCCCTGGAACTTGCCCTTCAGCAGGCGCACGTTCGTCCCCTTGGGCAGGACCTCGGTCGATACAGGCGCAGCGGCCGTCTTCGCCGGACGCGCGGCAACCGTCTTCGCCTTGTCCGCGGCGCCGCGCTTCGGCGCCCGAACCTTGGTTTCGGTGGCTGCGACCGGGGCCGGGGTTCCGGCAGGCAGCAGTTCCCAGGTGGACCCTTCGCTGCCGTGACGGACCTGGTTCCGGCCCTTCTGGCCGTTGCGACCATTCAGATCCACCGTGTAGGACACCGTGGCGCCCTTCACCGTGATCCAGCGGATGGTACCCGCCCAGCCCTTGTACTTTCCGGTAAGCATGCGCACCGGCGAGCCCTTGGGAAGAGGCGTCGGGGCGACCACGGCCTTCTTGTCCGCGACCAAAGCCTTGGCCTCGGCAACGGCGGCCGCCTTCGCCACGCGCGGCGCACCCTTCGCCTTCCGTGCCCCACCCGCGGCGGGCTTGCGCCCCGGGACGCCCGGAAGAAGGGCGATGGTATCGGCCAGCCCCATGTCCTCGATCAGGCGATCCACGCCACGGGGCGCCTGCGCCCGCAGGATCTGCAGCAGCCGCTGTGCAATCGTCCCGAGGCGCTTCCGTTCCGCCGCAATGTGCTCCACCTGGTCTTCCAGGCGGCGGAATTCCTCAAGAATCCTGCGCAATTCGTCTGCCAGTACCTGACGGGTATCCTTCGCCATGTTGTCCCTCGGTGTGGTGTGCCTGCGTTGCGCATGGTGCGCAACAAGCCGAATGTGCCGGTGAATTCATTCAAAGTCAAGGGGAGGGGTGCCGCGCGCCTTTCGGGAGGCCGTCAAAGGCCGCATTCGCAGTGGACAATATGACAGTTCATTTCCCCCCCAATGTGCGGCATCGACGGATCAGGGCGTTGGTCGAACTGTCGTGCCCCAGCGGGGGCTCGTCGCGCGCTTCCAGTTCCGGAAGGATGCGCTCGGCCAGCACCTTTCCCAACTGGACCCCCCATTGATCGAAGGAATCGATATCCCACAGGACGCCCTGGGTGAAGACGCTGTGTTCGTACAGCGCAACGAGCCCCCCGAGTACCGCCGGGGTCAGCCGGTCCGCCAGCAGCATGCTGGACGGGCGGTTGCCCGGGAAGGTCCGGTGCGGCACCAGCCACGCCGGGGTCCCCTCGGCCTCGACCTCGGTCCGGGTCCGGCCGAAGGCCAGCGCCTCGGCCTGGGCCAGCACGTTGGCCAACAGCAGGTCGTGATGGCGCCCCAGGGGGTGGATCGGCCGGACGAACGCGATGAAGTCGCAGGGCACCAGGCGGGTGCCCTGGTGGATCAACTGGTAGAACGAGTGCTGCCCGTTGGTGCCCGGTTCCCCCCAGTAGATGGGCGACGTCTGAACAACGACCGGGGTTCCGTCCCGCGTGACCTGCTTGCCGTTGCTTTCCATGGTCAGTTGCTGGAGGTAGGCCGGGAATCGCTTCAGGTATTGCTCATAGGGCAGGACGGCCACCGAGCCCGCGCCCAGGAAGTCGTTGTTCCACAGGCCCAGCAGCGCCATCAGCACCGGCAGGTTCCGCGCGAACGGCGCCGTGCGGAAGTGTTCGTCCATCTGGTGGAAGCCGTCCAGCAGGGCCCGGAAGTGGTCGGGTCCGATGGCGATCATCGTCGAAAGGCCGATGGCGGAGTCCATGGAATAGCGGCCGCCGACCCAGTCCCAGAACCCGAACATGTTGGCGGTGTCGATCCCGAATGCCGACACCTCGGCCGCGTTGGTCGACACTGCGACGAAGTGCCGTGCGACCGCCTCGGGGTCCTTCAGCGTCGCCAGGGCCCAGTCGCGGGCCGTGCGGGCGTTGGTCATCGTTTCCTGGGTCGTGAAGGTCTTGGACGCGACGATGAACAGGGTTTCGGCGGCGTCCAGGTCCAGGGTGGCCTCGGCGAAGTCCGTGCCGTCCACGTTGGACACGAAACGGAACGTCAGGTCCCGCTGACTGTAGTGCCGCAGCGCCTCGTAGGCCATCACCGGCCCCAGGTCCGACCCGCCGATCCCGATGTTGACGATGTTGCGGATGGGGCGGCCGGTGTGGCCCTTCCATTCCCCGGCGCGCACGCGGGCCGCGAAGTCGGCCATCTTGTCCAGCACGCCGTGGACCTGGGCCACCACGTCCTCGCCGTCCACGACGATCGAATGGCCCCGGGGGGCGCGCAGGGCCACGTGCAGGACCGACCGCCGTTCCGTGACGTTGATCCGGTCGCCCCGGAACATGGCGTCGATGCCTTGCCGCAGGCCCGATTCATCGGCCAGTTGCAGCAGCAGCGCCAGGGTTTCGTCGGTGACGCGCTGTTTCGAATAGTCGAAGACCAGGCCCGCGGCCTCCAGGGTCAGCCGCTCGCCACGCCCGGGGTCGTCCGCGAACAACGTGCGCAGATGCAGGCTTCCGGCGGTTGCGGCGTGGGCTTCCAGGGCCTTCCACGCGGGACGTTCCGTCAGGGGGGCGATGGGGGTCGTCATGGGGCGTCTCCTGTGTCAACGGGGGGCCGACCTCGGCCGCCGGCCGGCGATTCTACCCCCTCGTCACTTCAGTCGCGAGGCCACGAACTCCCAGTTGACCAGGTGATCCAGGAAGGCGGCCACGAAGTCCTTGCGCCGGTTCTGGTAGTCCAGGTAGTAGGCGTGCTCCCAGACGTCGCAGGTCAGCAGCGCGGTCTGCCCGTGGGCCAGGGGGGTGTCGGCGTTCGCCGTCTTGACGATCTTCAAGGCGTCGCCGTCCAGCACCAGCCAGGCCCAGCCGCTCCCGAACTGCCCGACGGCCGCGGCCACGAAGGCCTCCTTGAACGCGTCGAAGCTGCCGAAGGATTTTTCGATCCGCTCCAGGAGGCGCCCCGTGGGCTTGCCCCCGCCCCGTGCCTTCATGCCCTGCCAGAAGAACGTGTGGTTCCAGACCTGGCCGGCGTTGTTGAAGAGGGCGGTCGCGTCGGCGACGCCCGCCGTGTCCACGACGATCTGCTCCAGCGACCTGCCCGCCCAGGGAGTGCCCGCCACCAGTTTGTTCAGGTTGTCCACGTAGGCCTGGTGGTGCTTCCCATGGTGGAAGCCCAGGGTCTTTGCCGAAACATAGGGTTCCAGGGCGTCCGGGGCATAGGGCAGCGGAGGCAGCTGGAACGCGGGCGCGGTACTCGGCGGGGTCGGCTCCGCCGCACGGACAGGGGCCGCCAGGCCCGTGGCCAGCGCCGCGATCGACAGCAGGACCGGGATCCGCAACGGATGGAAGGACATGGTCAATGCTCCAGTCTGAGTCGCGAATACTGTGACACAAACGGGTTCGGATGGGCCTGGAACGAGGTCAAGCGCTTGATCTGCGAGTGCGATTGAGGTCGGTCCTCAGAATTCGGTGACCGCGTGCAGGGGGATGGGCGGCCAGATCGGCCCCTGCCGGGGCGGCATCGAGTTGTAGACCCAGTCGATCGTGAAGGTGCCCAGGGCCGCGCCCAGGGAAGGCGCGCCGCGCCACCCGTCGAATCGCCCGCGTACCAGGACGCTTTCCATGTTCAGGTCCAGGGCCAGGACCGCCACGGGCGCCCCCCGGGGGATTCGCGCCAGTTCGCGGCCGTGGACCGTCGCGGCCAGGACCATGCGCCGCCCGCCGGCCACGGCTCCGGGTACCGCCGGAACCACCACGGGGTAGCCGTCGTCGCCGATCCACGACACGAACTTCAGGCACGACATGCGGTTGACCAGGTCCTCGGCCCAGGGGATCAACGCGTGCGGGCCCGCGCCGATCGCCGCGGCCGGTCGGGCTGCGGCGGCCAGGAGGGTCCCGGCGGCGATCCGGGGCACCGACAGGCGCTCCCGGGGGCCGACCTCGACCACCTCGGCGTGGTGTACCGTGTGGATGCCGAAGTACGAGTTGTACCGGAACAGCGGCTTGCGGTTGTAGGCCTCGAAGTCCTCGCCTTCCCGGGTCCCGTGGGTCCAGCGCGCCTTCCCGCGCCAGTCCTCCTTGTCCATTGTCATCACCAGGAACCCGACGCGCGGATCCCGCCGGACGTTTTCCTTGCTGCGCCCCTCGCAGAACTGGCCCCAGGTCAGGTGTTCCGGACCCTTCGCCTGGATCGTCGTGATCAGGCTGAGGTGGGGCAGGTCCCCCGGGTCCTTCGTCGCCAGGATGCCCAGTTTCGAGTCCGCGGCGAAGGCCCGAATGCCCGCGTCATCCAGTCGTGCCAGGCGTTCCATGGTGCACCTCCTCGCCATCGTCCATCCGGGCCGCCCCGGTGATCCGCACCGCGTCCGGGTCCACGCCCGACCCCCGGGCCGCGGCCAGCAACCGGTCCAGATCCCCGCGGCGCATCAGGGGTTCGTGGGCAAAGTCCCACTCCCGTCCCAGGCGCCGGTATTGTTCGCGGCACAGGTTGTTGAACGCGCACAGTTCCCACCGGACCAGCCGCGCGCCCAGGTGGTCCGCCAGGAACCGGCCGATCCCGCGCACGTTTTCGGCCGTGGCCGTGGCGCCGGGGACCAGGGGTGTCCGCACCCACAGCGCCGGAGGGTCGGCCCGGGTGTCCGCCCACCGGGCCAGCCCGTCCAGGTTTGCCAGGATCCGCGCGTTGTCCAGGCCCGTGAACCGCCGGTGCCGCTCGGGGTCGATTTCCTTCACGTCGTACAGGACCAGTTGCGACGTCCCGGCCAGTCGCAGCAGCACGTCCAGCCCGCAGGCCCCGCAGGTGTCCAGGGCCCCGTGGATCCCGGCGTCCCGGCAGCGCGTCAGGAACGCCTCGGCGAAGGGCGCCTGGAGGGTCGGCTCGCCCCCCGATACCGTCACGCCTCCCCCGGAGGCGTCGAAGTACGCCCGGTCCTTGGCGACCTCATGGAGCAGGTCCGAAACGTCCCAGTCGGTCCCCAGCACCTCCCGGGCGCCGGTCGGGCACTCCCGGGCGCAGCGTCCGCAGGCCTCGCATTGCGCCGGGTCGCAGCCGTGGGGGCAGACCTCCCGGCAGGTTCCGCAGGACATGCATCGCTCGGGGTGCACCACGACCTCGGGCCGCGGCGACAGGCTTTCCGGGTTGTGGCACCAGGTGCACCGCAGGGGGGCAACCCTTCAGGAACACGGTCGTGCGGATCCCCGGGCCGTCCTCGGTGGACATTCGCTGGAGGTTCAGGACGCGGCCGGTCGGGACATTCCCGGGGAGGCTGGAGGCCTCTCCTTCCTGCTGATCGGGGCTAGACCCCACGATGGCTCTCCCGCGCGATGATTTCGTCCTGCAGTTCCCGGCCCACGGCCGTGAAATAGGCGTTGTACCCGGTCACGCGGACCAGCAGGTGCCGGTAGTCCGCAGGATGCTTCTGGGCCTCCCGCAGGACGTCCGGGTCCAGCACGTTGATCTGCAGCGCCGTGCCGCCGTTTTCGACATAGCCGCGCAGGAACGCCTTGAACTTGGCCTTGTGCTCGGGATCCCGCAGCAGGGACGGGTTGAACGTGATGGTGTGGCTGGCGCCGTTGGGCAGCGAGTTCCGCCATTCGCCCCAGTCGCCCCCGCCGTCCGGGGCCTTGCCTCCCAGGACCTTGCCCACCGAGTTGGCGTTCGCCGTCGGCCCCTTCGTGTCGGCGCCGTCGGTCGGGCAGATCGCGTTGGACAGGAAGCGTCCCTTGGGCCGCCCGTCGGGGCTGGCCGCCATCACGAACCCGTCGCCGGCCCAGTAGTTCCACGACAGCATCCCGGGCCGGAACTGCCGGCCCGTGCTGCGCGTCCGGTGCGTCCAGACCTCGTCGGCCCACACGTCCATGACCCGTTGCGCCAGGGCGTCCGCCACGTCGTCGTCCCGGCCGTACTTCGGCGACCGGTGGCGCGCCCAGGCCTGCAGCGTCCCGTGCCCTTCCCAGTTGTCCTCCAGGGCCTTGCGCAGTTCGGCCATCGTGCACTTGCGGGCGTCGAAGACCAGCTCCTTCACGGCCAGCAGCGAGTCCACCGCCGTCGCGAACGTGACGCCTTCGACCGTGACGAACGACAGTTCGGCCCCGCCCTGCGTGACGTCCCGGCCCGTCTCGGCGCAGCCCCGCACCAGGCACGACACGTAGGGCGTCGGGCTGAACCGCGCCCGCACGCTTTCGCTGCGCTCGTACAGGTCCGCCGCCCGCTTAATGACGTAGCGGGTCTGGGCCTCCCACGCCCGGAAGAAGTCCTCGAAGGTCGCGAACGTCCGCGCGTCCCCCGTGTCGGGCCCCTCGCGCCGTTTCGCGTAGACCACGTTCGTGATCGGGTCCACGGCCTCCGCGAGGTCCCATCCCCCCGTCAGGGCCAGTTCGACCGCTTTCAGCAGGTTCAGGTTCACGTCCACCGTACCCGAGCGGTCGTTGCCGACCATGGTGTTTTCCAGGCACCCGACGGACGCATAGTCCCAGACGTTTTCCGCGTTGATCAGGTGCTGGACGCCGGCCCGCTGGGCTTCGCGCATCATGCCGGCCATCGACCGCTCGTCGAAGTTCAGCAGGAACGGCGCGCCCTGGCTGCCCGCGACCATGTCCACGACACGGTCCAGCAGCGCGTCGGGCGAGCCGCGGTGCAGACGGACGTTCGGCTTGGGTTCCAGGATCGGCGTCATTTCGTCGATGACGTCCAGGAACGCCCACGTCAGGTCGTTGGTCGCGTCGGTGCCGTCGGGCCCCATGCCGGACAGCGTGATCAACTGCCCGAAGCCCGCGGTGATGCCCTGGTTGCCGCCCACCTTGATCATCGCGTCGTACACGGTGTTGCAGTGCACCCACAGGCAGCGCAGCAGTTCCTTGCCGAACTCGCGGTCCATCCCTTCCGCCAGGGACGCAACCCACAGGGGCAGCAGGAACTGGTCCAGGCGGCCGAACGACACGCCGGCGCCCGGGTAGTTTTCGTCGCTGAGGACCAGCATGTGGGTCAGCCACACGGCCTGGACGCCTTCCCAGAACGTGCGGGCGGGCTCCCAGGGCACGCGGTCCAGGTTCGCCGCCATCTGCAGCAGTTCCCCGCGGCGGGTGGCGTCCGCCTCGGCCTCGGCCAGCGCCCGGCACTTCGACGCGTACTTCGCCGCCAGATCCCGGGGCATCGTGGCGGCCGTCATCATGGCCCGCAACTGCGCCCCGGCGGGCCCCCGGCGCTCGCGGTCGTCCAGGCGCTCCAGGCGCGCCGCCAGGTCCTCGTGGATGCCGCGGAACCCTTGGCGCAGGGCCCGGGCGTAATCGGGGATCAGGTGCCCGCTGGTCGCCCCCGCGTTGCCGTAACCCCGGTCGTGGAACTCCTTGACGGCCGCCCGGGCGCCGTCAGGGCCCATCAGTTCGCGATCGCGCCGCTTCGCCTCGTCCTTCGTCCAGCACCGCGACGCCAGGATGTTGAACCGGCCTCCGGCGATCAGGTCGCCCGGCAGGACCTCCTGCGGCAGGTGTTCGACCACGGCCTCGCGGATGAACCACGCCCGCCGCTCGGGGAGGCTGAGCCTCCAGAAGTCCTTCGGGACGGCGATCGGGCGGGCCGCCTGCAGCGCGGACGACCGGAACGGCTGGAAGAAGGCGTACGACTCCGGGACGATGTAGTACGAAATCTCGTCGTAGACCACGTCCCAGGGCGTGCCGGTCGTGAAGCACTGGAACTCGTTGTTCCAGGGCCGGGCCACGCCGGTGAAGTAGTAGTCCCGCAGCCACTGGATGCGCGGGGACAGTCCGTGGGGCTGCTTGATCCGCATCTCGGGCAGGATCGGTTGCGTCGCGCTCATGGGGACCTCGCGGCTGGGTTCCTCGACGAATCGACGAAACGATCATCGCCCTCCTGCCGGGGTTTGCAAGCCGTCAACCGCCCTGCCGGGGCATCGGTCGTTCCTTGCGCGGGCCTGACACGAATCAGAACGCGAAGGTCGCCACCAGGCCCTTTGTGCCGGTGCGGGGATCGATCAGGGGGCCGACTCCGACCAGTCGCGCCCCGAACGTGACGGCGTCGAACCGGTCCAGGCGGCGCTGGTAGACGCCCCAGACGGGCGCTCCGGCCGCGATCAGCAGGCCGCCGATCGGTACGACCGACGCCAGGACGGCCACCCCGCTCATCTGGTCCCCGAGGTTCGAGCACTCGTCGTTGACGACCGTCCCGCAGCCGCTGGAGGCGCCCAGCATCACGCCCCCGGCGATTGCCCCTGCCACCATCAGGATGGCTCCGGCCGCGGTGAGGCCGAGCCCGGCGTTGCGGGCGGCTAGCAGTTTCGCGCGGGCCGCCACGATTTCCTCCACACGTGAGGCCTGCGCGGCGTCCAGCGCGCCCGACCCGTCGAGGTCGGTGAACGACGCGTCGGCAGGCGCTTCCGGCGTCCGGGCGACCGCCTCCCCCGAGGTTCCCAGAACCAGGATTCCCGCGATGACGACAAGGTGCTTCATGGAACCATGCTCCGTTGCGACCCGGTGGAGGACGGAAGGGTCAGGAGGCATCA
Organism: uncultured Myxococcales bacterium; assembly: GCA_903847405.1. Classification (GTDB taxonomy): domain Bacteria; phylum Myxococcota_A; class UBA9042; order DTJE01; family DTJE01; genus CAIZWN01. The sequence goes on along the minus strand of CAINDP010000063.1, from coordinate 29,346 downwards.
AGGCTGGCAGAGGAAGCGGAGGAGTTCAAGGGGTGGGGCTGGAGGGATTCCACTCCGCATCGTCCATCCCGTCCGCAAAGTCGCAGCGGCGCCGAAGGCCCAACGGGCACTTGAAGCAGGCGCGGCGCGAGAAGTCGAAGGCGTTGGCCTCCACGAAATCGTCCAGGCATTGCTGCAGGCTGATCTCGCGGTGGCGGTATCGGCAGTGGAACTCGTCGTCCAGTCGCAGAACCGGGGGGGTGATCGGACTTCGATGGGCCATCGCGTGCCTCCAGTCGGTCGCTGCCGCGTCCCATGGGGGGGCGCGGGCTGTTCAACGACGATGGTGGCGGGGTTATTCCGGTCCTTACAGCCGTCCCTTGCACACGTCGTCCACCCCGCACGCCAGCGAGGCTGGGTCCGCGAGTTGGACGTCGAAGCGCCGCTGCAGATCGTCGCATCCCTCGATGACGTAACCGAGGACCTCCTCCCGATCAGTGCACCGCAACCATCGTGAAAGGAAGGGGACCGGGAATCCCGGCGGGGATCATGCAGCGGGGGCGGTCGGAACCTGCGTCACTGGCAGGGGGTGGCGCAGAAACTGGCCTGGCAGTCGCCGGTGGCCTTCAGCAGCAGGTCCGCATCGCAGCCCGCCGTCGTCTGGCCGGTCAGGCACGCCAGGCAGGCGTTGTCCTGCGCACAGGCGGTGAACTCCGCGCAGCAACTGGTGCCGACGCAATCGCCGCACGCCGCGTTCCCGGAATTCACCAGGCCGCTGTCGCAGATGGTGCCGGGCGTGGCGCACTCGGTGGCGCAACTCTGGCTCTGGCAGGAGGAGGCGGCGGCCAGCAACTGGCTGGTGTCGCAGCCCGTCGTCGAGCCGCCGGTGATGCACTCCATGCAGGTCGCGTCACCGACACAGGCCTTGAACGAATCGCAGCAACTGGCGCCGAGACAGTCGCCGCATGCCGGGTTCGAACTGGTCGCCAGGCCACTGTCGCAGATGGCCCCGCCCGACCCGCACTCCGCGGTGCACGATCCGTCGGTGCCTTCGACGCAGTTCGCCATCGTCTGGAAGTCGGCCTTGCCCGCGGTGGACGCGCCGGCGACGCAGGCCTGCTGGCACGTGGTGTCACCGGACATGCAGGCGCCCAGGCAGGTCAGGACCTGGCCGCACTCCGTGCCCGTGTCGCAGGCGCGCAGCGCGTCGCAGCAATTCGCCACGGCACAGGCCTGGCAGGTCGCGTCCGCGCTGTAGACGAAGGAGCCGCAACCGACCACCGTTTCGGCGCCCGGGTCGGAGGCGGTCGCCTCGTCGTCGACGGCATCCGGAACGACCACTTCCTGCGCAATCTCGAACGTCTCGGTGACGTCGCGGGCTTCCGTGTCCCCGGTCCCGTGGTCGACGGCCGGAACGTCCGGCGAATCGGTCGCGAGGTCGGCCGACGGCACGTCCGCCAACAGGGTCGCGGAATCCCCGCCGCAGCCGGCAACCCCGATCGCGAACATCCCGACCACGCACACGCTCAACACCAGTCTCGTCGTCACGTTTCGTCTCCTCGGCCGAATTGCGGCCATTGCGGCACGCTACAGATCCCCCCCGGGTTGGTCAAGCGGATGACGGGCGGATGGGGGGGGATGCGAGGGCGGAGGGTGGCGGGGGAGGGCGCCGGCCGCTCACCGCGCCGGCGCGGCCTCGGCCATCGAGGCGGGGCCGGTCAGGATCACGCTGCGGTCCGCGACGACCGTGATGGGGCCGGCTGCGATGGGCGCCCCGTCCACGGGCTCCGGCCAGACCACCGTCGCGCCGGCCGCCAGGGGGATTACGATCGCGGTCGCGGTGCGGTTCGTCGCGATGATCGCGAGCGTCCCGTCCGGGCGGTGGAAGCCGGTGACGTCCAGCCCGGTTCCCGCCGCGAACGTGCTGCCGATGGCGGGATCCGGGGTCGAGCCCGGCAGCAGCCCCGCCAGGACCTGGAACGCATGGGCCGCCGGCTTGTCGCCGGCCGTGCGATAGGCCACGCCGAAGAACCCCTCGGAGTTCGACGGATCCGTCACGTCTGCGGGGTCGTACCAGTCGTACGACGCGAACATCCAACTGGCGCGCACCCCGGTCAGCGCCGCCCCGGCCTGGAACCGGATCAGCCGTTCGGCCTGCCCGTCCAGGGTGGTCGCGTGCGGGTAGGTCCCGCCCGTGGGCCAGCCGTACTCGGTCAGCCAGAGCGGCTTGTCCAGATGGTTCTGGTACAGCCAGGACTGGACGATTCCGATCGTGTCCACGGAACCCTCCGCGTCGATCCAGTAGGGATGGAAGGACACAGCGTCCGCTTCGCCCACGATCCCCTCGGCCTGCAGGGCGTCCAGGTAGTCCAACCCCGCGCTGGCCAGGCCCGCCACCGACACCGGGACCCCGGGTGCTGCCTCGTGGACCGCCTGCACCGCGACCTTTGCCACCGCGACGAATTCCTCGACCGAGCCCCTCCAGAAGGTGTCGAGGTTCGGCTCGTTCCAGACCTCGAACCCCCAGGCCCGGTCCTTGTACTTGGTGGCAATCGCCACCACGTAGGTCCTCCAGGCCTCCAGGTGCGCGGCCGAGATCACGGGCCGCACATCCCCCTCGCCCTGGAACCGCTTGTTGTCGTAGCACAGGTCCACCAGGACCTTGATGCCGCGCTCGTCCGCATCCTGGAAGTATCGGTCCGGCCAAGTGAAATCCAGTTCGCCGTCGTCCTTGGTGATCCATTCCCAGAAGAAGCCCTGGCGGGTGAGTTTCACGCCCCAGGCCTTCACCCGGTCCCACTCGGCATCGTCCGGGTCCGAGTCGATCGGGCACATGCCCATGTAGTCGAGGGGCAGGGGTGTCGGGGGGGGCACATCGATGCCCGCGTCGGGCGTGGCGTCGGGCGTCGCGTCGGGGAGGGCGTCGGGGGGGGCGTCGGGGGCGGTGGCCTCGGTCGTGTCCATCGTGTCCATCGCGTCCATCGCGTCGATCGCGTCGGTCGCGTCGGTGGTGTTCGTGTCGGGAAGGTCCGGTTCCTGCGCCGGGCTTCCCGAACAGGCGACCAGGAGGAGGCTGCACGCCAGCAACATCGATATCCGCATGGTTCCGTTCTCCGAGGAGGGGCAGGCGCCATAGAACCCGGCCGAAGGTTACCGAGGGGAAGGGGCGGGGTCAACGCCGCCGTCGGTTGCAACCCGTACATGCCCGAACGACGTGGAAATCGCTTGGGGCAGTCGAGAGTGGCGACCACCCCGGTTGTCCGCTTGCTCGTCGCTTGACTCGCGCCGGGTCGGCGGCGAAGAATGCAGGAACCGACAGGATGCGCAAAAGGGCATTCCCGTCCCTCTGCCTTGAAGGAAGTTCAGGAGGTTACGATGCCAGCCCGTCGTGTCGCGTGTTTCGCCGTGGTGATGCTGGCGCCGGTCCTGATGGTCGCGTGCGACTCGGGGGAGGCCGCCGCGCCGCCCAGTCGGACCGGCCTGTTCCTGAGTGATATCCACTTCAACCCACTGGCGGACACGACGATTGTCGACAGGTTGGCGCAAGCCCCTGCATCCCAATGGGATTCGATTTTTGCCACGTCCGGCCAGACGGCGTGCGCCACGTACCAGGCCGACACGAACTTCGCGCTGCTGCAGTCCGCGCTGGCGGCGATGCAGCAGAGGGTTCCCAACCCCGACATCGTCTTCGTCAGTGGCGACCTGCTGATGCACCTCTTCCAGAAGTACTTCGACGCGGCGGCGACGGACCATTCGCAGCCCGCGTACGAGGCGTTCGTCGACAAGACGGAACAGTACCTGGCCATGAAACTGGCGCAGACGTTCCCGAACGCCCAGATCGTGCCGACGCTTGGCGACTGGGACACGGCCGGTGGCACCACCGCCTCCTACGCCGGGCCGGGCTTCCTGTCGTCGTTCGCGTCGGCCTGGAACGATGCCGTCGACCGGCACGGCGGGGCCCCGGATTTCCAGGCCACGTTCTCGACCGGCGGGTACTATTCGACCACATTCCCCATCGACCCCCGGGGCCGGCTGATCGGGCTCTATACGCAGCCCTGGGCGGCCGAATGCACCAGTGGGTGCGCGCCGGGCGCCGGGACTCTGGGAACCGCCGAACTCGAGTGGCTGACCACCCAGTTGGCCCAGGCACGCAGCCAGGGACTGCGGGTCTGGCTCCTGGGCCACATCCCGCCGGGCATCGATGCGAATACGACGTCCCAGAACCTTGCGAAGGGCACCTCGTGCTCCGCGGCGATCACGCCGTTCTGGGCCGACGCCTATTCCAGCCAACTGGCTGCGCTCTTCACCGAGTATCGCGACGTCCTGGCCTTCGGGATCTTCGCCCACGAGCACTATGACGACCTTCGCCTGGTGCGGGACTCGTCGGGCACTCCGGTCTTCGGGGTCAAGCTCCCGCCCTCGATCACCCCGCTTCACAACAATCCGGCATTCGTTCAGTTCCGCTATGATCCGGCCGTCGGCGTCATCACGGACACGACCACCTGGTACTTGAACAACCTCTCCTCGTCGCCCACCGCAACGTCGGCCCTCTGGGCGGAGGAATACTCCTTCGACGCCACCTACCAGCAGTCCGCGTTCGACACGACGGGCGTGGCGGGCGCCGTGGCCAGGATCGTGGGGCAGGCGGACGCGCAGTCCTCGTACGTGAAATTCTATCCCTCCCTGGACCCGGCGGGCGTCCCCTCGGGGGGCCTGGTGCCTTTCCTGGCGTGGGCCTGCGCCCTCGACCACACGACGGTGGCGGACTACTCCGCCTGCTATTGCAGCAACCCGGGGGACGGCCCGGCCGCGAGCGGGGCGGGCAGCCTCTGACGCCCCTCCGGATACACCTGGCGTGAGGCAACGCGGATCGTTGACCGGCGCTCCCCACGGGCCGATACTGGCTTCCTTGAAGACAGCCGGCAGGCCCCTGGTGCAGGGGATGTTCACCGTGGAACTGCGGTGCGTTGAATTCTTTCCCGTTACCGTTTCAAGGGCTGCGGGGACGACCGCAGCCCCTGCCCGGAGGCACTGCATGGGATTCGGTCGCAACCCTTACGTGGAAAAGGCGGAAGCCGCTCTGGCCAAGGCCGGCGAGGCCCGGGACGTGGCCAGCGAGGCGATGGCCTATCGCGAGGCCGCCCATCTCTGGGAACGTGCCGCGTCCAAGGAGAAGGAGGGCAAGCGGCGCAGCGAGTACGAAGCGAACGCCGAGGCGGCCCATGAGCGTTCCATCGAGGCCGAGGACAAGCCGGCGCCGTCGGCGGCCGACCTGCTGGCCCAGTTGAAGATCCGGCGTGGCGGCGCGGGCGACTGAACGGATCCTGCCGGGCGCGATCGCATCCAGATCGACCGTCTTCTATGCGGACCTGCTTCGAATCGACTAGCCTGCCCCAAGCCCCCCCCGATTGGGGAAACGGAGTGTGGTCATGTGCGCGTTCATGAGGTGTCGAGGTCCAGGCGCCCTTGTGCTGGTGCTTCTGTCGATCACCTGCGCGGCTGCGTGCAGCGGCGGGACGGACGTCGCGGATGTCCCGGCCGATTCGGCGGCGGATTCGGGGGACGTTGAGGCAACCCCCCTGACGACGGCGGAACTGACGGTCCCCGCGGACTTTTCGTTCCGCGCCACGAACGCCGTGGCCGTCGACGTAACCGTCCTGTCGGCCGGCGCGCCCAGGCCCAACGTGGTCGTGTCGGTGTTCGACGCAGTGACGGCCTCCCCGGGAAAATGGGTCCTGCTGGGGCGGGGCCTGACCGATGCCGGCGGCAAGTGGAAGGGCACGGTCACGCTGCCGACCCGCCAGTCGGCCGTGAACGTGGTGGCCAACGCGCTGGGCACGCGGTCGCCGGTCCGCGTCCCTGTGAAGGACGGGACGGTCACCGTCCGCTTCGGGGGGGAGGAATGACCATGCGACGCGGGAAACTGATGCCGGTGCTCCTTGCGGTGCTCGTCGCCCTGGCGAACCTGGCCTTCGTGGTCGACGGGACGGGGCGCGTGAACTGGACGTTCGTCCGCATGCCCTATGCGTCGAACTACAACGCCAGCGGCGTCCCCAACGCACTCGACGCGGCGAAGACCGTGCCGGCGGACCTGGTGTCGCGCATCGAATACATGCTGCCCCCGGGGCTGAGCATTCCGCAGGCGAGCCCGGACCTGATCGCCACCGACGCCAGGGCGAACATCCGGCTGGCCAAGGCGGCCAACGTGTCGGTGACGTTCGTGGACCAGGGAGGCGGCTACAGCAACGCCGTCGGGTACTTCACGTTCCCGGACGGGGCGTCACCGACGAAGCCGGCCGATGTGCGCGAGATCATCATCTTCCCCAACGCCAGCCTGGCGTGGTGGGCCGGGGCGACCGGCCTTCACCTGGGGGACACCGTGAACCTGGGCCGGTTCGAGGCGGGGACGAACATCGGTTTCGTCATGATCTCGAACGGGTTCGCTTCGGCGACCGGCGTCGACACCCGGCTTCGCAATGACGGCGGAGGCGCCGGTTCCTGGGCGTTCTATACCCTCCAGGCGCTGAACCCCGAAACGGACCTGGCGCAGAAGGCCCACACGGTCCTGCTGGAGGATTCCGGCTCGGGGATGGTCGTCCTGGGGTTCGAGGACATGCTTCGCAGCGACGGCAGCGACGACGACTTCAACGATGTCGTATTCGCCATCTCCACCGACACGGCGGGCGCAATCGACCCCACCGGGATGGCCCGGACCGAGGACCCGGTGGACACCGACGGCGACGGCGTGCTGGACCGGCAGGACGATTTCCCGAACGACCGGGCGCGGGCCTATTCCGTGTTCTACCCGTCGGCGGACACCGAGGCCACGCTGGTTTTCGAGGACAACTGGCCGACCCGCGCCGACTACGACTTCAACGACCTCGTGGTGCGCTACCGCTTCGAGGAGGTGACGGACGCAGGGAGCAACCTGAAGGATCTCGTGGCCCGCTTCACGTTGGCCGCTCGCGGCGGCGGCTTGCGGAACGGGTTCGCCCTCTCGATCCCGGGGATCGCCCCTGCCGCGGTGGCGTCGGCGACGCTGTCGATCGGCGGGGCCGCGGCGACGCCCGTGACCCCCGAGGCGAACCAGCCCGGCCTGGTCTTCCCGGTGTTCACGGACGCGTACGACGGGGCGCCATCCACCGGCGAGTGCACGTTCTTCAACACGCAGCCGGAATGCGAGCGCCGCGCCGGCACGGTGTACGAACTGCGGATCTCGCTTTCCACCTCGGTTCCCACCTGGACGCTGGGCCAGCCCCCGTTCGACCCGTTCCTGTTCCGGAGGGACCAGCGGGGTCTCGAGGTCCACCTGGTCGATCACCCGCCGACGGCCCTGGCCGACCTGTCCCTGTTCAAGACCGGCGACGACGACTCCGACGCCGCCCGGGGCCGCTGGTACAAGTCCAGGCGGAACCTGCCCTGGGCGATGGACCTGCCGGCGGAATGGGTGTGGCCGTGCGAGCGGGTCGACCTGGCCGCGGCCTACCCCGGCTTCGGGGCGTGGGCTGCCTCGGGCGGGACCCTGTACTCGGACTGGTACGTCAACCGGGTCACGGGCACCTGCATGACCGTGGACCAGGTGAACGGGAACCCCTGCCCCAACAACATGATCTGGAACCCCGTCCACCGCGATTGCGAATGTGCGGACCACCAGTTCCTCACGGACGCGCATTCCTGCCAGGACTGCCCCGGCGGCGAGGCGTCGGACGGGCTGGTCTGCCAGTGCTCCGGCGGCCTGACCTGGAACCCCTATTGGTTCGCGTGCTCCTGCCAGAACAACCTGATCGTCCGGTCCGACACCGGGACCTGCGGTTGCCAGGACTGGGAATATCCCAGGGCTGGCGATGCGTCCCAGGCATACTGCGACGCGTGCTATCCCGGGTCGACCCTCGCGCCCGACCACCTGGGCTGCACCTGCGACAACGAGGGGATCTGGTCGCCGTACGACCCCTGGTGCATGTCGCAGTAATCCGGCGTGACCTCCAGCGGCTCGGCGGGCGGACGTTCATTCGCGTGTTCGTCGCGGACGATGACGCCGTGGATTCCAGCAGCAATCACCAGCACCAGCGTCGTCGTTCTCCCATCTTGACGGATCGGAAATTCACCTCTAGACTCATTTTCAACGACTGGTGAAAATTGGCATATTAGTGAAAAATGGCGACATCATGGACGTCGCAGGACAGGCACTGGAGGCACTGCGCCGCGCCCTTGTCGATGTTCCCGGAACTCGCCTCGACCCTGTCCGCCGCGAGCCGGAAGGGGAGGGGCTTGGTCTCCTCTTCCGCCTGGAACTCCCCGCGGGCGCGCAGACCCTTGCTGTGGAGGTCCTGGGGAGCGGCGAGCCCAAGGGGGTCCGCGAGGCCCTGGACCGGATCTACCGGCAGCAGGTACGGCTCCCTGAGGCCCGATTCGTTCTGGTCGCGCCCTACGTTTCGGAACGTGCTGCCGACCTCTGTTCCGAACAGGGCGTCAGCTACGCGGACCTCTCTGGGAATTGCCGGCTCCTTCTGGATCAGGTCTTTGTTCGCCGCGAGGGGGCGCCGAACGCCTACGCAAGGAAGCGCGACCTCAGGAGCCTCTACTCGCCCAAGGCGGCACGAGTTCTGCGCGTCCTGCTGGTCCAACCCAGGAAGCCTTGGCGAATCCAGTCGCTCGCCGACGAAGCGGGCGTCAGCCTCGGCCAGGTCGCGAACGTGAAATCGCTGCTCCTCGATCGCGAGTGGGCTGTCGCCGGACCAGACGGGCTTGTGTTGACCGAACCCTCCGCGGCGCTGGCGGAATGGGTCCAGAACGTCCGGTTCGCCCGGCCGGTCACGCGCGACTTCTATTCGCTCGCCAGCGTCGGCGAGGTGGAGTCAAGCCTGGCCGACGCCTGCCGGGACGAGGGCGCCGCGTACGCCCTGACGTCATTCTCGGCCGCGGCCCGCCTGGCCCCGCAGGTCCGCTACCAGCGCGCGACCGCGTACGTGTCCGGCGATCTGGAACGGGTGGCCCAGAGGCTCGGCCTGAAGGAGGTCACCACCGGGGCGAACGTGAGGCTGCTGGAACCGGCCGACGATGGAGTCCTATACGGCGCCGACGAGGTTGACGGTCTGCGAATCGTCAGCGCCATCCAGTGCTATCTTGACCTCCGGACCGAGCCTGGTCGCGGTGCCGAGGCCGCGGAGACGCTGATGAATGAGGTGCTATCGCCCCGATGGTGACGCGACCCGACTACACCGACGAGGCCGTCAAGGCGGCCAAGTCCGTCATGATCGAACTCTTCCACCTGCTCGGGGAGTACCGTGACCAGGTGGTTCTGATTGGCGGATGACCGACCGCGAGGCCCGCGAGATCCTGCTTCGCGATGCGAGCGAGCGTGTGATGGCGTGGGTCGAGGCGGTTGATTCGTGGAGGACGGGGCCGATTCCGGGCGACCAGGGAGACGGCTAGAAACGAAAAAGGCCGCCCGAGGGCGACCTTCTTGGTGGAGATGGCCGGGATCGAACCGGCGGCCTCTAGAGTGCGATTCTAGCGCTCTCCCAGCTGAGCTACATCCCCGTCTTGCAAAGAACCCGGCTTCACCGGGCGAGGCGGGTTTATAGCAAGGCCACGGGACGGCGTCAAGACCTTCGTTCCGAGGGATGGTGGGAAGGAGGGTCGAACGAATGGACGCATCGGGTTGGCCCGCGACGCTTGCATCCCCCGACGGATGATGGTACAAACTTCGTCGCCGGGACGGGACGGCGCCGCGGTGCGTAACCCCGCCAGGTCCGGAAGGAAGCAACGGTAAGTGTCGTTGCGGGTGTCCTGTCCCGGCATTTCACCCCCCTCCCTGGCGGACTGACGAAATGTCCTACCAGGTCATCGCACGGAAATGGCGCCCCCAGACCTTCGACGAAGTCGTCGGCCAGGAACACGTCACCACCACGCTGAAGAACTCCATCGCGACCGGGCGGGTGGGCCACGCCTACCTGTTCACGGGCATCCGCGGCGTCGGCAAGACGACGGCCGCGCGCATCCTGGCGAAGGCGCTGAACTGCGAGCGCGGCCCGACGGCCGAACCCTGCAACAAGTGCTCGGCCTGCCTGGAAATCACGAACGGCTCGTCGATGGACGTCACGGAAGTCGACGGCGCGTCGAACCGCGGCATCGACAGCATCCGCGACCTGCGGGAAGCCGTGGCGTTCGCGTCCAGCCGCGACCGGCACAAGATCTACATCATCGACGAAGTCCACATGCTGACCACCGAGGCCTTCAACGCCCTGTTGAAGACCCTCGAGGAGCCGCCCGCGCACGTGATCTTCATCTTCGCCACGACCGAACTGCACAAGGTCCCGGCGACCATCGCGTCCCGGTGCCAGGTGTTCGAGTTCCGGCGCATCGCGCTGCCGGCCCTGGTGGTCCACCTGGGCATGATCGCGAAGGCCGAGGGCATCACGGTATCCGAAGACGCCCTGCGCCTGATCGCCCGGGAGGCCGACGGCAGCCTGCGCGACGCCTGCAGCCTGATGGACCAGGTGATTTCGTTCGCCGGCGCGAACATCGAGGCCGACGCCGTCGGCCAGATCCTGCGGACGGGAACGCGCGGCGCGGTCGAACGCCTGCTGCGCGGGATCCTGGCCGAGGACCCGGCGGAAGCGTTGCGCGCGTACGCCGACATCATCGGCCGGGGCATGCCGGCGCGGCAGTTGCTGAAGGACCTGGCCCGGTTCCTGTCGGAGTGCATCCGCGTGGCCCTGCTGGGCCGCGACGCGGCGCGCGAAACGGGGCTGACGGAAGGCGAGATTTCCGGGATGGCGGACCTGGTCGGCGGGCGTCCGGTGGAGGCCCTGGCCGCGTTGCTGAACGTGCTGGTCATCGCGTCGGACCGTGCGGCCGACTCCCGCAGCCCGGAACTGCTGGCCGAGGCCGCGTTGATCCGTGCCTCGCGGCTGTCCTCGATGGCGTCGGTGGACGGCATGATCGCGCGCCTGGAGGCCGTGGCCCGCGGTGCGCCGATGGCGTCCCAGGGCGCGTCGGCAGGTGCTCCGCCGCCGCGGTCCTACGCGCCGTCCGCGCCGTCCGCGCCGTCCGCGCCGCCCGCCCGTCCGGCTGCCGCGTATCCGCAGGCCGCTCCGCCTCGCCCGGCCCCGTCCCCGGCGGTGCCCCACGTTGCCAGCCCGCCCGGGTCGGCGATGGGGGCCATGGAGCGCCTGAAGACCATGGGAGCCGGGGGGGCAGCGAGTCCGTCGCCCGCCGCCCCCGCGACGCCGGTTTCGACCCCGCCCGCGGCCGCGTCCCCGGCGCCGTCGCCCGCCCCCGCGGAGGACGATCCAGGGCCCCGGGCCGCGCCCAGGCGCACCGAGGCCGAAACGGTCGACCTGTTCATGAAGGACCCCCTGTTCAACAAGGTTCTGGGAACGTTCGGTGGCGATATCCGCAAGGTGACTCCCGAATAGCCAGGTGAACCCATGCCCGCCGGCCTGCCCCCTGCCGTCGAGACGCTGATCGCCCAGTTGCGGAAACTGCCCGGCGTCGGGGAAAAAACGGCCACGCGCTACGTGCTGCACCTGTTGGGCCGGGACCCGGACGCCGCCGTGGCGTTGCGGGAAGCCCTGGCCGCCGTGTCCGACCGCGTCCGTCCCTGCACGCGCTGCGGCTTCCTGGCGGAAGGCGACCTGTGCGGCTTCTGCAGCGACACCAGCCGGGACCACTCCACCATCTGCGTGGTCGAGGGCGTGGGCGACCTGCTGGCCTTCGAAAAGGTGGGCGAGTACCGGGGCGCCTACCACGTCCTGGGCGGCTCCGTGTCCGCCCTGCGCGGCATCACGCCCGATCGGCTGCGCCTGGCCGAACTGGTGGCCCGTGTGGACGCCGGCGGGATCCGGGAAGTCATCGTGACGACCGGCGCCGACGCGGAAGGCGAAACCACCGCGCTGTACATCCGCAAGGTCCTGGAAGGCCGCGCGGTCCGCGTGACCCGTCCCGCCACCGGCATGCCGATGGGCAGCAGCATCGAGTACCTGGACGCGGTCACGTTGATGCGGGCGTTGCGGGGACGCAGGGACCTGTAGGTCAGCCGCGCTTGCGCCAGTCGGGCCCGTCCACCTGGTGGAAATCGCACATCTCCCGCAGGCGCGAATAGATGCGGCTGTCCACGCGGTCGACCAGCCGGGCGATCGGGGTGTCCGGACCCGGGGTGGCGTCGGTCACGTCGAAATTCGTGGTGGCCAGGATCGTCTTCTGGGCGTTGTACCGGCGGCTGACCAACTGGTCCAGGACCGAAATCTCCCATTCCGTGGCCCGGCCCTTGCCCAGTTCGTCGATGACCAGGATGTCCACGTCCACCAGGGGTCCCAGGATCGCGTCCTCGCTGCGGTTCAGCGCGTAGGCGGCCTTCAGGTCCGACAGCAGGTGGAAGAAGTCCTGGAACCGCGCCGTGTATCCCCGTTCCAGCGTGAAGTAGGTCAGCAGTGCGCAGGCCAGATGCGTTTTCCCGGTGCCGGGAGGGCCCCACAGCAGGAAGCCGCGGTTGCCCGGGCGGAAGGCCTGCCGGAACAGTTTCAGATGCGCCTTCACCTCGCCCTGGGTGCCGCCCTTGTCCTCGAAGTTTTCCAGCTTGCAGCGGTGCATGCGGGCCGGGATTCCCGTGTCGTTGTAGCGCGAAACGTGCCGCCGGAGGTGCCGGCAGTCGCAGGGCTTCGAGATCGGCCGCCCGTCCACCAGTTCCATCCACCAGCCGGTGTCCGCGCACTTCGGGCAGGGCGAGCGGCAGGGACAGACCTTGGCCACGGCGGTTTCGTCGCCCATTTCGATGAGGTACCCGCGATCGCCGCACTTGCGGCAGTTCATGCCGTCCTCCCCGCTGTTCCCTTTCGAGCCTGTTCCAGTGCGGCTTCCAGCAGGTTCCGGTAGCCGCACTCCTCGGTTGCCGCCGCGCGCCGCTCGGCGGCCTCCAGATCGGTTCGTGCATCCACGCCCGCGCCGCGTCGTCGGGCGTCCTCGATCGTGTCGCGCACGCGCTGGTCCACCCGGGCGCGCACCTCGGGCGCCGCCGCGGCCAGCAGACCCGCCAGCACCTCTTCGTCCAGGTCTTCCAGCGCCTGGACCATGGACCGGGACGCCGCCACGGACGACAGCCGTTCGATGGCCCCGGCCCAGACGGCCCGCGTGGCGTCGTCCGTCGCCCGGTCCCGTTCGTCCACCAGCCACGCCTTCGCCACCGCGCCCAGGCCGCCGGACAGGTTCGCCGGCGCGGCGCCCGTCCCGGGAAGGGGCGACGCGGCGACGGCCACGATCCGTCCCTGTTCCACGGCCCGGCGCCAGGTCGCGAACTCGGTCTCGACGAAGGTCCGATAGTAGCGCAAGACCGCCGGAAGCGGGGCCGCCGGTTCGGCCGTGGCCAGGAAGCGCCGGACGCCCTCGGCCACGCCCCGCCGCACCACGTCCTCGGGCACGCCGCGCTTCTGCCAGTCCTTCAGGACGTCGATGTCGCCCGACCGCAGGGCCAGGCCCTTGCGCGTGATGTTCAGGAAGTAGGCTTCCAGGCGTTCCAGGGTTTCGCGGTGGTCGGCGTCCGGGTGATCCATGCTGACGCCTCCCGGGACCGGTGTCAGATGTCCAGGTTGCGGACGTTCAGGGCGTTCTGCATGATGAATTCGCGCCGCGGCTCGACCAGGTCGCCCATCAGCAGCGTGAACACCGCGTCGGATTCCACCGCGTCGGTGACGTTGACCTTCAGCATGCTGCGCTTGGTGATGTCCATCGTGGTTTCCCACAACTGCGCCGGGTTCATTTCGCCCAAGCCCTTGTACCGCTGCAGGCTGACGCCCTTGTAGCCGCGGTCCAGCACGACCTTCAGCAGCGCGTCCGGCGAATCGAACGTGCGCTCCTCGCCGTCGATGGTGACCGTGTAGGGCCACGGCGCGACCGCGCGCAGATCCTTGTAGGACCGCCGCAACTGCCCGATTTCGGGCCGCGTCAGCGCCGTGATGTCCACCTCGGTCCGCCGCACGCGGCCGTGGCGCCGGGTCAGGACGACCAGTCGCCGCGCCTCGAACTCGGGGTCCAGTTCCGTGCTGATCATGACCGGCGACGCATCCGCATGGAACTTCAGCAGGAACTCGCGGATCTTGTCGCCCAGTTGGCGGGTCTTTTCCTCGTCCTTCAGGTCGCTGGGATCCACGTCGCCCGCGAAGAAGCAGCCGCGGTACACCCGCGAGTCGCAGCGCAGATCGACGCTGGTCGTCAGCTTGTCGACGGCCGACACGCGCCGCAGGAACCCCTTGAGGTCCGCGCCCGCCAGGGGGAAGATTTCGTCGGCGCGGGCCACGGACACGCCGTCGCTGCCGTTGTCCAGGATGTATTCCTCCAGCGCCTTTTCGTCGCGCTGGTACATTTCCATCTTGCCCTTCTTGACCTTGAACAGCGGCGGCTGGGCGATGTACAGGTAGCCGCGCTCGATGACCTCGGGCATGTGCCGGAAGAAGAACGTCAGCAGCAGCGTGCGGATGTGCAGGCCGTCGACGTCGGCATCCGTCATGATGATGATCCGGTGGTAGCGGATCTTGTTGACGTCGAAGCTGTCGGGCCCGATCCCGGTCCCCAGGGCCGTGATCAGCGTCACGATGGCGTCGCTGGACAGCATCCGGTCGAAGCGCGCCTTTTCGACGTTCAGGATCTTGCCGCGCAGGGGCAGGATGGCCTGGAACGACCGATCGCGGCCCTGCTTGGCCGAGCCGCCTGCGGAATCGCCCTCGACGATGTACAGCTCGGCCTTGGCCGGGTCGCGCTCCTGGCAGTCCGCCAGCTTGCCGGGCAGGGACGCGCCGTCCAGCACGCCCTTGCGCCGGACCATGTCGCGGGCCTTGCGGGCCGCGTCGCGCGCCCGGGCGGCGTCCACGACCTTCGCGACGATGGCCTTGGCCACCGCGGGGTTGCGCTCGAAGAAGTCCGCCAGCCCGTCGGCCACGGCGCCTTCCACGGCCGCCTTGACCTCGGACGACACCAGCTTGTCCTTGGTCTGGCTGCTGAACTTCGGATCGTGCACCTTGACCGACAGGACCGAGGTCAGGCCCTCGCGGACGTCCTCGCCGGACAGGGTGCCCTTGAACTGCTTCAGGAGGTTTTCGGCCTCGGAGTAGGTGTTGATGGTGCGGGTCAGGGCGCCGCGGAAGCCCGCCACGTGCGTGCCGCCGTCGCGGTTCAGGATGGTGTTGGTGAAGCAGAACTGGTTTTCCTGGAAGCCGTCGTTCCACTGCATCGCGCACTCGACCAGGATGTCGTCGCGGACGACGCGCACGTAGATCGGCTGGGAGTGGACCAGCGTCTTGTGACGGTTCAGGTGTTCGACGAACGACACCAGGCCGCCCTCGAACTTGAACTCGTGGCTGCGGTTTTCCTCCCGCTCGTCGGTGATGGCGATCAGCAGGCCGGGATTCAGGTAGGACAGCTCCCGCAGGCGCTGGGACAGCGTGTCGAAGCTGAAGTCGACGTTGGTGAAGATCGTGGTGTCGGGGTTGAAGGTGACCTTGGTGCCGGTGCGCGACGTGCTGCCCACGCGGGTCAGGGGCGCGCGGGGGACGCCGCGGTCGTATTCCTGCAGCCACACGCCGCCTTCGCGACGGATTTCCAGGCGCAGCCACACGGACAGGCCGTTGACGACGGACACGCCGACGCCGTGCAGGCCGCCCGACACCTTGTAGGAATCGTGGTCGAACTTGCCGCCGGCGTGCAGTTCCGTCAGGGCCAGTTCCGCCGCGGAACGGCCGGTTTCGGTCTGGATGCCGACGGGGATGCCGCGGCCGTTGTCCTCGACCGTGACCGACCCCTCGCGGTGGATCGTGACGTCGATGCGCGTGCAGTAGCCGGCCAGGGCCTCGTCGACCGAGTTGTCGACGACCTCGTAGACCATGTGGTGCAGGCCCGAACCGTCGTCGGTATCGCCGATGTACATGCCGGGCCGGGTGCGCACGGCTTCGAGGCCCTTCAGGACCTTGATGCTGTCGGCATCGTAGGCCCCGGTCGGTCGGGTCACGGCATCCTCGGGCTCGAGGGTCAGGAGGGTGCCGTTGTCGTCAGTCGTCATATCGGTTTCCACCAGTGTAGGAGCCATCCAACGCGTCGCGGAATACTACTCGGGAAGGGGTGCGGTGTAAAGGGTTTCCGTGCGCGCACGCATGCGCGCGAAGGGGGCGGGAAAATCGGTGTCTGTCCCCATTTCCGCCTGTTGCCAGCATCGCCGGCGGAGGACACAATCGAGCCGCTCGCCAGGAGCATCGATGAACGACGACAGCGACCTCATCCGGGGACTGCCCGAACCCGAGGCGGTGCGCCGCAGGACCCTCAGGTCCCTGTGGCGGGGCCTGCACCTTTCGTCCGCCGCCCTGGTGGTGGAGGATGGCCGGGGAGGCTGGGTGCTGCAAATGATCGGCGGGCCCGGGCGTGACCGGACCTCCCGCGAGGGAACGGCGTTGACGGACCTGGGGGCGGCGGCCGGTGTGGCGACGTCCGGCAAGGCGATGCTGTTGAACCCCGATCGTCCCATGGCGATGCGCGTCCCGTACCAGTCGCGGCCCGTGGAGGTCGCCGGGGCGATGGCCGTCCCGGTGGGCGCGGGGTTCCTGTGGGCGGACCGCGCGGACGAAGCGTTTTCGGACGAGGAGTTCGGGGCCTTCCAGGACGCGGCCCAGGGCTTCGAGGAGCTGGCCGTCCTGCACGATCGCATCCGGGATGCCGCGCTGCAGGTCCAGGACCTGACCGAAACGGTGGAAGGCGCCCGGGCCATCCTGGAGTCCACGTCCGAGCGGGACTGCGTGAGCATCCTGGCCGACGCGGCCATCCGGCAGTCCCGGGCGCGGTCGGCGCTGGTGATCCTGCTGGGGCCGTCGGGCGACGACGGCGTCGTGGTGGCCGGGATCGGGCCGGCGGCCCGGGGCGTGGTGGGGACGACGGTCGGCGCGGCCGAGGGGCTGGTGGGGCTGGCCCTGCGCAGCGGCATCGTGGTGCCGTCCAACCTTCGGTACCTGGCCACGACGGACGCGGTCGTGGGGAAGTCCGACCTGGGCCTGTCCGCCGGGGAGGGCGTGCTGGTACACCCCATGGGGATGCCGGATCCGATCGGGGCGCTGGTGCTGACCCAGGGGGACTTCGACCGGCCCGGCCTGGTGCACGGCGTGCGGACCCTGTGCGACTGCAGCACGCTGCTGGTGCGGCAGTTCCGGCTGCGGGACCGGGTGACGCGGGACGCCATGGTGGACGGCCTGACGGGCCTGTACAACCGGCGGGCGTTCATGGGGCGCCTGGCGGAAGCCGTGGCGGCGGCGTCGCGGCACGGGACCGACCTGAGCCTGCTGATGCTGGACGCGGACCACTTCAAGCGCGTCAACGATGCTCACGGCCACCAGGCCGGGGACCGGGTGCTGCAGTTCATCGCCGAAACGGTGCGCCGGAACCTGCGCGAGTCGGATTCCGCGGGGCGCTATGGCGGGGAGGAGTTCGCCGTCGTGCTGCCCCACACCCCCGTGGCGGGCGCGCAGATCGTGGCCGAGCGCATCCGGGCGTTCTGCGCGGCCTCCGGCGTCCCGGTGCCGGGCGGGTCGGTCACGGTGACCGTGTCGGTGGGGGCCGCGGCCCTGCGAACGGGGTGCCGGAGGTCCGAGGACCTGATCGCGGCGGCCGACGCGGCGCTGTACGAAGCGAAGAGGGCAGGGCGGAACCGGGTCGTCATGCGGTCGTAGATCGGGGAAGGGGCTCGGGTACGGGTACGGGTACGGGTACGGTTGAGGGACGGGTACGGGTACGGGGACGTTAACGGGGACAGGCTACGCCTGTCCGGCCACTTCCTGGGCGAGGATCTCGCGGGCCTTGCGCACGGGAATCCCGGCGGCGGCGGCCAGGCGGCGGACGTCGTCGGATTCCAGCGACACGTTGGACACGGCGCCGTCCCGGAAGGCGACCTTGATGCGGACAGCCCCCAGGGACGTCGTGATCGTCCGGATTTCGTAGGGCAGTTTCACCCGCTCCAGCGCCACCATCCGCAGCCCGATCGTGGGCGATTCGGCGAAGAACGCGGCGATCACCTTTTCGCGCACGGCCTCGCCGCACAGGGCCCGGACCGCCCAGGCGGGGCGGCCCTTCTTCATCACGATGGCTTCCGACCAGGCGTCCATCGCGCCGGCGGCAAACAGCGCCTCGATCAGCACCGACACGCCCTCGGGCGTCGTGTCGTCCAGGTTCGCCGCGATTTCCCATTCGCGCTCGGAGGGCGCCGCGTCCTGGGTCCCCAGAAGGACCCGCACGCCGTTGGGCCGCCCGTCGGGCCACTTCTTCCTGCCGAAGCCCAGGCCCGTCCGGATCAGGCGCATGGCCGGCATCGAGCCCCCGGTCCCCGCCAGGGCCGCGCAGATCGCCGCGCCCGTGGGTGTCACGAATTCGCCCTCGACGTCCACGCCGTACACCGGGTACCCCGCCAGGACCTCCAGGGTCGCCGGGGCCGGGATCGGCAGCAGGCCGTGGCGGGTCATGACGGTGCCATGGGTGATCGGCAGGGGCGAGGCGGCGACGCGATCGACGCCCAGGGAGTGCAGGGCGGCGGCGACGCCCACGATGTCCGCGATCGAGTCCAGGGCGCCGACCTCGTGGAAATGGACGTGGTCGGCCGGGACGCCGTGGACGCGCCCCTCGGCCACCGCCAGGCACTGGAAGACCTGCGTCGCGCGCAGTGCCACCGGCGCGGCCAGGCCCGCCGCCGCGATGGCGTCGAGGATCTCGTGGGCATGGCGATCGTGGGCTTCGTCCGGCGCGTCGATGTCCAGGCGCAGGCCCGCCAGGCCTCCGTCCGTGACCGGGACCGCCTGGATCGTGACGTCATGACCGGCGACGGCCTTCACGGCGGCGCGGATCGCGTCCAGGTCCGCTCCGGCGTCGATCAACGCGGCCAGCACCATGTCACCGGCCACGCCCGCCGGGCAGTCGAGGTATGCGATCCGTGCCATCAGCCATGCTCCGCGTTGTCTTCCCGCTTCCGATTCATCAGGGCCGCGGCCACGCCCGCCCCGTACCCGTTGTCGATGTTCACGACGGTCACGCCGCCCGCGCACGAGTTCAGCATGGCCAGCAGGGCGGCGATGCCCCCGAACGACGCGCCGTAGCCCACGGAGGTCGGCACGGCGATGACCGGGCACGGGGCCAGGCCCGCGACGACGCTGGGCAGCGCGCCTTCCATGCCGGCCACGACGATCGCCACCGTCGCCCGCCGCAGGGCGTCCAGGTGCGGCAGCAGCCGGTGCAGCCCCGCCACGCCCACGTCGAACCCGCGGATCACCCGGTTGCCCAGGAACTCGGCGGTCACCGCGGCCTCCTCGGCCACGGGCACGTCGGCGGTGCCGGCGCACATCACCAGCACCTCGCCGCGCCCCTTGTCCACCCAGGGGTTCTGGCGGATCTGGGCCGTGCGGGCCAGGGGTGCGTGCTCGATCGCGGCGTCCGGATGGTGCGCGCGCAGCACGTGCAGGCGTTCCGGGGCCAGGCGCGTCACCAGGACGTCGCCGCCCGCCAGGATGGCCGCTGCGACCGCGTCGCACAACTGCCCGTCGGACTTTCGCTCGGCGAAGATCGCTTCCGCGATGCCTCGCCGCAGGGGGCGGTGGGCGTCGAAGGCCACGTCGCCCACGCGGCGGATTCCGAAATCCCGAAGGTCTGCCAGGGCCTCGTCGGTCCCGGTCCGCCCGTCCCGAACCGATTCGAGCAACTGTCTGAGGGCCGCTTCGTCCATGGGATTCCCCCGCTGCGTCGGTATTGTCGGTGCCGTCCCGCAGGGTGTCAAACGACGGGGTGTGTCGTTAAGTTGTATCCCGCCGCGGGTTTTGCCATGATTGCCCCCGGTCGCGTTGGTGCAGCATGCAGGACCCGAACCAAGACCCGATCCTGGACCCCGCAAAAGCCGTTTTCGACGAGGTCGCGATCTGGGTGCCCCTGCGCTGCCCGGTGGCGCTGGCCCAGTTGACCGAGGGATGTTCCGGGGAAGACGAGCGTTTCATCGCGCTGGCCTACCGGTTGGCCGAGGTCTTCTACAGCGGCCAGAAGCCCCGGAACAACGGCGAACCCGCCTTCACGCATCCGACGAACGTCGGGCTGATCCTCAAGCTGGCCGCAGCCCAGCCGCATGTCATCGCGGCCGGCCTGCTGCACGACCTGCTCGAGGACATGCTGGATTGCGAAAAGGAAAAGACCGGTCAGTCCGGCCCCGCGGTCGAGGCCGCCTGCCGCGCGCGGTTCGCCGAGGACGTGATCCGGATCGCCGAACGGTCCATGTTCCCGCGGCACATCGCCGAACGCGTGGTCGAGGTCACCTGGACGCTCACGCGCCACAAGGCGGACCTGTACTACAAGTCGATTTCGGGGGTCTTCACCCACACGGATCCGGATGTCCGGGTCGCATCGGCGCTGGTGAAACTGGCCGACCGCATGCACAACATCCAGACGATCGAAAACTATCGCGACGAGGAAAAACTGTACCAGTGCTTCAAGAACCTGTTCATCCTGAACAACGCGAAGCAGTTGGTGGTGGAAACCCGCGCCCGCCGGGTCGATCCCCGGATGGTCGCGACGCTGGAAAAACTGTTCAAGAAGAACGGGAAGGCCACGTTCCAGGCCATGCTGCGGATGGCCCACTCGTCCAACATCGAGGAGGCGCTGTTCCCGCTGGTGACGTACCTGGCCATCGCGTTGCGCAAGTTCGTCCTGGAAATCCAGGGCCTGTGGCGCGTGCAGGACGTGGCGCTGGAACCCGGCGCGCCGGTGTGGTGCCTGTACCACGGCATCGTCAAGAAGTACGACAACCGCCTGCACCACGAGGACGCGGAATACAACCGCCAGACGGAAAGCGAACTGAACTACTTCCGCACGACCTTCGCCAGCCTGGAACTGCCGGACGATCAGTTGCGGCGCGCCATCTACTACAAGGACGCCCTGGCCTTGATGGAGGTCGTGGCCTCGCTGCTGTACCGCGAGGACTACGTCATCCGCGGGTTCGAGTGCAGCCGCATGTGCCGTCGCGGCCGCAACTGCATGAAGCCCGACCGCCTCGTCGTCGTGGGCGCCCCCTGATCGCGTTCACCCTTCCCCGTGCGGATCCACCAGGCGCGTCGGGTCCAGGATGCGATCCAGTTCCCCGGGCTGCACCAGCCCCTTTTCCAGCAGCAGCGTGCGGATGGAAACGCCCGAGTGGACGGCCTCGTGGGTCACCTCGGCGGCCTTCGCGTACCCGATGACGGGCGTGAGCGCGGTCGCCATGGCGCCGGACTCCTGGTAGTACCGGAGGCAGGTGTCGGCCTTCGCCGTCAGCCCCTCGAAGGTCCGGGTGCGGACCTGCCGGATCGCGTTCGTCATCACGGTCAGGCCCAGCGTCAGGTCCAGCGCCATCAAGGGCATCATGACGTTCAGTTCCAGTTGGCCGGCCTGCAGCGCGAACGCGTTGGCGGTGTCCAGGCCCACCGCGAAGAACATCGCCATGGTCGCCATTTCGGGCATCGACGGGTTCACCTTGCCGGGCATGATGGACGACCCGGGCGCCACCTCGGGCAGCTCGATTTCGGCCAGGCCCGTGGACGGCCCCGATCCCATCAGGCGCACGTCGTTCAGGATGCGCACCAGTTCCAGCGCCGTGGATCGCATGGCCGCCGACAGGACGCCGACGGGCCGCTGGCTCTGCATCGCTTCCCGAAGATCGGGATTCCCGCGCAACGGCAGCCCGGTCAGGCGCGCCAGTTCCGCCACCACGGCCGAACGGTAGCCCTTCATCGTGTTGATGCCGGTCCCCACCGCCGACCCGCCCAGTCCCAGTTCGCAGACCGCGTCGCGGCCCCGGAGCACCTCGTCCCGCAACGCGGCCACCGTGTGCGACCAGGCCGCAACCTCCTGGCCCAGGGTCACCGGGGCGGCGTCCATCAGGTGCGTCCGGCCGCTCTTGACGATGCCGGCGAACTCCCGGGATTTCGCCTGGAGGGTGGCCGCCAGGGCCTCCAGTTCATCCGCGAGCCCCGTCGCCAGCACCGCGGCCGCGACGCGCATGGACGTCGGGAACACGTCGTTGGTGGACTGCCCGCGGTTCACGTGATCGTTCGGATGGACGCGGTCGTAGGTACCCAGTGCGCCGCCCAGGATCTGGTTCGCGCGGTTGGCCAGGACCTCGTTGACGTTCATGTGCAGCGCGGTGCCGGCCCCCATCTGGAAGACGTCCACCGGGAACTGGTCGGCGAACCGTCCCGCCAGGATTTCGTCGCAGGCCGCCACGATCGCAACGCCCGCGTCCTTCGGGATTCCACCCAGGTCTGCGTTCACGGTCGCCGCGGCGCGCTTGACCCGCACCATCGCGTGGACCAGCGCGGTGTGGCTGCGCATCCCGCTGATCGGGAAGTTGTCGACGGCGCGCTGGGTCTGGGCGCCCCAGTACACATCGCTCGGCACTTCGACGGCTCCCAGTGCATCGTGTTCGGTCCGGGTCGCCACGGGCGTCTCCGAATGGGGGTGCGTCACGAAACGTGGGGCGCGGGCGGGGGGGCGTCAAGGCGGCGGATTGCCTTTCCTGCCGATTGACCGGCGCGGGCGGTCGTGCCAACCTCCCACGGTCACGCACAGGGAGCTCGAGCATGCCGGGATTCGTGGAATGGGGCCTGGAACTGATCCGGCGTGCGTCGTCGGACCTGTCGCCGGACGTCGAGACCGTGGTCCGCAGGGGCCGCGACGCCGAGCCCGAGGGTTCGACCGCCCGCAACGTCCTGGACAGCATCCTGCAGAACGTCACGATGTCGCGGACCGACGCGACGCCCATCTGCCAGGACACGGGACTGACCACCTTCTTCGTGCACCTGCCCCGCGGCTACGACGCGGAAGCCGTTCGCGCCGACCTGGTGGAGGCCATCCGGCAGGCGACGATCGAAGGGATCCTGCGGCCCAACTCGGTGCATCCGATCACCGGGAAGAACACCGGTGACAACGTGGGCGTGGACTTGCCGCACATCGAGTTCGAGCCGGCGCACGACGACGCGGTCACGATCGACCTGCTGTTGAAGGGGGGCGGCAGCGAGAACTGCGGCGCCCAGTACCGCCTGCCCGACGCCTCGATCAAGGCCGGTCGCGACCTGGACGGCGTGGAGCGTTGCGTCATCGACATGGTGCACAAGGCCCAGGGCCAGGGGTGCGCGCCGGGAATCCTGGGCGTGTGCATCGGCGGCGACCGGGCGGGAAGCTACATGGGCGCCAAGCGGCAGTTGCTGCGGCACCTGGACGACGCGAATCCGGATCCGCAACTGGCCGACATGGAGTCCCGCCTGCTGGAAAAGTGCAACCGCCTGGGCATCGGCCCCATGGGCTTCGGGGGGGTGACGACCCTGCTGGGCGTGAAGATCGGCTGGATGCACCGGCACCCGGCGTCGTTCTTCGTGTCGATCGCGTACTGCTGCTGGGCCGACCGCCGGCGCCGCCTGGTGGTGCGCGACGGGATCGCCCAGGTTCTGTAGGGAGGACATCATGGCCAGCGAACCGATCAAGATGCGCCTGCCGGCCTCCGAGGACGCCCTGCGCGCCCTGCGGATCGGCGACGAAGTGCTGATCACCGGGACCGTCGTGACGGCCCGGGACATGGCCCACAAGTACATGGTCGAGCAGCGGCCCGAGTCCCTGCGGGACATCCTGGAAGGGGCGCTGATCTACCACTGCGGGCCGATCATGGTGCGGGACGGGGAGGGCTGGCGCATCGTGTCGGCCGGTCCCACGACGTCCAGCCGCGAGGAACCCTACCAGGCCGACGTGCTGGAAAACTACCGCCTGGGCGGCGTGATCGGCAAGGGCGGCATGGGCGAAAAGACCAGCGCGGCGCTGAAGAAGTGCGGCGCCGTGTACTTCCACGCCGTCGGCGGCGCGGGCACCCTGCTGGCGAAGCGCGTGAAAAAGGTTCGCGAGGTGCGCATGCTGGAGGAGTTCGGCGTCCCCGAGGCCTTCTGGGTCCTGGAGGTCGAGGACTTCCCGGTGGTGGTCACGATGGACAGCGTGGGGGGCAGCCTGCACCGCGAGGTGCTGGAGGCGTCAGCCCAGAAGCGGAAGGACCTGCTGGGGCTCTAGCGGCTCTTCCCCACCCACCCGCAAGCGGGCGAGCGTATGCAGCGGGCAAGGCCCGCCTGCATCATGCGAGCCGGCTTGAACCGCGCTGCGCGTCGGTTCAAGCCTTCTTCACCTGCGCCGACAGCTTCCGCACGTCGGCGCGCAGGGCCTTCAACGACACGATTTCCTTGGTCAGCTTCTCGACGGCGACTTCCAGGCGGGCGACCTGGTCGGCCTGGGGCACCTTCAGGAAGCCCAGGATCTCGGCCCGCAGGGCCTCGGTGTGCCGGGCCAGTTCCGAGCCCTTCAGCTTTTCGACCAGCTCGGGCACCGTCATCTTGCCGTAGCGGTCCAGCAGGTCGTGCGGCCGGATTTCGCCCAGCAGTTCGTGCAGCGCCTTCTGGCCCTTCTTCAGCGCCTTCTGGCCCTTCTGGATGACTTCCTGGCCCATGACCAGCGCGTCCTGGCTGAAGGCCGCCTTCTCCTTGGCCTTCGCCGCCATGTCGCCGGCGATGTGCATTCCCTTGTCCTGCAGGTCCTTCAGACGGGCGGCGGAACCGTCGAGGATCCCCTTGACCTGGGTACCGAGCTGGGTCGTATTCATGGAAGTACCTCCAACAAACCTTCGATGGGCCAGACGTATGAAAGATAACGCGTTGCGTCACGATGTCAAGTGGCCGGACTTAAATAGGCATTCAGCGTGAGTGCTGGTGCGGGTGTGGCTGCGTCAATCGACCCAGGAGGTCGTCGCCTCCCGGGGGGTCGACAGGTCGCAGACGATGGGCAGGACGGAGGACAGGGCCGAGGCCAGGGATTGCCGCCGCCGGAACTCGTTCCCCAGCGACGCCGCGACGGCCTCGAAGGCCATCGACACGTCGAACAGGGCCTCGGGCGGCCGTTCGGCAGCGAAGAGCCGGACGCGCAGGGAGCCTGCGGTGTCCAGGAGCATCCGCCGGACCTCGGCGGAGGGGCGTTCGGGATCGGCGTGGAGCACCGAGGCGCTGACCACGGCTTCGACGAAGGCATCCGCGTCCAGGGTGCCCACCTGGGCGCTCCGCAGGCGCTGGCCCGCCAGCCGGATGATGGTGTCGCACAGGGCGGTCCGGTGCGGCTCGGGCAGGCCCGGCGCGACCACGGACAGCAGGCGCAGCGTCGACACGTCGGCGTCCGCCGGAACCCGTTTCGCCGGGCCCGGACCCTTCTGGGCGGCCTTCTCCAGCGCCGGCAGCAGGGCGGCGCGGACCAGGGATTCCAGGGCGCGGGTGGACGGGTCGGCGGCCTCCAGGACCCGGGCCACGCGGCCCAGCACCGGGAGTGCCGTTTCCAGGCCGGCGTCCAGGACCTGCCGGCAGGCCTCGAAGAACTCGGCCCGGCCCCGCGGACGGATCAGGGCGCCGTGCAGCAGGGCGCCCAGGGCGTTGTCGGTCCCCTCGGCCAGGACCTCGGCGCCCTCGGCAGCCAGCGACGGGAACAGGGCGGACGGCACGACCAGCGTGTGAACCAGGGAGGACGCCAGGTTCTGGGACAGGGCCAGGAACATGCGGGTCCGGGCGTCGGCCGGGAAGTCCAGGGCCGCCAGGGCGTCCAGCAGGCAGACCAGGCGGTCGTGGCTGCGCAGGGTTTCGATTTCGTCGCCGGCCTGGGGCGCGGCGTCGTTCGCTTCGGCCAGGGCCAGGGTCAGCAGGGTGTCGGCAAGATCCCGCGTCGCCGGGGGCGGGACGGCCGCCGCCGTGCGGCGCAGCACCTGGTAGCCGGCCACCGCGTCGACGGCCACGAGCCCGGGAAGGATTCCTCCCAGCCCGGTCAGGACCGCCCGGCCGCGGGTCGCCAGGGACGTCGCCAACTGGGTCCCCACGATCGTGGATGCGGCGACACGGTTTTCGGGGTCCAGGAGCCAGTCCAGGAGGGGACCGCGCGGGCGGTTCGGCACGGGCTCGACCCCGTCCACGGCCGGCAGGAAGGCCTCGGGCCCCAGGCCCGCCAGCCAGGCGTGCATCTCCAGCAGATCGTGGGCGTCGAATGGCGAGTCGACGGCGGAACCTTTCAGGGCGTGCATCAGCCCCTCCGAGGCGGGTTCTGTGGCCGGGCATGCTCGGGACGATCCAACAGGAATGCTAGTCCGTCCCGATCCCCAGTGCCAAGTGGACGTCAGAACATGCCGGATTCGGGGGTGGAGTTCAACTCTTTCCGGCCTGCGCCTCGTCGACCAGGGCCGCCGCGCCCAGCACGCCGCCGTCCTCCCACAGGGCGCAGGGGACGACGTCGGCGACGCTGTTGACGCACGGGTAGCCGCGGCCCGGGAGTTCGGCCATCAGCCGGGGACCGAAGGCCGGCAGCGCCCGGGCCAGGCCGCCGGCCAGGATGACCAGGCGCACGTTCAGGACCTGCAGGATCGTGCCGATCCCGATGGCGAGGTGGTAGCCGAAGTCGTCGAAGTAGCCACGGCACCGTTCGTCCCCGGCCCGGGCCGCCTCGAAGAGCCGCCGGGGCAGGTCCGGATCGGCCAGGGCGGTGTCCGTCAGGCCCCCGAAGAGGTCGTCGCGCCGCACCCGGTTCCGCAGGCCCGTGGCCGAGGCGTACTGCTCCAGGCAGCCCCGGTTGCCGCAGTTGCACGGGAAGCCCTCGGGAACCACGGTGATGTGCCCCAACTCGCCGGCCATCCCGAAGGCGCCGCGGTAGACCTGGCCGTTCAGGAACAGGCCCCCGCCGACGCCGCTGCCCAGCGTCAGGCACACGAAGTCGCGATAGCCGCGTCCCGCGCCGAAACGGGCCTCGCCCAGCGTCAGCGCGTTCGCGTCGTTGTCCAGGTGCACGGGCAGGCCGAGGCGTTCGACCAGCAGGCGGCGCAGCGGGAATTCGGACCATGCCGGGAAGTTGGGGGAATGGGCGATGATGCCTTCAACATGCCGGGTTGCGCCCGCGGCGCCGATCCCGATGGCGGCGATGGCCGACGGGTCCACGTTCCCCCGGGCGCACAGGTCGTGAAACACCGCGTCCAGCCGCAGCACGATCCCGTCCTGCGTCTTGTCGTCGGGGCCCAGGACGGTCGTGGTGGAGGTCCGGATGACGCCGTCGACGACCAGCCCGGCCTTGATGCGGGTCGCGCCCAGATCGATCGCGGCGATGGTCGCGGATTCCTGGGGCGGCTGCGAAACCTTCACTTTCCGGTGTCCCAGTTCCGGTGCAGGAAATCCTGGTCCCCCATCAACTGCTCCTCGGCGGTTTCCAGTTCGGCCAGGGTGTCCACCTCCAGCCATCCCAGCCCCGACAGGTCGCAGATGGCGGCGGGCCGGCCCGTGTCGGCCAGGGCCTGGACGACCTCCTCGGCGACGCCGTTGTCGGGCCGCGCCGCGAGGACCGTTTCGAAGCATTCGCGCCAGGCGGCAACGCCCGCGGGCCGCACCAGCGTCATGCCGATGTAGCCGCAGTCCCACTCGGTCAGCTTCTTGCTGATGCGGACCACACGCCGCCCCTCATCCAACGCGACCTTCATGTCGTCCGCGCCCAGGGGCCGGTCGAAGTCGGTGGCGCAGACGACGTCGCCCGGCGTCCCCGTGAACCGGTCCGCGAAGGCCAGCGGGTAGATGTGGTCCACGTTCATCAGCAGGAAGTCGTCCCCGGCCTGCAGCGCGCCGACGCCCGCGGCCACGCTGAGGATGTTGGCCTTTTCGTAGTCGGGGTTGACGACCATTTCGATGTCCGGCCCTTCCAGTTCCAGGAACTCCTTCACCAGGTCCTCGTGGTAGCCCGCGACCACGACGATGCGGCCTCCGGGGGCGACGGCCCGCCGGGCGAAGGCGATGTCGTAGGCCAGCAACGGCCAGCCCGCGCAACTGACGAGGGCCTTGGGAAGGGAGGCGGTCAGGGGGCGCAGGCGGGCGCCCAGCCCTGCCGCCAGCAGGACGACGGTGTTCGGCTTCATTCGACGATATCCAGCAATGAGGTGAGGCGATCGACGGTCGGGATGCCCGGGAACTGGCGCTGGAAGTCGGCCGCCGTGAAGGTGCCGGTGCGGCCGACGAACCGGATCCGGCTGCTCTGCGCCTTTTCCCCATCCTTCAGCGAGTCGCCGACGAAGATCATTTCGTCCTCGTGCAGTCCGAGGACGTCGCGGACATGGCGGAAGTGGTCGGCGCCCTTGAAGAAATTCGGGCGGGCGCCCAGCACCAGATCGAACCGCACGTCGTCCTCGCGGGCGATGAAGCGATCCACCAGTTCCTGGAAATTGTTCGAGGAAACGACCACGTGGAGGCCCTTGTCGCGCAGGCCCTGCAGCGCCGTCTTGACGTCCTCGTCGAAGTGCTCCGCGAAGAAGCCTTCCTGCTTGGTCGCCTCGAACTCGTCGGCGGCGTCGTCGTTCCGGGGGTCGTCGGGCGCGATCAGGTCCAACTGCTGCCGGAAGGGCAGGCCGGACGTGCGCAGGTACTCGGTGCGGGCGAAAGCCCTGTCCAGGCCGTGCCGGCGGTGCATGACGTCGGCGGCGATGTCGGCGAACCCGCTCATCGTGTCGACCAGCGTTCCGTCGAAATCGAAAATCACTGCCCGGGCCCGAGCCATGCCCTACGCTCCTGGAAATACCGAGGAGTACCCAATAGCAGGAGTCGTGCCGTTTGAACATGTCGCGTCGTTGCTGGACCTTGCGACCCTGGGCGAACCCGGGTGTGGAGTGTCCTTCATCCACCTTGTGGCCACAGGGACCCCATCGGGTTCGTTCCGGCGCCGGGTGCCTGCGCGATCCTCGGGGGGCCTCATCGCGGCGCGTCCACGGCGCTGTAGGCATCGGCGGCTGGTTTCAGTTGTCTACAACCCTTGGCAAGGTTCTTGCTGATTGGCTTGGGCCTGCCGTCCGGACGGGGTTCGGACGCGTTCAGGGGATAGGAGGAACCATGGATCGTCGAATCGAGATTGCCCCGGCCGAGGGGAAGTTGGGCGTTCTGGTCGTTGGCCTGGGGGCCGTCGGCACCACGTTGATCGGGGGCGTCCACCTCATTCGGAAGGGCATCGCGAAGCCCATCGGATCCGTCACGCAGATGGGGACCATCCGGCTGGGCAAGCGGACCGACAACCGCACGCCGTTCATCAAGGACTTCGTGCCGCTGGCCGGCCTGGACGACCTGGTCTTCGGCGGTTGGGACATCTTCGAGGACACCGCCTACGAAGCGGCGAAGCATGCCGCGGTGCTCAGCAACGAGCACATCGAGGCCGTCAAGACGGAACTGCAGGCGCTGAAGCCGATGAAGGCCGTGTTCGACCAGAACTACGTGCGCCGCCTGAACGGTCCGAACGTGAAGACCGGCGCCACCAAGT
>CAINDP010000062.1 GCA_903847405.1 uncultured Myxococcales bacterium | reverse complement strand
TCGGGATTTTGATTCCCGAGCCCTCCGCGAAACCTCTCCCTGGATCAGTTGCCGCTGCCACGCCAGCATCTGGATCACCCCGGTATTACCCGGGGTTATTAATTCTCCTCTTCTTCGAGAAAGTGCCAAGAACACGACGTGACGTCGAGGCTGTAGCAGTTCGCGGATGCCAGTTCTCAGCGGTTCTTGAGGATTTCAGATGTGATCAATCGGGAGACCTGCACGTCCACGTCGAGGTCGACGACGGCGCATCCTGGTTTGTCCATCACCCGGTGTCCCCTTGGCCCCAGGTTCCAAACCCGGATAGAATCGGCCCCCCACTGCTTGTTTCCGGAGGAACGGTGAGGACGTCTGCATCTGTCGCGATCCTGGTGTGCCTGTGGACCACGATCGCGGCCGCGCAGGTGCCTCCGCCCGCAGCCGAGTCGCCGGTCGCCGCACCGGTGGCGCCCCCCCTCGTCCTGGACGTCGTCCGCCTGGCGCCCTCCCCGGCCGCGACGGCGCCCGACGACACCATGCACCTGCAGGAACCGTTCACCTTCGCGTTCAAGAACGGCGTGACGCTGAAGCTGTACGGCAAGCTGGAACTGCTGACGTACTACGACACCACCACGCCCTACATCAGCGACTGGCTGGCCTGGGTCGATCCCAAGGGCACGGTCAACGGCGACGAGGACTCCTTCAGCATGTCGGTCCGCGGATCGCCCATCGGCATGCACATGAACTGGCCGAAGATGGCCGGCGGCATGGCCTTGAACGCCCGCATCGAGGTGGACTTCGTGGGCGGCTTCGTGACGGGCGGCAGCAGCGCCTATTCGCCCCTGATGCGCCTGAAGCAGGGCTGGGTCAGCCTGGACAGCAAGCACGTGTCGATCCTGGCCGGACAGCACTTCGGGATTTTCGCGCCGCTGTTCCCGGACACCGCGAACTGGATCGCGCTGGGCACGTCGGGCAATCCGTGGATCCGCCTGCCCCAGGTGCGCCTGACGGTGCGCGGCGCCGGCCTGCAGTGGGACGTCAGCGCGAACCGGCCCATGGGCTCCAACGAGGTCCTGACCGACACGGTCAACGACCACATCAGCGACGGCGAATGGAGCAACATCCCGTTCTTCATGACGCGCCTGGGGGGCCAGCACGACCTGGGGGCGGGCGTCGCCCTGGGCTGGGGCGTGTCGGGCGTCTGGGGCCGCGAAAAGGTGAAGCGTGCCGTGGACCCCGCGACGGGCAAGCTCCTGGCCCGCGGCGAGGCCGGCGAACCGCATTCGAGGAATGCCGATCTGTGGATGGCGAACGTGGACGTCAAGCTGACCACGAAGTACGTGGACGTGATGGGCGAAGCCTTCACCGGCGCGAACCTGAACACCTTCTTCGCAGGGGTGCTGCAGGGCGTCGCGATCACCACGACCAAGGCGGAAAACGGCAACCCGGTGACGTACAACGTGAAGTCGATCCGGACGACGGGCGGCTGGGGGCAGGTCACGGTGAAGCCGATCCCGGACCTGCGGATCTACGCGGGCGCCGGCATCGACCACCCGATGGCATCGGACCTGGCCCTGAACTACAACGCCAAGGCGCCGCCGCGCCTGTACAACCTGTCCGCGTATGGGGCGGTCCACTACGCCATCGGCGGCGCCTGGCGCGTGGGCGTCGAGATGTCGTACACCCGGACCCAGTACCTGAAGGACTACGGAAACAACTACAATATCCGCACCCTGGCCCGGACCTCCTGGTCCTTCTAGGGACTCGCCGGCGCATTCAGCGAGGCCGACCCGTGGACGACGACCCGGTTCCCTCCAGCCATCGCGCCCGGAAACGCACCGTGAACGAGGGCGTCCGCCGCCTGCTGGACACGCCCGGCTGGAATCCCTACCAGCCGCGAACGGACTCGACCGACGACCCCGCGACAGGGGCCCGGGAGGCGCTGCGGCAGGTCCGCGTGGAGCGGGCCGAGGACGCGGCGAAGGCCTGCCCGGAGTGCGAGGCGGCGCGGCGCGAATCGGGCGATTCCACCGACCTGTGCGCGAGGCACCTGGCCGAGGCGATGGGGTTGTAGGGCCCCCGGAAACCCCGGTTCCGCCCGCCGTTGAAACGGGATTGGCTACCAGGCTGGATTCTTGGTAGATTCCGCTGCGTTCCTGATGGGTGCGTGATGGCCGTCGAAGACATCCTCGCGGGGCTGGGATACCCGCTGATCTTCCTGGCCGCGTTGCACGCGCTGCTGGGGTCGATCCTGCTGCGCCGTCCACTGCGCCACCAGGTGATGATCGTGCCCGCGGCGATCACGTGCTGGGCGTTCGCCGCAGCGTGCCTCGCGGCAGGACTGGGGTACGTCTACAAGTCCAACGGGCTGGACCCGGACCTCCCGATCCGCCTGACCTGGTGTTCCTGGCTTCCCCTCGTTTCCGCCACCCAGATCATCCTGTCGATCCGCAACCCGAACGGTCGCGCCGCCCGCTGGGCGGGCTGGATCGGATACCCCCTGGCCGCGATCATCGTGCTGGTCGCGGTGACGACGAACCAGATCCAGGGGGGGGTTCCGCAACTGTTCCCCTACGTCGCCAACCTGGGGCCCCTGGCCGCACCCATCGAATTCGTGATCGCGGTCGTCGCCACCGTGCTGGTGGTCCTGACGGTCCGTTCGCTGAAGCGGATTCCCGACGAGATTCGCGAACAGGCCTCCCGGGTGCTCCTGGGCCTGGCCGCGACCGGCGTGGTCGTGATCGGTTTCGAGATCGTCAACTTCGCCGGTTGGACGGTGGACACCTCCCTGGCGGTGTACGGGTCGGTGTTCTGGGCGATTGGCGTCATCGCCGCCCTGGGTCCCCGGGGACTGTTCAACCTGGACGTCGCCGCGGTGCACGTCAGCCTGGTCCTGACCTGGGGCCTCGTCCTGGCCGCGATCCAGTGGGGATTGTGGACGCTGCTGTCCCCGCCGCTCCCGGGCGGCGTGGCCCTGGTGGCGACCTGCATGGTCGTGGTGCTGGGCGCCTACGCGGGCCTGCCCCTGTCCCGACGGACCCTGGACCGGATCGACGCGCTGCTGCTGTCCGGTCGGAACCGCAGGCCGGTGCTGCAGCAGTGCATGCGCGCGGCCGTGACGTACCTGGACCTGGACCAGTTGCTGGACTACCTCTCCCGGACCCTCGTCCGCGAGGTGGGCATTTCCAGTGTCTCCTTCCTGCTGGAGGACGAGCAGGGCACCCTGGCGCCACAGCGCGTCCAGAACGACCAGGCGGACGCGGGGCTGCCCGCGGGATCGCCGTTGGCCAGCCACCTCAGGCTGGAGCGCCGCGCCTTCCGGATCGCGGACGTGCGGAGCCTGCCCGAAGGGGCGCTGCGGGACTCGATCCAGGAGGAGATGCGACTGCTGGGCGCAACCCTCGTCCTGCCGCTGGCCTGCAAGGGGCGGTTGCTGGGAATCCTGGTCCTGGGACCGATGGCCAGCGGGGCCCGCTACGACGCGGACGACGTGGAAATGCTGTCGTCCCTGGCGGACCAGGCGGCCATCGCCGTCGAGAACGCCCGCCTGTTCCGCAGCGCGACCACCGACGGCCTGACCGGCCTGCTCCAGCGCGCGTATTTCCTGACGCGCCTGAAGGAGGAAATGGAGCGGACCAAGCGGTACGGCCGGGCTGCCAGCCTCCTCATGCTGGACATCGATCACTTCAAGCGGGTGAACGACCAGTTCGGGCATGCCGAGGGCGACCTGGTCCTGAAGGAGGTCGCGGCGCTCCTGCGCCAGGGCCTGCGCTCGTCGGACATCGCGTGCCGTTATGGCGGCGAGGAATTCGTGGTGCTGCTGCCCGAAACCTCGGGCGAACTGGCCTCGAAAGTGGCCGAGCGGCTTCGTGAAGCGGCGGCCGCGACCGTGCTGGGGCAGGCGGGAACGGTCACCCTCAGCATCGGCGTGGCCGAAATGCGCCCGGAGCAGCAGCCCGACTCGCTGATCCAGCAGGCGGACGTGGCGATGTACCAGGCGAAGCGCAGCGGGCGGAACCGGGTCGTCCTGTGGCGCTCGCGCAGCCGCGAGCCGGCTGCCGCCGAGGCCGATGGGCAGCCGCCTCCGGCAGGCACCGACTGACCCGGTCACGCACCGTCACCCCGAACCCGTTCGACCACCCTACAGGCAGCACTGGGACGGCGGCGGGAAGCCGTAGTCGCATTCGCAGCAGGCCGACGCGCACGGTTCGACGCAGCAGGCCTGGAAATCGGCGGGCGGGATCGATTCCGGAGCGCTCTTGCACGGCAGCGCGGCGCAGTCCACGGCATCCTGGGGAACCTCGGGCACGGGGATGTCGGCGGCACCCGGGTCCGTCGGCGGGACGTCCGGCGCGGCGCAGCAGGCCTGGTAGACCTCCTCCGGGATGACGCCGTAGTCGCACATGCAGCAGACGGCGGCACAGTCGATGGCGTCGGACCCGGGGTCCGAAGGCGCCAGGTCGGTCGGGCCGGGGTCGATCGGCGCAAGGTCCTCGCTGCCCGGATCGATCGCCGGCACGTCGAGCGGCCCCGGGTCGAACAGGGGAACGTCCTCGCCGCCGGGATCGGCCGAAGGCACGTCGGCCATCGCGTCCGGTTGGAGGTCGCCGCCCTTCCCCCCGTCGCAGCCGGGCAGGCCCATGACCATGGCCGCAGCAGCCGCCGCGGCGCCCATCGCCAGGCGCTCGCGCACTCCGGGACGGGCCTCCAGCGCCCGCACCCGGGTTTCGCAGAAGGGATCCTCGGTCAGGGCGCCCGTGAAGGCCGCGGCCACGCACCGGGCCCCGCCGCGACAACGCACCGCATGGCGGCACTGGCGGCAGGCCCCGGACAGGCCCGCGACGTCGAAGGCACGGTTGTACGCGAACGCACCGTCCCGGAACCACCACTCGGCCAGGGACGCCTGGCGCAACCCGCCTTCCCGGAACGGATCGACGTCCCCGTCCCGGGCCTGCAGGGACAGGCAGCCCTTGATGCCGCCGTCGCTTTCGATGCCGATGGCCTGGAGTCCCGCCTGGCATCCGTGCCACGCCTCGTTGCGACCGCGCCAGCCCCAGCCGCGCAGGGCCCGGTCGCCGGGGCCGCAGTACCCGATCGAGTCGCCCACCGACACGGCGATCCCACC
The DNA here is from genome assembly GCA_903847405.1 of uncultured Myxococcales bacterium. Lineage (GTDB taxonomy): Bacteria > Myxococcota_A > UBA9042 > DTJE01 > DTJE01 > CAIZWN01. The sequence goes on along the minus strand of CAINDP010000062.1, from coordinate 224 downwards.
CGCTGCCTTCAAACGCACGATCGCGTCGATCAGGCCGGGGATCTGGCGCGGCTGCAGGACGAGGTCGTCGTGATCCTTCATCGCGCCCATCGGCTTGCCCAGTTGCAGGCGCCACTGGTGCGCCCCCAGGTCGATCGCCAGTTGCCGGGTCGCGTCCAGCCAGCCGAGGTTCCGGCGGTGCACCGTGGTCAGGAGGGCCACGCTGATCCCGGCGTCGCGCAGGC
>CAINDP010000061.1 GCA_903847405.1 uncultured Myxococcales bacterium | reverse complement strand
GAGCGCCCGGGTGATGGCCGTGGCGGACGTCTATGACGCGCTGGTCAGCAAGCGTCCGTACAAGCCGGCGTTTCCGCACGAGCGCGCCATCGAGTGCATCCTGTCCGGGGACGATCGAACGCTGCCGGCGCACTTCTGTCCCGCCGTGCTGGACGCGCTGCGGGAGGTCCAGGGCCAGTTCGCCGGCATCGCCGCGAACATCCCGGATGCCTAGCCCGATCCCGCCTTGCGACACCGGGCGCCGAACGTCGAATGTTCCCGGACGGCGGAGGGTTGGGAGAGGGGGTTTCAATCTACAGCAAAGTAGATTTAGGATATCGCGTCCCCGGGGCGTCGGGGGTGAGTTCGGGTTCGGGGCGATCCCAGGAGTTCGACCATGACGAGGCGTGGAACGGTGTTCGCGGTGCTGGTGCTGGCGACGCAGGCGTGCGGCGGGGGCTCGACGCCCTCCATCGACGTCACGGAGGAGGTCGCCGCCGTGGACGTCCCGGGGGACCCGGGCGGCTTCGACGACGCCGAGGACGCTGTCGCGCGTGACGCCCAGGACACGGACGCTGCGGTCGTGGACGAGGGCCTGGACGTTCCATCGGATCTCCCGGCGGAAGGGGGAGACGCTGTGGTCGAGGAACTTCCTCTGTCGGACGACGGCATCCCCGACCTGGCGTCGGAGCCGTCGGCCGAACTGGATGTTCCTGTCGTCGAGGTCGCCGCGGACTTGCCCGAAGAGGTGATCCCGGCCGTCGTCGACCCGGCTGCGGTCGGCCCCTACGGCGTCGCGAACGTGTCCGTGGACGTCCGGCGCGGCAACCGGACCACGCCCGTCGTGGCCCACGTCCCGATTGGCGCGTCCGGGAGGAGGCCCCTGGTCCTGTTCCTGCCCGGGTTCCAGTTGAAGACGGACGCCTACAAGGGGCTTGCCGATCGGCTGGCGTCGCAGGGGATCGTCGTGGTACGGGCCGACCCGCCGGCGTCGGTCCTGACCGTCAGCCACGTCGAGATGGCTGCGGACGGGGTCGCCGTGCTGGACTGGGCCCTTGCCGCGGACGGCCCTCTGGCCGCCGGTGTGGACCCGGCGCAGGTCGGCGTTTCCGGCCACAGCCTGGGCGGCAAGGTCGCGACCATGATCGCCGCCCAGGATGCCCGGGTGAAGGCCCTGTTCGTCATCGATCCCGTCAACGCGGGCAGCCCCATCACAGGGTACAGCGCCGGTCTCCCCGACATCGTCCCCGACCTGGTGGCCCCGCTGGCGATTCCCTTCGGCCTGGTCGGCGAGACCACCGACAAGGAGGGCGCGAACTTCCTTTCACCCGCCTGCGCCCCCGCGGACCAGAATTTCCAGACGTTCTACGACGCGGCGACGGTTTCCCCCTGGGTGGCCGAGTGGACCATCGAGGGCGCCGATCACATGGACTTCCTGGACGACAGCGACTGCGGCTTCGTCTGCAGTGCCTGCAAGGCCGGCTCCGTGGACCCGGTCGTGGCACGCCTGACCCTGTGGACGCTGGAAGTCGCGTTCTTCCGCCTGCACTTCGGGGGCGAGGGGACGATGGCCGACCGGTTGCTGGGCGCGACCCTGCCGTCCGGCGTGACGGTCCGGAACAGGTAGGCGCCAGATCCCCTCCCCGGCGCCCGGAAACCGCCGCGATTTCGGCCTGCCGTTCATGCGCAAACCCATCCTTCTCCTTGGTAGACAAGGAAGCGGCTTGTTGTCCCGCGATCGGACGATCCTTACCCTTGCAAGACCGGGCATCGCGGGGACAGGCCG
>CAINDP010000060.1 GCA_903847405.1 uncultured Myxococcales bacterium | reverse complement strand
CCAAGGCCCCCGCGGTTCCCCTGGACCTGTTCCGCCACGGCCTGGAGGTCACGATGCCGTTCCGCGCGGTGGGCCGGATGGTCGGCCGCCTGGTCGTCGACGGCGCGCACTCCCACGCGGCCGCAGCTCTCAGCGGCACCCCGCGTCGCAGCCTGCCCCACACGAACCTCCTGGCCGCCGCCCGGGGCCTTCTGGCAGACCCCGCCGGCTGGGGCGACGGCGACGGACTGTCGCTGCTGGTCACCCGCGTGGCCGGGGCCGTCGAGCACCCCACCAAGGTCGAACCCGCCCTGCAGGCCGGCGCCGCGCTGGTCCTGCTGGTGGGGCGCCCCGACGTGCTGGCCCATGTCCGACCCGAGGCGCGCCACCGCCTGCTGTCCTGCTGGCGGGAGGTCGCCACCCTGGGCCCCGACCGCAGCACGGAGTTCGCCGGGAAGATGTCGGCCGAGGACTTCGATTCCCGGCTGTCGACGGTCGCCCTGGCCGGGGCCCTGCGGATCGCGTTCCAACTGGCGGGCCGCCTGGATCGGCAGCCCTCCGTCAACTGCAACTTCGAGGATTTCGCGCCGAAACTGCTGGCGCTGCTGGAACAGGGAGGTGAGGCATGAAGATCGAAGGCCTGAAGGTCGGAATGCGGGAAGGCGGCGTGACGGTGTTCGTTCGCGCCCGCTCGGAAGTGCCCCTGCGGCGGCTGGCCCAGATGCCGGTGGCCGCCCTGGAAACGGTTCGCCTGGACTCGGCCGCGCTGGGCGCCCCGGAGGACGTGTCCGAATCCAGCAATCCCATGGAAATGACGGCGCTGCACCTGCGGGGCCTGCCCGCCGCCGACCAGGGCCGGCAAGGCATCGTGGTCGCCCAGACCGTGGCCCAGGGAATCGAGTTCCTGCTGGAACGGTGGGAACCGCGCGGCGACGGCGAGCCGGACGCCACGATCCAGGAATTGCAGACCCGGCGGGCCGCCCGTCACATCCGGGTCCGGGAACTGGAGGAACTGCTGCTGCAGCGCACGGACGAGGAATACCCCTTCACCGGACGGAAGCGCCGTCGCCGCTTTCACCGGCCGCGGTTCGTCTGGACCAAGGAATCCTTCGACTCCCTGTTCGAGCGCGTGCCCGCCAATGCCTTTTCGCTGTACCTGCCCGGTCGGGAGCGCAGCTTCCCGGGCGAGGATCAGGCGCGGCCGGCGGCCGTGGTCGATCGGGTTCGCCTGGTGGGCGGTCACCGCGTGCCCCAGTGGGACGTCCTGATCCCGCGCGAAACCGACGACGGCCAGATCGTCGCGCGCGGATTCGTGGAAGGGCGCTGGTTCCATGCGCCCTTCTCGCGGCTGGACCCGCGGATCCTGGAAGGGTTCGACGACGCGGGCCGGTTGGTGGCCATCGCGGACGGGGATCCCCTGGTCGGCGAGGCCCTGGAGGCCTGCTTCCTGGTGCGGGTGCCCCGTCGGGCCGCGCCCCGGAACGTTCGCGAGTCCAGCCGGGTCCAGGGGCGCGCGGCGGAATTCCCGGGGCTCTTCCTGGTCGACAGCCGCAGCCCGATCGCCCTGAGGCCCGACCTTCCCGTCATCGAGGATGCCGCCGAGGCCTGGGCGGTGCTGCTGCGGACCACCAGCGGGGTGTTCATGCCCGACGCCGCCCCGACCGCGCTGCCCAAGGCGTTCCGCGCGCTGGCCGGCCAGTACGTCGTGGCCTGCGTGCCCCCGACGCTCGCCCCTGCGAGGCTGCCATGAGCACGCAGGACGCCCTGGAGGCGCGGATCCTCCTGGCGGTGGGTGGCTGCGCCGAACCCGACAGGCTGCAGGCCGACCTGGACCAGTTCCTGCCCCAGTGCACCCTGGGGGT
>CAINDP010000059.1 GCA_903847405.1 uncultured Myxococcales bacterium | reverse complement strand
TCTTCGGAGGCATCGCGCTGGCGTCCGCGGCCTACGAATACCGCGTCCTCAAGCGCGACGGCGGAACACCCCAGGCCCTGGCGACCGCACGGGCCCGCGTGGTGCGCGCCGCCGAATCCTGGCACGTCTTCTACACGGTGATCGGCGGCAACGGCGTCGTGGCCCGGGGCATCCAGCGCCTGGGCAATGACGATCTGGCCGAGGTGGGCGCACCGCCGATTCCGGGCGCGCAGCCGGCCCCCGTGCCCCTGAAGGACGATCAGGGCCCCCTGCCCCGCCCGAAGGACAACGGCTCGTACCGCGCGGACAACTCGGCGGGCGTCCTTCCCCCGGGGACCTGGACCTGGATCGACTCGGCCTCCAAGGACCAACTGGTCGGGCAGATGTTCGGCATGGTCGCGCTGTACGACGCCCTGGCGGGGGATCCGGACGTGGACCAGGCGCTGGTCCAGCGCATGCGCGACGACGTTCGAGGAGTGTTCCAGGTCCTCAAGGTCCGACGCGAGATCCTGGGCCTGGAGGGGCTGTCGGGCGAAGGCCTGTACGACCTGATCATCATGGACGCCGACGGGCGGCCCACGATGTACCACGACCTGAACCCGTTCTCGATGGAGAAGATCTACATGCCCGAAGGCTCCAAGGCCTTCAACGTATTCAACCTGTTCATGGCCTATGCGATCCTGTCGTCGATCCACCACGTCACCGGCGACGACGAGGTCCAGGACTACCTGTACCGGGAACTGCTGGGCGATCGCGGCTTCCTGGCCATGATGCAGGCCTTCGACGGACCGGACGCCGTTTCGTACCTGTACATGGGCCTGAACACGAACACGGACGTCCCGGACATGACCGGCGTGGCCCTGTTCCTGGGGCTGTACCTGGAAACCGACGACGCCGTCCGGGCGCCGCTGCGGCGCTACCTGGAGGACGGGTGGTGGGCGCCGACGGGCGTGACGATGGCCGCGTCGAATTCCCGCCAGGCCCTGTGGCATTCGCTGTATCTGGCCGCGACGGACAAGACCGACCGCCAGGCGGTGGCGGATGACCTGGCGCAATCGCTGGCGGCGTACCCTGCCGGCGACCCGCTCAGCGGCGGGTACTGGGACGACTCGCGGATCAACTGCGACGACACCGAAATCGCGGCGGGTTCCTGCCTGGCCATCGACGGTACGACCGTCATCACGATCGCGGGTCGTGACCGCAACGGCAAGGTGCTGGCCACCCAGTCCCTGGACCCGTCCATCCGCCCCAACTCGAACTTCAACGCCCGGTCCAATCCCTTCGAGGTGAACGGCGGAGGCTCGGCGCGGATGCTGAACCCGGGCGGCGACCTGCTGGCGTCCTACTGGATGGGACGGTACTTCGACCTGGGCCTGGGCGGCAACCGGTCGCCGAACGCCCGCACGCACATGCCGGTGGGCGGAAACCCGGAACCCATGCCGGACAGCGCGGAACCGGCAGGCGACGAGGGCCCGACCGACCTGGCGGTGGCGGAAGAGGTGCTGGCCAGCGATGTTCCGGCAGCAGACGTCCCCGTCGCGGCCGACACGGGCGCCGACATCACGTCCAGTGGCAAGAGCGGCGGCTGCACGGCGGGCGCGGTCCCCGGTGCGGCGGCGGCGTTCCCCCTGGCGCTGGCCTTGCTGGGCCTGGCCATCCGGCGGCGTCGCGGCTGAGTCCCGCCCCCTACCGCGACAGCACCGCCACCGCCGTCCCCCCCGCGCCGATCGTCACCGTCACCGCAGGCAGCAGGGCTCCGGCGGTCGCGTCGAAGGCCCGGACCGTAACGTCCTCACCGACCTTGCCGGAAAGGGTCACGCGGATCGCGTCCGCCTCCACCGTCACGTCGGTGAACCGCCGATCGGCGACGGTCACGTACTTCCCGGTTTCGCCGATCAGCGCCAGGCCGTTGGCCAGCACCGGCGCCAGCACCAGGTATGCGAAGTCGTACTCGTGCTGGATGGCCGGCAGATCGAACCGCCCCTCGACCACCCGCGCCTGGCCCGTGCGCCAGTCGTAGGCGACGCGCCGGTCGGCAATCCCCAGGTCGGCCGCCAGGTCCACGTGCCAGTCGTCCACGGTTTCCGGGAAGTAGAAGGTCTGCCCGACCGCATCGTCGGTTTCGAACGCGAACATCGACCAAAGGCGGTCGTCGTCCGTGCGCTCGGGATGCTCGGACGCGATGAGGTAGGCCGCGAAGTATGTCCAGCGCCCCAGGCCGGAACGGTCGCTGTAGGTGGACGTCAGGTAGGGACGCCGGTGTTCGAAGAACATGGTGTCGGTCGGCGTCGCGGGACGGTCGGGCTTCAGCAGCAGGCCATCGGCCCGGCAGGTCGCCAGCACGTATTCCGTCTTCATGCGCCCCAGGCCATCGCCGACGGCCACGATCCCGGCGGAAAGGGCGGCGATCAGCGCTTCCGCCTGCCCGACCCGCTCGTCGGACTGGAAGTTGTCCTTGAAGGGCAGCACGCCCACGGCCCAGGCCAGCATCCCGGCCGTGTGGAACTGCGGCCAGTACGATTCCTTGGACAGGCTGACGGCATAGTCGTTCGAGGTGCGGATCGTGGTGACGTTGGGGTGGTCCAGGGCGGACATCAGGTGGCTGGCCTCGGCCATGCACATCTGGACCGTGACGCCCCGTGCCGCGGCGGGGATGGCGATGTTGGCGACGAAGTCCTCGCCGCGATCCACGTCGGCCCGCAGCCAGGGCACGCCCCACCACTGGGCCGAAAACCAGTCCTGTTCGTAGGTTTCGATGCCCCAGTCCACGCAGTGGCCCATCAGTTCCTCGAACATCTTCCGATCCGTCGGGAAGGACATCTCGTCGCCGTCCTGGAACGTGAACCGGTCCCGGTAGGGCGTGTCCGGGGCGTACCAGCGGTTGTGGGCCACCAGCGGCAGGCCCAGGCGCTGGCGGAAACTGGCGAGGCCCTCGGGAAACACTTCGGGCTTGGGTTCCCAGGTGATCGTCCCGCCGTTGGCTCCGGGGACCTTGCCGGGCCGCTTCGGGTACCACCACGAATCGATCTGCAGGTGGCCGTATGGGATCCCCAGGGTGTCGGCCTCGGCCTTCACGTCCAGCAAGGTGTCCTCGAAGGTCTTCCCGTCCTCGGTACGGTAGTAGTAGTACGCGCCGTTGTCGGTCCAGTAGCCCAGGGTGGACAGGCCCGCGTCGGCATACCGGTCGGTCCGGGCGCGGCCGTGGTCCTGGCGCATCCGCTCGCCCCAGGCCTCCATCGTCGCGTTGATGCCCCGGCCTTCCACCTTCAGGAAGCGCTGGGTGAAGCCCGCCGGCACCGACGCCACGTCGCCGTGGAGCCCGTGCCGGATTTGGCCGCCTTCGAACATCATGATGCTGCCGAAGAAATGGTCCATCGGCGAGAACACCAGCACGTCGAGGTCGTCGCTGTACAGGACGACGGGCCCCCAGGTCCACATCGCGACGCGGTAGGGCGGCAGGAACGCGGTCATCTGCCAGTTCAGGACGTGGGTGTACTTCGGGTCCACCGGGATCGGCGCGAACTCGTGGGACAGCGTGGTGAAGGCCGCCGTCGCGATGCCCGTGAGGCCGTCCGGGAGGGTGTGGGAGGTGACCTCGAAGCGGAAGGGATCGGCAGGCACGTCCGCGTCGCCGTGGACATCGGCGGGGGCGTCGGCGACCAGGGCATCCGGAACGTCCGGGCCGGCACCGGCACCGCCGCAGGCCGTGCCCACCAGCGCCAGAAAGGCGGCCAGGACCACGGCCAGGCGTCGGGAAACGCAGGAACGGGCCGACACGGACATCGACACTCCCTCCGGGCGCCGGGCCTACCCCGGGCGCAACAGCCACCACATCAGGGTCGCCACCGCCAGGCAACCCGCACCCACGGCGGCCAGGATCCACGCGGTTCGGCGCGCCCCGAATCCAGGGCGCCCCTTCAGGGCCGGCAGCGACTGGGTGCCGTGGACATACCGGTCCACCAGGCGCACCAGCTCGGCGCGCGGGGCGGCGGCGGCGCGCATCTCGTCGGGGTCCCAGGCGGACGGCCCGCCCGGGAAGGCTCGGTCCAGGTCGGCCAGGACCGCCGCAGCGGTGGCATGACGCCGGTCGGGATCCTTTTCCAGCATCCGCATCAGCAGCACGTCCATCGCGTGGGGCACGTCGGGGTGCACCATCGAGGGCGGCACGGGCGGCGTTTCCAGGTGCTGCCGCAGGACCTCTTCCATCGTCCCGGAAAAGGGCGGCTGGCCGGTGAGGGCCCGGTACAGGATCACGCCCAGGCTGTACAGGTCCGCCCGTCCGTCCAGCGTCCGGGAGCCCCGTGCCTGCTCGGGCGCCATGTAGGTGGGCGTTCCCATGAGGGTGAGCCCCAGGGTCAGGCGGCGCCCCGAACCGGAGGCCGACCCCGAATCCGTCAGCCGCGCGAAACCGAAGTCCAGGATGCGCACCATGGGATGACCCGCGGGATCCCGCGCCAGAAGGATGTTGCCGGGCTTGAGGTCCCGGTGGATCACGCCCTGGCTGTGGGCCACGTCCAGGGCCGCCAGGACCTGCCGGGCGATCGTCAGCACCATGGGCAGGGGCAGCGCGCCGCGCTGTTCCAGGACGGCGTCCAGCCCCACGCCCTCGACGTATTCCATGGTGAAGTAGTGGGTGCCGTCGGGGAACTGCCCGAAATCGTAGGCAGGAACCACCTGCGGGATGTCCAGGGACTTGGTCAGCACCGCTTCCAGGCGGAAGCGACGAACGATCTCGGGATCGCCCGTCAATTCGCGACGAAGCAGCTTGACCGCCACCCGCCCCCCGGCCTCGCGGTCCTCGGCCAGGTAGACGCTGCCGGTCGCCCCGTACCCGATGCGGCGGGACAGGACCAGGCGATCCAGCACGGTGCCGCCCAGGCGGGGGTCCCGGGGCCAGCCCTCCGGGGGCCGTACCTCGCGACACGCCCCACAGCGGGCTTCCGCCGCTTCCACCGGGTTGCCGCAACGCCCGCAGCCGCGGTCCTCGTCCATCGTGCGTCTCCGTTGGTCCGGTTGTACCCCGCCCCGCGGTCCGCTTCAAGGGTGGGGGCTGCCCAGGCGCGCGGGGAAAATCGGTGTCTGTCCCCATTTTCGCGAAATCGGTGTCTGTCCCCATTTCCGGACGTGGACGCGGACGCGCCCTCACCCGCCGGACGCGGCCAGCGTTGCCAGGTACGCCCGCGATCGCACCCGCATCCACAGGTTCTGGGCGACGCTCCCGGCCGCGGTGGCCAGGATCCCGACGTACAACCCGGTGATCGTCCCGTCGACGACGCCGGCCACGAGGATCCCGCCGAACACCGCCAGGAACACCAGCACGCCCTCGGTGATGGCCCGGGTGCTGCGGCTGGTGACCAGGAGCCCCTGGTACCAGCTCTGCTGGACCGCCAGGGCCGGCAGCAGCAGCGCGCACCACAGGGCCGACCGGGCCAGGGCAACGAGGTCCGGGGCCAGGGCCGACATGTCCGCGAACCACAGGTGCCCCAGGGGCGTCGCCGCGATCAGCACCAGGGCCAGCGACACCCCCGCCCCCAGCAGGATCGCGAAGCGGCGCAGGGCCCCGATGGCGCCGGGCCGCTCGACGCGCGCCACCACGACCTCGTTGAAGGCGAACCCCAGGCTGCGCAACAGGAACACGACACCGTTGACCACCGGCCAGGCCGCCAGCGAATCGATCGCCTGGGGCATCCGGCTGACCGCCGCGCTGGCCAGGGGCATCGACAGCAGCGTGATCAGGGGCGTCAGGGCCAGGGGCACGTAGAACCGCAGGAACACGGGCAGCGTCAGGGGCACCGCCTCGGCAGGCGCCCGGTACACACAGTCCCGCAGGACCGGTCGCACCGCAAACCCCATGAAGACCGCCTCGGACAGCACCCCGGCGGCCACGGCCGACGCGCCGACGACGATCCCGGGAATCCCGCCGTGGGCCAGGCCCGCCCCCAGGACCAGCAGGTTGGCCAGCAGGCGGACGCCGGTCCCCAGGCCCACCATGCTGGACGACCCGAACCGGATCAGGACGCCCTGCTGGTACCGGCGATAGGCGATGGACCCGGTCCAGAACGTCAGGATCTGCAGGCCGATCCGGGCGGGCTCCAGCGTTTCGGCGGGCACGCCCAGCCAGTCCCCGGCCACGACGTCATAGAGGGGCGTGAAGGCCACCAGCGCGTGCAGGGCCGTCAGGAAGGCGATCGACTGCCACATGAACCGCCGCATCAGGCGGTACGACGCCCGGTCACGGGCCAGGGCCACCGACGCCGACAGCAGCATGATGATCGGGCCCTCGATCACCAGCGAGATCGGGAAGACCACGCCGCCATATGCAGCCAGCGATATCCGGGGGTCGGGCAGCCGGGCCATGGTCGCGCCCACGAGGGGCAGTTCCAGGCCCATCATCAGCCACGAGGCGGCCAGGGGCCACCAGGCGCGGAACACGGCAGGGCCGTTCAGTACGACCGCATCGACCGCGGGCGGGGACGGAGTGTCGGTGTCGGGGGTGTTCAAGACGATCTACTGCACCTCGGCGGCGAAGGCCTCGGGCCCCAGGGGACGGCCGGTCGCGCGGCGCACGAACTCGGGCCACTCCCACCGCATCCCGGGACGGAAGACCTCGTCGATCAGGTACTTCCCGAAGTCCTTGCGCCCGTTGAAGGACAGGGTGGACGCCGGCCCCTTGTGGCCCGACATCGCCGCCATCTTCGCCCGCAACTGCGCCGCGAACAGTTCGCCCAGCAGGTAGTTGTGGTAGTACACCGGCGCGATCGTGAAGTGGGGCTTGGCCGCCCAGTCCGCCTGGTCCCGTCCCGCAGGCCGCTTCAGCAGTTGCAGCCGCTCGACCACGTCGTACCACCGCGTGTTCAGGTCGCCGTCGGGGTTTTCGTACAGGGCCTTTTCAAACCGGAACATCACCATCGCCCAGCGGGCGAAGATCAACTGCTCGCGGCGGCGCTGCTCGTACAGGTCCGCAGCCGCGGCGTCGGACTTCGCCTTGTCCACGCCCGCGTAGGCGACCATCCACGTGGGGTTCTTGCCCAGCGCCCCGAACAGCATCGCCACGCCCTCCGTGGTCAGGATGTGGGCGGCGTCCCGGATGTTGAAGGGCAGCGACGGGTCGTTGTACGCCGAATACACCGCGTGGCCGGACTCGTGCAGCATCGTGTCCATCCATTCGGCCTTGGGCTGGATGTTCAGCAGCATCCGGACGTCGCCGGCCCGGTCCACGTCCATGCAGAACGCATGCTGGTCCTTGCCCTCGCGGTCGTAGTAGTCCGACCGGGCGATGATCGAGTCCAGCGGCAGGCCGATGTCGGTGTAGAACTGCTGCGCCAGCGCGACGATGTCCTCGCGCTTGCGGGTTTCGTAGAAGACGTCCGGGTCCACCTTCGGCGAGGGCGGCGCCGCCTGGAAGAACGGGTTGTCGTAGTGCCACGGCATCATCGCCGCCGGGGCGACGCCCAGGCGCTTCGAAATCTCGGCATCCAGCCGCTTCTTCATCGCCGCGAACGGCGCGTCCGTCTCCTTTTCCAGCCGGTCGAACAGCGCCACCAGCATCGCCGGGTCGTGCTCCTGCATGCGGATCTTCATTTCCCAGTAGTTCGCGTACCCCAGCGTGACGGCCGCGCGGTTGCGCACGTGCGCCAGGTCCACCAGCAGCGGGGCCACCTTCGCGCCAACCTGCTTCAGGGCCTCCCAGATCGCCTGCCGCCGGTTGGAAACCTTTTCGTTTTCCAGGGCTTCCAGCAGCTCGTTGTTCGTGTAGGCCTTGCCGTCCATGGTCGCCCGGTAGGTGTTGAAGACCTGCTCGATCTGCGAGGCCTTCGACACCAGTTCCTGCAGCACGTCCGCCGGCAACTGGTTTTCTTCGTACGCCAGTTTCGCGACCCGCAGCGCGCGCACCGTGATCGCGTCCAACCGGTCCGCGGACTGCAGCAACCGGCCGATGGTCTGGAACGCCGCGCGGTCGCTGTGGTACGTCCGGGAAACCAGGTCCGCCGCCGCCGCCGCCTCGAAGTCCTCCTTCTTGCCGCTGTTGGCGGCCTTCCAGTAGGACAGCGCGGAGGCCTTGTCCAGGTCCAGCCGCCGGGCGTTGTAGCCGTCCAGGAAGGCCTTCGCCTGGACCGCCGATCCGCCGTCGCCGTCGCCGGTCTTCACCACGGTCCCCTCCTTCGCACACGCCATCGCCAGCAGCGCCATCGCAACCGCCACACCCGACCCCAGCCGCCCCACGATGCCCTCCGCGCCTTGCCCACGGCAGGTATCCGCGATCCGCGGAGTTGCGTCAACCATCAACTTCCTCCCGAGCGCTCCACCAATGGACGGTGGATCGTCGGGGAGTGCCGAATCTGACTACCCCCCCGGAACCCTGTCATCTGGGCGTTGCACACCCTTGAACCTTGCTGTAGTTTCCACCTGCTTTCCGGATTGGACGGAGGACCCCAGATGGCGCGACGCGAGGAAAAGAAGCAGGCGACCCGGCAGCGGCTGGTCGATATCGCCACCGACCTGTTCTGTCGCAAGGGATACGACAACACCACGGTCGACGAGATCGTGTCGCTGGCCGGCATTTCGCAGCGCACCTTCTTCCGGTATTTCCCGACCAAGCTGGACGTGGCCTTCCCCAGCCGGGAAAAGAGCACGGCGATGCTGCGGGTGCTGCTGGAAAGGCACCAGAACCTGTCCGCCCCTCTGCTGGGCGTGCGCGTCGCGCTGGAGGAGTACGGCAACTGGTACGCCACGCTGAAGGATGAACTGATGCGCGAGTGGCAGTACGAGGCCGCATCCCCGACCCTGATCGCCCGTGCCGACGAAACCGAGCGGATCAACGAGCAACTGATCACCGAGTCCCTGGAAACCGCAGGGGTCCCCCGGGAGCAGGCGAACCTGCTGGGCGGCGTCATCTTCGGCGGGATCAGCGCCGTCCTGCGGGAGTGGTTCGACAACGACTGCCAGCGGGAACTGATGGACGTCGGCGGCGACCTGCTGCGCCTGATGGAGGAGCTGCATCGCCTGATGCCGTGGGGCGTGTTCCAGCCGCGCGAATCAATCCCCGCCGCCCGGTGACGCCGCGCGCCAGGCCTCGACCCCCGCCCCGACGGCCGCCAGCACCAGCACCGCCAGCACGATGATCGCCAGCGGATCCGGCGAACCGGTTTCGTCGGCATCGGAAACAAACCACAGATCGATCCGCGGAACGAGGTCCGGGGTGCGGATCACGGGTCCCTTCGTCACCCACCCGGCCCAGGGGCAATCGGCGGCCAGGTCCCCGCCGGTCAGGGCATGGCGCAGCAGCCACGCGTGGCCCACGATGGGCGAAAAGGGCGGCAGGAAATTGGTGCGGTACAGATTGTCCGGTTCCGGCGTTTCCAGGGGCCGGTCCCGGGCGTCCAGGTGGATTTCGGAGTAGGGCGTGTACGGCACCGTGGCGAAAAAGTCCGTGTACCGGACCAGCAGGCCGGGCAGGTTCACGGCCAGGCCCGCGATCGCCAGGACCACCAGCGCCACGTGCCGCACGCGACGTTGCGGACCCGCTTCCTCGATGGCCAGCGCGACCAGGACGGCCAGGGGCCCGATCATCGGAACCAGGTAGCGGGGACCCCACTGCTCGGATCCGTGCCAGATCGAAAAACCGGCATACAGCAGCAGGGTCGCCACGAACCCGGCCAGGCAGGCCAGGCCCACACCGTGCCGCTCGCGCCACGCCCGCCGGGCGCCCGGCAACGCCAGCCACACCAGCGGCGCGAACCACGCCAGTCCGCGGCCCGACGACACCAGCAGGCCCAGCAGCGCCCCGGGCCGGGGCCAGCCCAGCGTCTGCGGAACGACGAAGAAGCCGTAGTCGGTCGAAAACGGCACCCCGTAGCGCAGCACGTTCCAGGACAGCGCCGCCACCACCGGGGGGACCGCGGCGGCCGCCATCCAGGCCACGGCCCGACCGGGGGCCGCGGCGTTCCGCAGGACGATCGCCAGGCCGACGCCGCCCGCAATGGCGGCGAAGGGAACCAGCGCGACCTTGGCGAACACCAGCGTCCCGACGCACATCCCCAGGGCCGCGGCCTCGCGACGCCCCGGCGACCGGTCCAGCCGGGCCAGGGCCAGCACCGTCCCGTTGACGACGACCGCCTGGAACACCTCGGAATAGTGGGAATTCAGGTACGGAAGCAGGCAGGTCGTGCCGCTGGCCAGGGCGGCCAGGACCATGGCTCGCCGGCGCGGGATCCCGAGTTCGACCAGGGCCAGGAACAGCAGCATCACCGCCAGGGCGCCGAACACCGCGGGCGTCAGCCCCCGGACCAGCCGCAGCGTCATTTCCTGCTGGGACGCCGGCAGGGTGGCCACGGTCACCAGGCGCTCCAGGGCAACCCCGGGGATCTGGCACAGGCTCCACGGCAGGGGGTACTTGCTGAAGAACCGTCCGTCCGGAGATTCGATCGTCAGTCCGCGCATCGGGTAGGAGGAATCCAGGCGCCCTTCCGTCACCAGATCCCGGGCCGTCCCGACCATGGGGATCGCGTCCCCCGTTGGAGCGTACCGGGCGGACAGGGCCCACAGGACCAGGAAGGTCGCCAGGAACAGCGACCGGGTCGCCGCGCGGCCGGTTCGGGTAGGGGTCGGCAAGGACGTCCTCGACGCATGCGGGCCGCTGCAAGGATATCCCATCGCCGCGACGACGATCAGACGCTGCTACAATCCAGTCATGAAACCCGGCAGACACCCCCTCCCTCGACGCCCGGTGCCCTCGGCCCTCGTGGTCGCGGCGCTGCTGCTGGCGCCGCTGGTCGCCATCGCGGGCAACGGCTTCAACTTCCCCGCCGGCAGCCGGGCCGCCGCGATGTCGGGCGCCTACTCCGCCCTGGCCGACGACCCCGCCACCGCCTGGTGGAACCCCGCGGGCCTGGGATGGGCCGAGCGCAGTTCCCTGGACCTGTCGGCCAGCGCCTACCACATCCAGTTCCTGCAGATCCCGGAGTTCATCCGGACGACGATGCCGGACGGACCCAACAGTTCCGGCCTCAGCGCCAGCCCCTTCCAGGTCGTCGCGTCCTCGGCGTCGTATGTCTGGAAGATCGGGGGGTGGAAGAAGGAGGTCCCGGACGCCGGCGACGCGAAGACGCCCCCCGCGGAGGATCTGGCGGCCCCGGCGAACGCGGGTCTCCAGCACTCGGTCGCGCTGTCCGTGTTCATCCCGGCGTCGCAAAAGTTCTCGCAGTCCGCGGTGTTCGACGGGACGGGGTTGAACGGTCCCTACCACCAGCGTTTCTCGCTGGCGTTCCAGGAAATCACCTACTGCATCGGCCCGTCCTGGGGCATGCGCATCAACGACAAGGTGTCCGTGGGGGCGTCGCTGTTCGGCGTGTACAGAACGGGCGACGGGCGCCTCACGCTGGCCGTGAACGCGGATGTTCCTCAGGACGACGGCTCCTCCGTGCCGAACTTCTACACGATCAACACCGATCTGGCCTCGACCGAACTGGGCTTCGCCGTCCAGTTGGGCGTGCAGGTCCACCCCATATCCGGCCTGCGCCTGGGCCTCGCGGTGCGACTGCCCACGCTGCGGGTCTGGGGAAAGACCAGCGGGTCGAACCTCGAGACCTCTTCGGTACCCTCCTTCGTCGACCAATCGGTGCGCGAAGCGTCCTCGGTCGCCTTCAACCAGCCCTTTTCCATGACGCTGGGGGTGGCCTGGCAGCAGCCGGGGAAGTTCGCCATCGCCATCGACGCCGACTACACGACACCCTGGCATTCCGGGGGCACGAACACCCGCGGCTATTTCAACGGTCGCCTGGGCGTCGAGGTGTTCCTGGCCCCCCGCTGGATCCTGGGCTTCGGCGGCTTCACCGACGTGGCCCCCAACCCGCCCCTGGGCGATCCGCCCGCGCTGCTGGACAGCCGGATGGACTACTTCGGCGGCACCCTGGGAGTCACGTACCTGTCGCCCTACGTGGTCGTCGGCAGCAGCAACACCGACCGGATCACGTTCGCGACGACGCTGGGCCTCAAATACGCGTATGGATTCGGCAAGATCGCCGGCATGGACGTCGACTACCGCACCGGAGCCGTCACCGCCCTCAAGGACATCCGCTCCCACGAGGTATCCGTGCTGCTGGGTTCAGGCGTTCGGTTCTAGCCGCCCGTCCGCACACCGTCGCTCACGGGGGCGGATCACGCCGCGCCAGGGGCTTCGTGACGGAACGGCCCAGGGGTTCCACCCGGAACCAGAAATGACCGCACTCGCACAGGTAGGACACCAACCGGGCGCCGCCGGGCCCCTGCCCCGCCCAGGTTTCCCTGGACTGTCTTCCGCAGGCGCAATCGTCCTCCGTTTCGCTCCGACACCGACAGGGATTCTGTTCCATGCTCGCGACCTCCAGGCCGATGGGCCCGAAACAACACGTCCTTGCGCCCCCGCCGTCCACTTCACTGGCGGAAGCGGTAGTCCCCGGCAAGGCACAGCCGCCACCCTCCCAGGCCGTCCAGTTCCAGCACCTGGCTGTGGTACTTCAGGACCGTGGAACGGTGGCTGACGCTGACCAGCGTGGTCGTGGCCGCGTCGATCTGGCTGTACAGGTTTTCCTCGTTTTCCACGTCCAGGGCGCTGGTGGCCTCGTCCAGGATCGCGTACCGGGGCTTGCCCAGCAGCAGCCGCGCGAAGGCCAGGCGCTGCTGCTCCCCCAGGGACAGGACCTTGCTGAAATCCAGTTCGACGTCCAGGCCGCCGAAGCGCTCCGCGACGCCCGAAAGGTTCACGGCCTTCAGCACCGCCAGCAGTTCCTGGTCCGAAAACCTCCGGTCCTTCATGGGATAGTGCAACTGGCTGCGCAGGTCGCCCAGGATCATGTAGGCGTGCTGGGGCAGGAACAGCATCTCCTCCAGTCTCGGGCGCACGATGGTGCCCGCCCCGGAATTCCAGATCCCGGCGACGGCGCGCAGCAGGGAACTCTTGCCGCCACCGCTTTCCCCGACGATCAGCAGGCCCTCCCCCGCCTTGACGGAAACCGACAGGTCCTTCACCAGGATTCGCTGGTAGTTGGGGGTGTGCAGGGTCAGGTTGTCCAGCGACAGCGGGCAGTCCTCCACCCGCGAGATCACGGGACCGGCCTTGCTGGACGCCGAATGCACCTTCAGGGTGTTGGAGAATGCGTCCAGTCGCTCGATCCCGGCCGCGAACCTGCTGAGGCTGTCGAAGTTGTCCACGAACACGGTCAGCGCGGCCAGCATCGCGGCGAAGGCACCGGCGGCCTGGACCACGCTGCCGACTTCCAGTTCGCCGCTCAGAACCCGCGGCGCGATGATCACGCTGGGCAGGATGATGGTGACGAAGCCGTACCCGTACTGGAACAGGCTCAGGCTCAA
This sequence comes from uncultured Myxococcales bacterium, assembly GCA_903847405.1. GTDB lineage: Bacteria > Myxococcota_A > UBA9042 > DTJE01 > DTJE01 > CAIZWN01. The sequence continues at coordinate 23,190 of CAINDP010000059.1, read as the reverse complement.
CGTCCACCGGATCAGCTTGTTGAAGACGGTGAACACCTCGGCGAAGCGCCGCTTGACCCGGGCGGATTCCTCGGCTTCCCCCCGGTAGAACGCGATGGATTCCGCGTTCTCGCGGATGCGCACCAGGCTGAAGCGGAAGTCGGCCTCGCGTCGCAACTGCTGGAAATTCAGTCCGATCATCGCATGCCCGAACACCAGGAACGTGATGGCCGTGCCGGCGGCGGCGTACAGGAGCAGGAACAGGACCAGCCACCGGGAAATGGACCACAGGACCCCGCTGAACGCGATCAACTGCAGGAACGCCCCTGCCGCGATCATCAGGAAGCTCAGCGATTTCTGGGTGAACGTGTTGATGTCCTCGGCGATCCGCTGGTCCGGGTTGTCGATGTCGCGGTTCGCCGTCAGTTCGTAGAACGCCCGGTTGCCGAAATACTCCCCCAGGAAGCGGTTCGTCATCCAGCGTCGCCACCGGATGGCCAGCTTGTCCCGGATGAAGTAGTAGAACGCGTAGATGGGGACGGCGACGATCAGCAGGCCCATGAAGAAGATGATGGAGGTCCAGAACCGGTCGGCGTCCTTGTCCGCCAGCGCCGACGTGAATTCCCCGGTCTGCTGGTTGAACAGCACCGCGAACCCGGTTTCGCCCAGCAGCACCGCCAGCAGCAGCGCCAGCAGCCCGAAGGCCACCCATTTCTCCTCCGAAACCCAGTAGGGTCTGGCCAGCAACCAGAAGCGCTTCCAGAGTCCCCGGCCGAATCGATGCATTCCCACTGTCCTCGGCCTGCGCCTGCGGTCGCCCCCGGAGGCGCCGGGTGGTGAAAAACCGCGGTTCCGAAGCATCACCAGCAGCAAGTTGCGGGCCACAGACGGATCCATGGGAATACGGAGGCTTGTACGGTGAAGCCGGATGGCCGGACGGGAACGGCATCCATCAGAAGGAGTCCGGCATTCAAAATGATGCGGAGACATTCAGCGAAAAACGCAGTCGGCCGCGCCGTGATCGATCGGTCCAGGAGCCCGGCCGGGATCCTAGTCCGTCGCCGCGGGCCAGAACTGGGGCATGCCGTCGGCCGCCACCGGAGCGTGTCCCGACAGGTGGCAGTTGTGGCAGGCGCGGCGGCTGCGTTCCGTGGGGCCGGTCGCCTCGCCCTCGTGGCAGTAACTGCAGGCCGTGATGCCGGCCGCCGCCCCCTGGGGATCGAACCGGCCCTGGTGGTCGGCGATGGTCGCCACGTGGGCCGTGTGGATTGCCGACGAGTCCGACTGGAAGTCGTGGCAGTCCAGGCAGCCCAGCGTCGCCCCGTGGTCTTCGGACATGAGGTTGTGGCACCCTCCGCACCCCGGTCCGAACGCCGTGATGCGGAAACCGGCCTGTGCCGTCGGCCGGGCCCCCTGGCGCCACAGCGTCGAGTGGGCGTTGTCCCCCGCGGTCAGCAGGGCGCCGGGTCGCAGGGCGCCGGTCACGGCCGGCACGCCGTCTGCACCCGGGAAGCCTGCCGGGTCCGTCCCGACGTCGACCCACCCGTGGCACGCCGGCGCGCAGTCCATCGCGCCCTGGAAGGCCTTTGCCGGCGACGGGTACAGCCGCAGGCCGTGGCCCGTGCCGTCGGCCGCCAGGGGGTGGCACGTCGCACATTCCCCCCCCGCAGGATGGACGCCTCGCCGGGGCCAGGGCGAACCCCACCACGTGCCCGGTTCGGGGAACAGCGGATCCACGCGCACAACCCCCTCGGCTGCCGTTGCCGCCCAGGCCCCCGGCGCCATCCCCGCGCCGGTCCCGGGTTCGGTCAGCGCGGCCAGGTCGTGGCACGTCCCGCACTCCTTCACCAGCACCGGGATTTCGGGCGTTGCGGTCACGTCGGAGGGCACGTCCACCGCGTCCGGTTGGCCGCCGGCCGACCCGCCGCATCCCGCCACCAGCAGGAGCGCCAGCGTCCAGGCCCACGGACGCCGGTTTCCGATCCGTTGCATCGACTTCATGGCATCCACCCCGTCTGGGTCCGCTCCTCGCAGACCGCCACCCGGAACGACGACTCGGGAACGTGTCGCCAGCCCAGGTTCGGCCCGGGGTACCCGACATATCGCAACCCGATGCCGTTGTAGGCCCCGCCGAAAAAGGCCGACCGGATCGCCCGGAACGCCAGGCGCAGCATGGGCAACTGGTCCTGGGCGGTCACCAGCACCTGCAGACGCTGGTCGTAGGGCAGGTCCGCGAAGGCGGCGCCGTGGGCGTCCGTCGCGATCCCGTCCAGGACCAGCGCGAACATGTCCGCGTATTGCCGGAACGGGAAGGACCCGTCCAGCAGGATGTTCATCGAGCACGCTTCCAGGGCGCCGGCCGTTCCCTCCGGGTCCGTCGTCGGTCCCGGCACGACGGTATCCAGCATCGCCCCCAGCGTGCGTTCCACATCGCCCAGGGGCAGCAGGCACGAGCCCGCCAGCGGATCGCGCGCGAACGGCGTTCCCACCCAGGCCACCTCGCCCGCCCGGGCCACCGATTCGGCCACCGCTCCCAGGATCATCGCCAGCGACCCGCCGCCGGCCGTGCGCAGGAAGTTCCGCCTGTCCATCGTCAGCCCTCCCTACTTCGCCGCCAGAACCGCCGCGATGCGTTCCGCATTCGCCGCGATCGTGTGTGCCGGGTTCACGCCCGTCCCGCCGGGGACCGACGCGCCGTCACTGACGAACACGCCCGGATGCGACCGCAGTTCGCCGTCGGGGGTGCAGGGTGCACGTTCCCCGTCGTCGCCGATGCGGCACGTCGCCAGGGGATGGGCATCGCCATGCTCGTAGTTGTCGCCCGCGGTCCGCAGCAGTTCGGCCCCGTTCGCGTCGGCAATCTGCTGCCCCACGCCCGCGACCCTGGCGATGTAGGCCTTCAGCCGATCGGTCAGCGGCAGGTCGAACTGCACGACCCCGTTTCCGTCCACCGTCACCGTCCCCTCGCCGTCCACCAGTCCGATGGCCAGCGACGGGAACAGGTGCGTCGCATAGTGGTCGCGCACGTAGTGCTTGAACGGCACGCCCATCGGCGCCGAGGGCTCGCCCTTTTCGCTGAACACGTCCATCGCGGCCACCAGCGCCGGCGGCCCGGCGCCCGGGTGGATCGTGATCTTGTGCTCGTCCCAGAACGCATAGGTGATGACACCCGCGTTGTTGCGCCCCATGAACGGGTAGGTGGGAGCCAGCGACTCCGGCACGCGCCACAGGAATGCCACGTCGCCGTTCTGGTTCAGGTTCTTCCCGACCTGCGGATGCAGGTCCTTCATCCACGGTCTGGACCGCAGCAGGATCCCGGGTGTTTCCAGGGCGCTTGCGGCCAGCACCACACGTTCGCCCCGGGCCATCCGCTGGACGTTCCACGGGTCGAAGTAGGCGACCTTCCAGCCGGACCCGTCGGGTTCCAGGTGGTGCACGCGGCACTTCACCCGGAATTCGGCCCCTGCGGCCTCGGCGCGCGGAATGTAGTTGAAGCCCAGGTGCTTCTTGCGCCCGAAGGGGCAACCGCACATGCAGAACCCGCACTGGAGGCAGTCGTGGATGGGGTACATCGACCGGTCCGCGGTCTTTCCCATGGCGGCCAGCATCTTTCCCAGGATGCCGCCGGCGCGCGGCACGTCCGCCCACGACGCCCGGACGATGTCCATTTCAGCCTCGACCTTTTCGTAGAACGGGTCCATGACGGCCCGCGTGACGGAGGCCGGCCAGACGCGGTACCCGTCCCGATCCCGCCACTCGAAGACTTCCGACGGCGAGCGCAGCATCGCCGCGGCATACGTCAGCGAGCCGCCGCCCAGGCCCCGCCCGTACCGCAGGATGACGTGATAGTCCTTCGAGGTGTAGGTCACGAACAGCCGCGACTGCGCCTTGAAGGACCAGTCCTGCACGAAGTCCTTTTCCGTCAGGCGTTCGCCCTGTTCCAGGCACAGGACCGTTTGGCCGGCCTGCGCCAACCGCAGGGCCGGAATGGCCCCCCCGAATCCGGATCCGACGATCACGACGTTCCGGTCGTCCATGCTGCTGCTCCTGTTGAACAGGCGGAACGTAGCACGAGCGGTTCGGTGTTTGAAGATCCTGCCGGGGCGGTTGTCGCCGTTGCGGTTGGCAGGTATCCTCGAAATCGCAGCAGATTTGGCAGGGACTGAATGCAGGAAGAGCCGTCGGGCAGGGCAGAGGTTCATCGCGATCCGCTGGTTCGCTGGCTGGCGCTGGGCGCCGCCTCCATCGCGCTGTTCGCCGGGGTGTACGCCCTGCTGGGGCTGTGGTCGCTGGCGGCGGTCGAGTTCGTTGCGCTGGCGTTCACCCTGGGGATCCTCCTGTACGTCCGATCCGGGCGCGGCCGCATCGATCGGGTGATCCTGGTGATCGCCCTGCTGATCCTGTCGATCATCGCGGCGAACACGATCCTGCTGGGAGGGCTGGTGCCGTCGGGCGGTTTCATCGTCTGGACGGCCCTGGTGCCGATTTCCGCCCTGATCTTCCTGGAGGGACGGGCGCGCCTGGCCCTGTGGGGAGTTTCGCTGGTGTTCGTGGCCGGGATGACGGCGCTGGAGCCGTTCCTGGTCCCGACCAACGTGCTCTCGGAGGGCATGCGGGGCCCCCTCCTCAGCCTGAACACCGTGGCGACCGCCGTCGTGTTGATGGCGTCCCTGCAGTACTTCCACAATCGCCTGAAGCTGGAGGAAGCCCTGCGCAGGCAACTCCAGGACGAGGTCCTGACCTCCCGGAAACTGGAGTCGCTGGGCACCCTGTCCGGCGGGATCGCGCACGACTTCAACAACATCTTGATGGCGGCGACCGGGTACGTGTCGCTGGCCCGCATGCAACCGGACGATCCGCTCAACGTGGACCACCGGCTGGGGGAGGCCGAGCGGGCCCTGTCCCGCGCCGCGGACCTGACGCAGCAACTGCTGCTGTTCTCGCGGGGGGGGACCCCGGTTCGCGAAATCACCTCGATCGAGGAAACCATCCGGGAGTCGGCAGGATTCGTGGTACACGGCACGCGAACCCAGGTCCGCTTCGAGATTCCCGCCGAACTTCCACCGGTCGAGGTGGACATTGGACAGATCAGCCGACTGATCCAGAACCTCGTGTTGAACGCGGTCCAATCCATGCCCCAGGGGGGCACGGTGACGATCCGTTGCGCCTCGGGACTGCACCTGGGCGTGACTCCCGGCCTGGTGCTCGGCCGTCGGTATGTCAGCATCGCGGTCAGCGACCAGGGGGAAGGCATCCCCGAGGCGATCCGGAACCGGATCTTCGACCCCTACTTTTCGACGAAGCAGCAGGGGACGGGCCTGGGATTGGCCACGTGCCACGCCATCACCCTGCGCCACGAGGGCGCGATACGGGTCGAGTCCGAACCGGGCAAAGGCTCGACCCTGACCGTGTACCTGCCCGCGTCCGACAAGGCGCTCCCGCAGAAGGCCGAACCCGGGACCGCGGCTGCGAGGAAGGCCGGACGGGTGCTGGTCCTGGACGACGAGGCCGGAATCCGGGACGTCATGACCCAGATGCTGCAATCACTGGGGTTCGATTCCGAAACGGTCGCGGAGGGTGGCGAGGCCGTGGAGCACTACCGGGCGGCGTTTTCGGCCGGGCGCCGTTTCGATGCCGTGGTCCTGGACCTGACGATTCCGGGGGGCATGGGCGGGGCGCAGGCATTGCGGTGGCTGCTGGACATCGACCCCGAGGTGCGCGCGGTCGCGGCCAGCGGCTACACCGACGACCCGGTGCTGGCCGAGTATCGAAAGTGCGGATTCCGCGGGGCGTTGCGCAAGCCCTTCGGCGTCAAGGAACTGGAGCGGGTGCTCGGTGCGGCTCTTGGCGACGCGGATGCCGTGGGTGATGCGGACGGGCAGCCGGGCTAGTCCGCCAGCGTCACGCGGTTGCGGCCTTCGGCCTTGGAACGGTACAGCGCGCGGTCGGCCTGGAACTGGGCGTCCTGCAGATCGGGGATCCCGCTGCCCGGCGTCGCCACGAACACGCCGAACGAGCAGGTCAGGCGCAGCGGCTCGCCGTGACCCACTTCCAGCGGCCGGGCCTCCACCGTCGCCCGCACGGCCTCCGTTGCCGCCATGGCCAGCGTCGCCGATGCCGCCGGGAAGACCGCCAGGAATTCCTCCCCTCCCACCCGGACCACGCGCGCCCCGGGCGGGAAGCCGGCCGCCAGGCTGTCGGCGATCAGGCGCAGCACCTCGTCGCCGGCCGCGTGCCCCCTTTCGTCGTTCACGCGCTTGAAGTGGTCGATGTCGCCGATCACGAAGGCGAACGCCTCCTCGGCCAGTTGCGGCCCCCCCTGGGGATCCGCGAACCAGCGCTCCAGGCCGCGGCGGTTCCACAGGCCCGTCAGCGCGTCGGTTTCGGCCACCCGTTCCAGGCGTTCCTGCAGTTCGACGATCCGCTGCCCCGCCCGGACGCGCACGGCCAGTTCGTCCTTGTCGAAGGGCTTGCGGAGGTAGTCGTCGGCCCCGGCGCCGATGCCGGTGACCAGGTCCGCCTTCCCCTCCCGGGCGGTCAGGAACACGACGTAGGTGTAGGTTCCGTCCTGGCTTTCCCGGATGCGGCGCACCAGTTCCAGGCCGCTCATCCCGGGCATTTCCCAGTCGGTGATCACGAAGGGCACCCGGTGCTGGCGGTGCAACTGCAGCGCCTGCTCGCCGCTCGAGGCCTGGAGGACCTCGTAGCCCAGCGCCTGGAGATACCGCTCCAGCATGCGGCGGGTCATGCGGTTGTCCTCGACGATCAGGATCCTCACGAATGGCTCCATTAAGTGCGCCCGAGTCGACTCCGTCTGCGGCATGAGATTGCATCCGCAATCCCATGCCTCCGCCTCCGTGCTCGGGCGGGCTTCAGTGCGCCCGAGTCGACTCCGTCTGCGGCATGAGATTGCATCCGCAATCCCATGCCTCCGCCTCCGTGCTCGGGCGGGTCAACCCAACGTCTTGCGCAGCCCCCGCTCGACCAGCGCGAACAACGCGCGGGCCCGGGCCAGGGCCTCCCGGGCCTCCTGGAACTGCCGGCCCCGCATCATGCCCTCGATGGCCTGGAACAGGCTGGCCAGACCCTCGACCCCAAAGGTCCGGGCCGTGCCCTTCAGGCCGTGGGCCAGGACCATCGCCCGCTCGGAATCCGTCATGCGCACGGCTTCGTCCAGTTCCGCCAGTTCCCTGGGCGTGTCCTCCAGGAACAGGTTCGCGATCTCGGCCAGGAAGGCCGGATCGTCGCCGAACCGCGCCTTCACCAGTTCCAGTTCGGCCTCCACGGCGCTGGCGGGCTCGCGGACCATCGGCACCGGCTTCGGCTCGGGCAGCGGCAGCCACCGGCCCAGGACGCCGAACAGTTCGTCCTCCTGGATCGGCTTCGTGACGTAGTCGTCCATCCCGGCGGCCAGGCACCGCTCCCGGTCGCCGTCCATGGCGTGGGCCGTGGTGGCTACGATGGGCACGCGCCGCCCGCCCCCCGCTCCGGCCTCTTCCCGGCGGATCTCGCGGCTGGCCTCCAGTCCGTCCATCACCGGCATCTGCACGTCCATCAGCACCAGGTCCACCCGCAGGGTGCGCAGCGTTTCGACCGCGACCTTGCCGTTGTCGGCCACCGTGACCCGCAGGCCGCGCCGCTGCAGGAACTTCGTCGCAACCTTCTGGTTGAACACCTTGTCCTCGACCAGCAGCACGTGCAGCCCGTCGAACAGCCGCTCCTTCAGGGTGTGGCGCGTGATCAGGGGCCGGGCCTCGGCGCCTTCGACGTTCGGCGACACGGCCTGGCAGACGGCGTCCAGCAACTGGGCCTGCTTGACCGGCTTCAACAGGTAGCCGGCCACGCCGATGTCCTGCAGGCGTCGGGCGTCGCCCCGCCGTCCCAGGGAGGTCAGCACCAGGATGGGCGTCTTGGCGATGCCGGGGTCGGTCTTGACCCGGCGGGCCGTTTCCTCGCCGTCCATCCCGTCCATCAGCATGTCCAGCAGGACGACGCTGTAGGGGTCCCCGTCCTGCCGGGCCTTTTCCAGCGCCACCAGGGTCGCCGCCCCGTCGGGCACGGCCTCGGCCCGGCATCCCCACTGCTTCAGCATCCGGGCCAGCACGAAGCGGTTCGACGGCGTGTCGTCGGCCACCAGGACGCGCATGCCCCGCAGGTTGGCCGGAGGCGGCGGAAGGGGGTCGGCCGCGCCCGCCTGCAGGCGGAACGGCACCGTGAGCACGAACGAACTGCCCGCGCCCATCCTCGACTCGACGCCGATCGACCCGCCCATCAGATCCGCGATCTGCTTGCAGATGGCCAGGCCCAGGCCCGTGCCGCCGTACCGCCGCGTGATGCTGCCGTCGGCCTGGGCGAAGGCCTCGAAGATCCGGTCCAGGTGCTCGGCCTGGATGCCGATTCCCGTGTCCGACACGACGAAACGCAGGACCACCAGGTCGTCGCGCTCCTCCTCGACCCGGACCTCCAGGGAGGTTTCCCCCTTGTCCGTGAACTTCACCGCGTTCGAAAGCAGGTTCACCAGCACCTGGCGCAGGCGACCCGGGTCGCCGATCAGCCGGGACGGCACCTCGGCGTCCACCAGGCTGACCAGTTCCAGGCCCTTTTCGTGGGCGCGGATCGCGATCGTGTCCAGGGCGTGGTCCACCGTGGAGCGCAGGTCGAAGGCGATGTTCTCCAGTTCGATGCGCTTCGCCTCGCCCTTTGAAAAATCCAGGATGTCGTTGACCAGGTTCAGCAGCGCGTCGGCCGCCTCCCGCACGATGGACAGGTTCTCGCTCTGTTCCTCGCTGAGCGGCGTGTCGAGGGTCAGTTTCGTCATCCCGACGATGGCGTTCAGGGGTGTGCGAATCTCGTGGCTCATGTTGGCCAGGAACTCGCTCTTGGTCCGGGTGGCCGTCTCGGCCGTTTCCTTGGCGACCCGCAGTTCCTCCTCGATCCGCTTCCGCTCGGAAATGTCGCGCACGAAGATCGCAACGCGGTCGTCGTCGCCCATGACGACCCGGGACAGCGACGCCTCGACCCAGAAAAGTTCCCCGTCCCAGCGGCGCGCGCGCCAGTCGGTGTGGGCGACGCCGCTTTCGAGAGCCGTGGACAACACCAGGAACGCCTGGTCGCGCGTGTAGGGCGGTTCGTCGATGCTGAACCGCTTCATCGTGACGGACAGCACCTGCTCCCGCGTGCATCCGAACATCTTCGGAACGGTGTCGTTGATGTCCAGGATGACGCCGTCGCGGTCGGTGACGAACACCGCTTCCGTCGAGGCGTTCACGATGGCATGACAGTCCCCGCCATGGCCCGGAGCACCCTGGCCGCCCGGTCGCACGCGCGCACCTCCCAGCATCCTCGTCCTCCCGGTCAGCCTTCCCGGCCTCCGAATCGTCCGCCCAGGTCCGGGTGGGTGCGCAGTGCCTCCAGGCACGCGGGGTTGCGCAGGGCCGCCAGGTTCGCCGGGATCTTCCCGTTGACCGCATCCCGCGCGGCCCGTTCCGACATCTTCCCGTTGTGCGTGGCCGGGAGGTCCTCCACGGCGACCATGACCGCCGGCACGTGGATCATCGAGGACCTCTGGGCGATTTCCTTCTTGATCCGCAGGGTCAAAGGACGGTCCAGGATCACGCCGTCCCGCAGGACCAGCAGCAGCACCAACCGGGTGCCGCCCGGGTCCTCGGGCGCCTGCTGCTCCACGGCCATGGCATGCCGAACCTCCGGGATGTCCAGCAGGATCGTGTAGATCTCGGCGGGCCCGATGCGGATCCCCCGGATGTTCATGACCCCGTCGCTGCGGCCCAGGATGCGAGCGCCTCCGTGGGGCGTCAGGACCAGGAAGTCGCCGTGGGTCCAGAGGCCCTCGTTCTGGGCGAAGTAGGCCTGGTGGAACCGCTCGCCCCCGGGATCGTTGAACAGGCCCAGGGGCCGCGAGGGGAACGGGTTGCCGCACACCAGTTCGCCCACCCCGTCGCCCGCCAGGCTGTCGGTCCGCAGGGACCGCACGTCCATGCCCAGGCTGACCGACTGGGCCTCGCCGCGCCGCACCGGCAGCAGCGGGTTGCCCAGGACGAAGCACCCCAGGATGTCGGTCCCGCCCGAAATGGACTGCAGCGGCAGGGGCTTCACGTTCTGGGCGACCCAGTCGTACAGCCGTTCGCCCAGCACCGAACCGGTCGATTGCATCGCGCGCAGGGCTGCCAGGTCGACCACCTCCCGGGGGACGATGGCCGTGTCGCGACAATATCCCAGGAACGCCGGGCTGGTCCCGAAGACGGTGACGCCCTCCTCGGCCACGACCCGCCACAGGGCATCCAGGGTCGGGTACGTCGGGGAGCCGTCGTAGGCCACGATCGTCGTGTGCGACGCCAGGGCCGACAGTTGCCAGTTCCACATCATCCAGCCGCACGACGTCGTGAACAGCAGGCGATCCCCGGACTGGAAGTCCGAGTGCAGGCGCTGCTCCTTGAGGTGCTCCAGCAGCGTGCCGCCCACGCCGTGGACGATGCACTTGGGCGCGCCAGTCGTCCCCGACGAGAACATCACGAACAGCGGATGGTTGAACGGCACGCACGGCCAGGGGAAGGATTCGCCCGCCGCGCCCTCGGACTCCAGCCCGGCCAGCGTCAGGACGGGCCGGTCCAGGCCGTCGAGGGCGGCGACGTCCCCGTCCAGCGACACGAGGGCACGCACCGAGGGCAGGCCCGCGACGACCGCTTCCAGCCGCTCGCGGAGGGACCGCGACGCGCCCTGGTACGGCTGGGATCCGACGGCGAACAGCAGGCACGGATCCAGTTGCCGGAAGCGCGCCAGCATCGCCTCGGGGCCCTGGTCGGGCCCGATGGAGGACCAGGTGGCGCCCAGGCCGGTGGCGGCCAGGCACGCCACGATCGCGGCGTCGTCGTTCCGGGCGATCGCGACGACGTGGTCCCCGACCCCGATGCCCCGGGCGCGCAGGGCCCGGGCGGCGGCCTCGACCCGCGACCGCAATTCGCGGCGCGTCCACTGGGCCCGGCGACCCGATTCGTCCCGGACGATCAGCGCGACGGCATCCTCCTGGACCGGGGTGCCCGACCGCAGCAGGTTGCCGGTGTACGACAGCAGCAGGTCCGGGAAGAAGGTCGCGGTTTCGATGGCGTCGCCGACGCAGACAGGCTCGGGACTGCCCTCGAACTCCGGGGCGGCCCATTCCAGGAACAGGCGCCAGAAGTCCCGCCAGCAGGCCGCCGACCACCGCGAAAACGTCGGCCAGTCCTCGAAGGTGTTGCCGGTGCGGCGGGCGCAGGTCCCCAGGAAGTCCGCCATCTGCGACCGGGCCGCCGTTTCCGGATCCGGAACGAAGACCGGGCGTTCGTCGGCGCTCATGGGACCGCTCCGGTCCGGGCCTCCAGGTACGCGAGGATCTTGTCGACGCTGTCGAAGTTCTCGCGGTTCAGGCTGCGGCGATCGATCGTCACCCGGAACGTGTCCTCCAGGTAGACGACCAGGGCCACGAAGCCCAGGCTGTCCAGGACGCCCTTGTCCAGGAACGAGGCGTCATCACTGCCGATCTTCGATTCGGCATCGCCGAAGTGGTAGTGGTCGTCCAGCCAGTCGATCAGCAGTCGTCGCATGTCGGCCCGTGTCATCGGTCCCTCCTCCTAGAACTGCGCGTAGATGAAGGTGCTGGCACCAACGGGAACGTACACCAGCAGGAACGCCAGGACCAGCCCATAGAAGACCCCGCGCACCGGGACCGGCAGCGCCAGAAAGCGCGCCTTCCAGGCCGGGCCGGGACCGATTTCCAGCAGGTGGAACCCGACGAAGAACAGCACGCACGCCGCGGCCTGCAGCCCGAAGCGCTGGCCCAGGCCCTCGACGCCCCCCAGGCCCAGCAGCCCCTTCGCGAAGTCGGCGGCCGCGCCGATGCTGGGCGCCCGGAACGGGATCAGGGTCAGGACGAAGAAGGCCTGCGTGACGAACCACGAGGCCAGCAGGTACGGCGTCGCCTTGCGCCACGCGACGTACCGCCGATCGGCGCGGCACCGGCGCTTGTACCACTCGTCGTAGGCGTGGTGCCCGGCCAGGGCGACGCCGTGCGCCAGGCCCCACAGCACGAACGTCCAGGTCGCCCCGTGCCACAGGCCCGACACCAGGAACACCACCAGGAAGCCCGCCCCCGCCCGGCCACGGAACCACGACCGGCCGGTGGTCAGCGGCGCGAACAGGTAGTCGAACAGCCAGGTGTTCAGGCTGATGTGCCACCGGCGCCAGAACTCGGCCAGGCTCTTGGACAGGAACGGGTACCGGAAGTTTTCGGGCAGTTCCAGGCCGAACATGCGCCCGGTGCCGATGGCCATCAGCGAGTAGCCCGCGAAGTCGCAGAACAGTTGCGTGGCGTACCCGAACAGCGCGATCCACAGGGCGCCGGCGCCGAAGGAGGCCGGGTCCGCGAAGACCGGATCCACGACCCGCGGGGACAGCCAGTCGGCCACGAAGGCCTTCATGACGAACCCCAGCAGGAAGGTCCCGGCCCCCGCCGCCATGCCCGCAGGCGCCAGGTGCCGCGGCACGAGGTACTGCGTCAGCATGGTCCGGGCCCGGACGATCGGTCCGGCGATCAACTGCGGGAAGAAGCCCACGAAGACCGAGTACGCCAGCGGATCGCGGCACGCCGGGGCGCGCCCCCAGTAGACTTCCAGCAGGTAGCCCACCTGGATCAGCGTCGTGTACGAAATGCCCAGCGGCAGCACCAGGCGCAGCACCGGCAGGGCATCGGGCATGCCCAGCGCCCCCAGCAGGGCATTGAACGACTCGGCAAAGAACCCGGCGTACTTGAACACGCCCAGCAGGCCCAGTTCCGCGACGATCGACGCCACCAGGACGGCCTTGCGCTTGCGCTGGCCGACGGCCGCCCGGACCGGATCCTGTTCCCCGGCCCCCAGGACCGACAGCAGGACGCCGGCGCCGAAGGACACCGCCGTCGCCGCGGCCAGAACCCCCAGCAGTTTCAGGTTCCAGGTGGCGTAGAACGCGACGCTGGCCAGCAGCAGGACCGCGTTCTGCCACGCCGCGCGACGCGGCCCCAGCCAGTGCACCAGGAAGACGACGGGGAAGAAGAAGGCGAACTCCAGGCCGACGAGGCTCATTGCGCACCTCCCGTCGCGCCCTTCCCTGCCAGGAACGCCAGGTCACCGTCCAGCGCCCACTCGGCCAGGCGCCGGTTTCCCTCGGGCTTCACGTGGTCGAAGTCGACCTCGAAGTCGTCGTCCGTCAGCGGGTTCGTGAACGTCATGTCCACGAAGCGCAGGCGATGGTCCCGGGTGAACGCCTGCATCCGGTCGGAAAACTGCCGCAGGGTCGTTTCCTTCGCCTTCGCACTGAGGGTCCCGGGCATCCGCGGGTACAGCACGATCGTCACGTCCAGCCCCAGGCCCTGCAGGGTGCCGACCATTTCCTCCAGCGACTGCTTCTGCGCCGGGTCGAACAGGTGGCCCGCGCCTTCCTCGACCATCGACTGCCAGCCCTTCAGGCGGTTGTCGTAGGACGCGCGCTCGGCCTCCAGGTCCTTCCCGCGGACGGCCTCCCGCAGGCCCTTCGTGATGTTTTCGTAGCCCCGATCCTGGACCAGCGTCGAAACCGACCACCATTCCCGCCAGATCCGCTGCAGGAAGTTCTGGTTGTAGGGCGTCAGGCCGTTTTCGCCCAGGTCGGCGAAGAAGTCACCCCACTGCCAGGCGCGGGCGGGAAGGGCCATGGTGATGCTGCCCGTGCCGGGGTCCAGGGCGGTCGAATCCCACCATTCCGTCACCAGCAGGACGTGCCGCAGGGAGGGACGCACCAGGGCGCCGGATGCGTTGCGTTCCGTGAGGATCGGCAGGATCCGGTGCTTCAGGACCCACGCGTAGGGGGTGTACTTCCCCCACTCGACCGGCACGGCCTGGATGCGCCGGGCTCCGTCGGTCCGCTGGGACAGCGCCTTGTCCATCGCGATGAACGACCGGGCATGGCTGGACCCCAGGGCCAGCACCGCCGGATCGCCGGCCGCGTACTGGTCCATCGCCTGGTCGATTTCCAGCAGGGGCTTGGGAGGCGCCACCAGGTGCAGGGCCGCATCCACGGCCGCCAGCGTGGCCAGCGCGCACAGGATCGTCAGCAGCACAGGTCCCCACGATCGTCCGCCGGCCGACATCGCCCCTCCCCGGAATGGGTCCCGGAAGCACAATATTCAGTGTCGCCCGAGGCGACTCCGTCTCCGGCGAGAGATTGCTGTGCAATCCCATCGCCTCCGCCTACGTGCTCGGGCGGGAACAGGCACCGTGGGAAGTCTAGGAGAGGTCGCTGCGGAACGCCTAGAAAACGACGGGATTCGGCAGGTTCCGCGGAGGCTTGCGGTCAGGCTGCCGGCGTGTCCCATGCGGCCGGAAGCAGCACCGTGAAGGTGGTCCCCACGCCGACCGCGGACCGGACCGACACGCTGCCTCCCATGGCGGCGCACAGGTGCTTGACGATCGCCAGGCCCAGGCCGGTGCCCCCCAGTTCCCTGGAGCGCCCCGCGTCCACCCGGTAGAAGCGCTCGAACAGGCGAGGCAGGTGTTCGTCGGCGATCCCGGGCCCCGTGTCGGACACGTCGATCGCCACGTGCCCGTCCCGGCCGTCCCGGAGGCGCACCTCGATCCGATCGCCGGGCCGGGCGTATTTGACGGCGTTGTCCAGCAGGTTGCCGATGACCGTGTGCAGCGCCGACGCGTCGCACATCGCCCGCGGAGTCCCCGAGGCCACCTCGAGGTCGAACGAAAGGCCCTTGTCCTTCGCGGCACCCTCGAAGGCCGACAGGATTCCCGACATGAGGTCGTCGAGGTTGGTGGACCGGGGTTCCAGCACGACCTGCCCGCTTTCGATCCGGGCCAGGCCCAGCAGATCCCGCACCAGGGCGGCCATGCGGGCCGTCTGCCGCGAGATCGTGGCCAGCAGGCGCCGCTCGTCGTCCCCGGAGGGCGCGTCGTCGGCGAAGGCGCCCAGCGTTTCCACCGCCGCCTGGATCGTGGCCACGGGGTTGCGCAGTTCGTGGCTGACGTTCGCGACGAAATCGCGCCGCATCTGGTGCAGGCGGTGCAGTTCGGTGGTGTCGTGCACGACGGCCAGGGCGCCCTCCCCGTCGGCCAGGGGTGCGCCGTTGACCAGCAGGGTCGCGGGCTGGGGGCGGGACACCGAAATCTCGCGGGACACGGCGTTGCCCTCCAGGACCTCCTGGATGGCCTGCAGCAGTTCGGGCGCCTGGATGACCTCGGCCGGAGACAGGCCCGCCGCGGCCCCCCGATGGCCCGTCAGGCCCAGCATGGCGTCGTTGACCAGGGTGATGCGTCCGTCCTGGTCCACGGCCATCACGCCTTCCCGCATCGTTTCGATGATCGACCGCACCAGGCGGCTTTCGGTTTCCAGGCGGTGGAAGGTGGACGCCGAGGCATCGGCCAGCCGGTTCAGGGCCTGGGCCAGGCGCGACACGTCGTCGCCCTGCCGATCCTGCAGTTCGACGTTGAAGTCGCCGGCGGCCATGCGCAGGGCGGCGTCGGCCATCCGCCGCAGCCGCCGGTCCTCGCGCCCCGCGAACCACCAGGACGCGACGACGGCGGTGACGACCAGGGGCACGGTCCCCAGGATCACGTCGATCCGGAACCGGCCCACAAACAGGACCACGGCCGCGATCAGCGTCACCGGGATGACGACCGCCAGGAACAGGCGCTGCCGAAGTCCGAGCATCGTGGCGTCAATCCTGGTCCGAGAATCGGTAGCCGACCCCGCGAACCGTTTCCAGGTGCCGTCCGGCCGTCCCCAGCTTGTCGCGGACCCGCTTCATCATCGTGTCCACGGTGCGGGTCTCGACCTCGGCCTGGAGCCCCCAGACCTGGTCCAGCAGCGACTCGCGGGACAGCACGCGGCCCGGCCGGGACAGCAGGGCCACCAGCAGGCGGAACTCCAGCGCGGTCAGGCTGACCTCGACCTCGTCGACGAAGACCCGGTGGGACGGGCCGTCCACGCGCAGGGGGCCGAAGGCCATCGAGGGAGCCTCGGAGTCGTCGGCCACCTGGGGATTGCGCCGCAGCACCGCGTTCACGCGCAGGACCAGTTCGCGCATGCTGATGGGCTTGACCACGTAGTCGTCGGCGCCCAGTTCGAAGCCGACGACGCGGTCGATTTCCTCGCCGCGGGCGGTGACCATCACGACGGGGATGCCACGGGTGCCGGGGTCCGACTTCAGCCGCCGGCACACCTCGGTGCCCATCATGTCGGGCAGCATCAGGTCCAGGAGGACCAGGTCGGGCTTTCGATGGCGGGCCTCGGCGATGCCGGCCTCGCCCGACCGGACGGCCACGGTTTCGAAGCCCGCGCGCCGCAGGTTCAGCGCAACGACGTCCGCAAAATCGAATTCGTCCTCGACGATCAGCACGGTGCGCGACATGGTCCCTCCCAGGAACAACGGACCCCGCAACCCGCCCCGGGGTCCGTCCGACGGGTCGTTCATGTCCCTTCGGGCGCGTTTATACCATGCCCCCGCGCGACGCGGCAACGCACCGGGGGCGCGCCGCTGGCACACCGCCGGCCCGTTCTCTCGCACCCGAATCCCGTCGTCCGTTATACTGGCTCGGCTTCACCGCACCGAGGAAGGCGGGGTGCTGGAAGGGTTCTGCACGAACTGCGGCGCCAGGAAGGTGGCCAACCACGCGGGCGAGCCCGCCTGCCCGCAGTGCGGATCCAGGCCCGGGGGGTATCCCGAGGCGCTGCGTCCCTGGCTGGGCGTCACACCCGCCGGGCTGTACGGCATCCGGTACGCCGACGGCGTCGTGGTGGCCGCAGGGGGCCGGGTGCTGGAGGAGGGCGAGGCCGCCCCCGAGCGCCTCGTCCAGGTGCCGCACCGTTCGACCGACGTCCGCATGCGGATCGGCGCCTACGACATCCTGGATCAGTTGGGTCGCGGGGCGATGGGCGTCGTGTACCGCGCCTATTCCCTGCGGTTGCGACGGACCTGCGCGGTCAAGGTGCTGACCGGCGGCGAGCACTCCTCCGACCTCGAAATCCTCCGATTCCAGAACGAAGCGATGCTGGCGGGTCGCCTGGATCACCCGAACATCGTCCGGATCTTCGACGCCGGCGAGGATCGGGGCCTGTACTTCTTCGTGATGGAATACATCGAGTCCCGGCCCTTTTCGGCCTGGATGGGCCGGACGGGCGACGAGTCCCTGCGGGAAGGACTGCGGATCCTGGTCCAGGTGGCGCGCGCCCTGGACCATGCCCACCGGCAGGGCATCGTCCACCGCGACGTCAAGCCGGACAACATCCTGGTGGACCCCGACGGCGTGCCCCACGTCAGCGACTTCGGCATCGCCAAGACGCTGGACCAGGATACCGGGATGACCTATGCGGGGCGCCCCGTGGGCACTCCGTGGTACATGCCCCCCGAGCAGGCCAACGGCGAACTGAACAGCATCGGTCCCCTCAGCGACGTGTACTCGCTGGGCGCCACGATGTACCACCTGCTGGCCGGCGCCCCGCCCTTCGCCGGCGACCAGCCCCTGATCGTGATGATGGACGTGATCCGGAAGGAACCCGAACGGCCGTCCGAAGCGGCCCGACGGACCCTGGGCCGGATCCTTTCCCCGGACCTGGAAACCATCTGCCTGAAGGCCATGGAAAAGGACGCGGCCCGCCGGTACCCGTCCGCGGCGACCTTCGCCGACGACATCGACGCCTGGCTGGCGGGCCACCCGGTGTCGGTCCGACCGCCCACCCCCGTGGAACGCGTCCGCAAGCGCATCGAAGGCAGCCGTCCCGTGCTGGCGGCCGCCGCGGTCCTGGTGTCGTCGGTGGTCCTGCTGACCATCGCGTTCGGGGCCGTCGTCCTGTTCAACCTGGATCGGACGAACGCGTCCCTGCGGGAGTTCGGCCGGCGCGCGGGCGAGTACCAGGCCGAAACCCTGGACCGGGCCCTCCGCGCGGCGATGCTGGAGGAGCGTCCCCAGGTGGCCCGCACGCTGGTGAACCGGATCCGCCACGTGCCCGGCTTGACGTCCCTGGAAGTGCTGCGTCCGGACGGGTCGCCGGCCTGGGAGGGCCCGTCGCCGACCCTGGGTGCCGGCGCCGCTGCGGACGCGAACCCGCCCCCCGCCGTCGTGCCGCACCCGGTCCTCCAGCGGCTGAAGATCAGCCCCGAAACCTGGGCCTCGGTGCTGGCCGGCAAGCGCGTGGTGGTCCGCGACGAGGAACTGGACAGCGAGCACGTGCTGACCGTGATGCGCCCGCTGGTCAACGAAACGGTCTGTCGGGCCTGCCACCAGGGCGTCCCCGAAGACGACATCCTGGCCGTGCTGGTGTCGCGCCAGTCCCTGGCGGACGTCGAGATGCGGATCCGCAACAACCAGAAGATCACGGCCATCGTGGGCGGTTCGACGGCCGTGATCCTGGCCGTGATGCTGTACGTGTTGTCGCGGATGTTCGGGATCGGCGTCCGCCCGCGGGTCTTCGGCCGTCGGGCAGGCGCGCAGGCCGGCGTGCCCGGCAGCGACACGCTGGTCGAGGACCGGCCGGCACGCTGATCCGGGCGTCTACTTCGGTGATGCGGCGGGCGCCTTCGCCCCGGGCAGCGGGCTGGACCAGATCAGGCGTTCGGGGTTGGTGACGTAGATCTTCTTCAGGACCTCGGCCGGCAGGTTGATGGCGTCCACCTTCCAGGGCCCCTGGATGGGCGTCGGGTGATCCATCTGCCGGACGTCGGTCTCGAAGTACTTCCAGTGCCGGGTGAAGAACTCCACCGCGTCGTCCACCGTCGGCACCGTGTGCGACACCGATCCCAGTTGCATGTCCCCGACACCGTCCACGATGAAGTCCGATCCGAACAGGATCCGGTCCTGGTGCTTGACGAAGAAGGCCCGCACCTGGTCCGCGGGGTGGCGGCCGAACTCCGGGACGCGCGCGGAGGTGTCCACGTAGACGTTGGGATGAGTCGCCAGGAGGCGATCCACGTAGCCCAGGTCCTCGGCGTTGTTCCCCATGTGGATCAGGAGGAACGTCGTCTTCGGGTCGTGGGCGATGCGCCGTTCCTGGACCGTCATCAGGTCGTTGAACGACGGGTACTCGGGGCCGTCGAACTGCCACGCCTTCGCCAGTTGCAGTTCCTCGTAGCGCTCGTTGTCGGGCGTCGCCGGCTTGAAGAACGCCACGGGGTCGGCGATGTGCCACGCGAAGATCAGCCCCAGGCGCCCGCAGGCCTCGAAGATCGGATCCAGCACGGGGTCGTCGGGAGAGATGAGTTTGCCGTTGGGGCCGCGCACCTGCAGGCCCAGGTTCTTGAAGACCTTCACGCCGACCGCGCCGTCCTGCTTCGCCTGCTCCAGCAGCCGGACCTGCCTGTCCGCCCAGCCGGGCTCGCCCGCGCCCTGCCAGTCGATGTTCACGAACACGCGCATCCGGTCGCCCAGGACCTTCTGCATGGCCATGGTGGCCTGGTACCGGGGCGTCCCCACGGGCCCGCTGCTCTTCACGGCGAACCGGCCGATCCCGACGCGATCGAAGACCTCCAGGGTCCTCGCCAGTGCCGGCAGGTTCGGGGCGACGTGCACGTGGCTGTCGATGACCGGTTGACCCAGGTGCCAGGGGCGCCCGGACGCCCCCGGACCGCCTGCCCCGGCGGCGCCACCGTCCTGGCCGCCCTTGCAGGCGACGAACGCGAGGCAGGCGACGATCCCGACGACCAGAAGCCGTGTCCGGGCGCGTTTCATGATCACTTCCCCTTGCGACGCCTCTGGCGGGTGACGGCGGGCACCGGCGATTCGGCCGCTACGGGGAACACGCCGTAGTCCGGCAGGGACGGCGACTTCACCAGGCCCCACCACAGGCCCAGGACGATCCCCAGGACGATCTGGCCCAGCGCGATGAGGTGCGCGTCCCGCAGGCCCCAGAACCGCTCGGGGCGGCTTTCGGGCTGGCGGATGAACTCGACCAGGAACCGCGAGATGCCCGACCCGATCAGGTACAGGCCGAACATCACGCCGGGGTTCTTGATGCGGCCCCGCAACTTCCAGAGGATCGCGAACAGCGCGAAGTTCGCGACCGCCTCGTACACCGGCGTCGGGTGGACGATGTCGTGCGTCGGCACGATGCCGTTCGGGTAGGCCATGCAGAAGACCCGGTCCAGGGAGTCGGGCGTGCACGGGATGCCGTAGTCCCCGTCGCCGGAAATCTGGCAGCCCAGGCGGCCGAAGGCGTACCCCGAGGCCAGCACGGGGGATACCGTGTCCAGCATCACGCGCAGGGGCAGTTTCTTCCAGGCGAAGTAGCCGACGTTCAGGGCCGCCGCCAGGATCAGGCCGCCGTGCCACGTCAGCCCGCTGCCCGAGAACAGGTCGCTCCACACGAAGGTCTGCGCCTCGGTCAGCATGTAGGCCAGCTTGGCGCCCAGCACCCCGCCGACGATGCACATCAGGGTGATGCTGTCCGCGATGGCCGGGTTCAGGTTGCGGCTCTTCAGGTCACGGGCCAGCAGCCACGAGGCCGTCAGGAACCCGATCGCCATCATGACGCCGTAAGTGCCGATCTTGAACCAGCCCCATTCGACCACGTACGGCCACATCGTGCCTCCTCGACCGGCGCGCGCAGGACGTCACGGGGCGAAAACCCCTGCCGCTTCCAGCGCTTCTACCGGAATCTTGCCGTAGTTGACAGACCCGTTGACGACGAAGGCCGGCGTGCCCTTGATCCCCAGGGCGTTCCCCTCGGCCACGTCCACCGCCAGGGCTTCCTTCGTCGACGCCTCGTCCAGGCAGCATCGGAACGCATCCGGTTCCAGTTCCAGGCGACCGGCGATGTCCTCCGCGGACAGGTTCCTTTCGCGGATCTCGTCGGCCTGCTGGAACAGGAAGTCGTTCATTTCCCAGAACCGGCCCTGGCGCCCGGCGCACACGGCCACCCGCGACAGTTCGCAGGCCCGCCGGTGGAATGGACTGAGGATCGCGGGGTTGCATTCCTGGTCCAGCGGCAGGTGCCGGTGATAGACGCGAACCTTGTCGCCCGCCGTGGACAGCAGCTTGCGCACCATCATGTGGGCCCGGCGGCAGTGGGGGCACTGGTAGTCCGTGAACTCCTGGACCTCGACCACGGGGTTCACCGCGCCGATCCAGGGGTGCCCGTCCGGGGTGACGCCCATCGAGGGGCCGGTCGCCGGATCGTTGGCCTCGCCCGCACCGCAGACCGGTCCCCCGGCGGAAGGCGTCCCCAGGACGGCCGGCGCCCCGAGGCCCCGCTCGGGCAGGCCCGTTTCCTTCATCAGGTGACGGCCCGCCCCCCACGAGGCGCCCAGCAGGATCAGGCCGACCGCGACCACCCCGACGCCGAAGAACGGCCGCCGGACCAGGGACGCCAGGTCGGACCGCACGCTGGCGATCACGCCGACGCCGACGGCCCGGGCCGCGACGATGGCGAAGGCCAGCAGCGACGCGTTCACGAGGTCCAGCGCCAAGCACAGGATGCACAGCGACCCGATCAGCGCCTGCATCACGTACAGCAGCGCCACGGACACCAGCGCGAAGCCGACTCCCAGGAGGACCAGCAGGCCGTATCCCAGGGTGTCCCGACGGCGGCTGGCGGCAAAGCCTGCCAGCAGGACCGCGAAGGCGTACCCGGCAAGCGCCCAGACCGAGTTGGGCGCGCCGAGGTTCGAGGACCAGGGCGACAGGGCAACGGTTTCGCAGTTCATCCCCTCGGACACGGCGCAGAACGAGTGGTAGTCGGGATCGGAGCGCGAAAGGACCCACACGCGGGTCAGGTCCCACGAAATGCCGACACCCACGAGGCACAGGAGGATGCAGGCGGCCAGGGCCACCCTTGCCCGCCTGCGACCCGCCAACCCGTCGCCGGGTTCGGGCCGCATCGACGCCGCGACGTCCACGTCAAAACCCCGTCCGAAGCGCGCCCAATTTGCATGGAAACGCAGGCGAATGCAAGACGCGTAAGGTAGAATGCCGCCGCTGGAAGGGTCCGAAGAGGAGGTGTCCCATGCGTGTTCCCGCCCTCGTATACGCCCTGGTGATGGGAACGCTGCTCGGCGCCTGCACCGAGGAGGAGAATCCCGGGCGCGGCGGCATCCGGACCGCCCAGTTGCGCGGCGAGTCGTTCGTCGTGGACGGCAAATTGGCCGAGTGCACCGACAGCGCAGCCCTGACCGACGTCTGGCAACGGATCTTCCAGGCGGCGGATTCCCTGCCCCTGACCGACGGCGGGGACGCGAAGTGGGTCGTCGAGTTGACCGGGGTGCTGTCGGGAATGCTGTCGGCGACGACCTGCGCCGAACTGTACCAGGCGCTGAACTTCGGCGTGGCGCCCCCGCCCTGCGAGGACGAGTCCCGGGCATGCGTGGGCGACGTGGCCCAGGAGTGCCGCACGATGGGCGCGTCAAAGCTGCGTTTCGACACGGACTGCGCGCGGACCGGCATGAAATGCCGGGAGGGCCGCTGCATCCTGGGCACCTGCGTGTCGGACGCGTGCGACGGCGACTCGCTGGTGACCTGCACGGACGGCGTGAAGTCCCTGTTCCTGTGCGGCGTCCTGGGCCTGACCTGCGGCAACGGCAGCAACGGCCTGGCCTGCGTCGGAAAGGGCGACGTGTGCTCGACGTCGGACCCGGACTATCCCGTGGTGCCGAAGTGCGAAGGCTCGATCCTGTCCTGGTGCCTGGGGGGCAAGCTGGCGACCGTGGACTGCGGCCTGCTGACGGACGGGCGGCGGACCTGCAACTGGGGATGGCTGGACACGCACACGGACGTCACCTCGGACGAAATCCTGGACAAGCACTTCACCGACGCCTGCGGGCCCACCGGCGGCGACTGCGAAGGCAACGTGTCGGAATGCGAAGGGTCCAGCCTGAAATTGTGCATCGACGGCTACTACGAGTACGAGGTCTGCAGGGACTACCACGCGACGGGATGCTCGACGGACGGCGTCTTCGGCCAGTACGCCACGTGCGTCGGGTTCCCGGCCGCGGCCGACTGACGGATCAACCTGGCCCCTCTTGCCGTAGACGTGATCGTAGACGTGCACGTGGACGTGGTCGTCGACGTGGACGTCCACGCGGACGGATCGCCTTGTACCCAACCGCCCCCATCCACTACAATGTCGCGGGTTTCCCGAGGGCATGCCGATGTTTCGACCCTTCTCCGCGACCGTGGCGTTCCTTGCGACGGCCACGGTCCTGGCAACCCC
>CAINDP010000058.1 GCA_903847405.1 uncultured Myxococcales bacterium | reverse complement strand
GTGCGATCCCGGCCGGCATGCCGCGGGCATCGTCATCGCCGACCGGCCCGTCGCGGACTACGCGCCCCTCTGCCGCGGCCCCGACGGTTCCCCGATCACGCAGTTCGACGTGCGGGGCCTCGATGCCGTCGGGCTGATCAAGTTCGACTTCCTGGGGCTGACGGCCCTGACCGTCACCCAGGCGGCGGTGGACGCCATCCGCGCCGGCGGGCAGCCCGATTTCCGCATCGAGGACGTGCCGCTGGACGACGCAGCGACCTTCGCGTCGATCGCCTCCGGGGACACCGACGGGGTGTTCCAGTTGGAAACCCGAGGCATCCGGGACCTCGCCCGCCAGGTTCAACCGGACAGCTTCGCGGACATCGTCGCCCTGATCGCGCTGTTCCGGCCTGGACCGCTGGGAGCCGGCATGGCCGGTGCCTACGCGGCACGGAAGCATGGGAAGGCGGAACCGTACTGCGCCACCCCCGCGCTGGAGCCCATCCTGAAGGAGACCTTCGGGTTGATCCTGTACCAGGAACAACTGATGACGATCGCCCACGACGTCGCGGGCTACTCGATGGCGGCGGCCGACCTGCTGCGGCGGGCGATCGGCAAGCCGGACCGCCAGGCGCTGAGGGTCCAGCGCAAGGTCTTCCTCCAGGGCGCGGAAGCGCGCGGCATCGACCACAACGCCGCCGTCAAACTGTTCAAGGCGCTGGCCCTCTTCGGCGAGTTCGCCTTCAACAAGAGCCACGCGGTGTCGTACGCAGTGATCACGTACCGGATGGCCTGGCTGAAGGCGCACTACCCGGTTCCGTTCGCAGAGGCGGTTCGTTCCCGCGACCCGTGACACCATCCGGCGATTGCCGGGCCCGTCACCCAGGAGGACGTTCAACCACGCCGTTAAGGGCCTTCAGGACCTCGCCGCCATGACGGCGGACAGGGGTTTGGCGAGGCAGACCGTTTCGACTTCGAGGAAGCGCTGAACAAATAGTTTTCCATTCTGTTGGTGAATGACCCCCGTGCGGCTACAATTCGGCTCTCGATTCCTAAATAACACAAATATTTCCCGAGCGTTCCGACACCCTCGGACGAGTTCTGTGGAAAGAGCCACAACTACGTTCTTTGAAAATAGGTCCTATTCCTATCTTCACCCGATTTTCGGGAGTTGTGGCTCGAGGTCCATGGTCCGAACGGACCGTTCCGACGGTCCGGGGATCCAACGGTAGACACTCCAACACCAACAGGAGGTAACGCATGATCATGAATCGGGACACCGCCTCGCCCTGTCAGGTTCCCGCAAGCCCCGGGGGCCTTCCGGAGCCCGCCGGCGAACCGCGCCTGGGCACGGTCCTGCGCTCGCTGGGAGTGTTCGGGTGCGCCTCCGTCGAGGACGCGATCCTGGCCGGTCTGGCGATCGGGGAGCCCCTCCTGTTCATTGGCAACCCGGGATGCGCGAAGACCCTGGTGTCGCAGCGGCTGGCCGACGGGCTGCGGATGCGCTTCTGGGCCTACGACGCCGGCAAGGCGCTGTTCGAGGACGTGGTCGGCTTTCCCGATCCGGTCAGCCTGGGCGAGGGCGAGGTGCGCTACGTGCCCACGCGCCTGTCGCTGTGGGGCAAGGAGTTCGTCCTGCTGGACGAGATCAGCCGCGCCAACTACGCCATGCAGAACAAGTGGCTGGAGGTCGTGCGCTCCCGTCGCCTGATGGGGATGAGCCTGCCGGACCTGAAACTGATCGTCGCGGCCATGAACCCGCCCGGCCTGGCGGGCACCAGCGCCCTGGACGAGGCGCTCGCGGGGCGATTCACGTTCCACGTGACCTTTCCCGACGCGCACCAGATGGATGCTGCCGATCTGCGTCGCGTGATCGAGGTTCCCGACGATGGCTCGGATTCGACGATGCTGCCGGATTTGCGCCCCCTGCTGGCCGCGATTCGCGCGGCATTCCCCGACACGGAGTCCCGGGACGGTGCCGCGGCCACGGCCTATGTCGAGCGCCTGGCCGAGTATTTCGCCGGCAAGGACCACCCTCTGGACGGGCGTCGCCTGGGCATGATGCGCCGCGCCCTGCTGGCACTGGCCGCGGTGCACCGCATCGTGGGTGCGCCTCCCGGGAACCTCGATTCCCTGCTGACCCTGTTCCGCCACGGGCTGGACTGCCTGCTGCCCTTTGCCGCCGCAG
>CAINDP010000057.1 GCA_903847405.1 uncultured Myxococcales bacterium | reverse complement strand
CTGCAGGAGATCGTCGAGTACCTGCGCACCCCCACGAAGTTCATCCGCGTCGGCGCCCGGATCCCGAAAGGCGTCCTGCTGGTGGGCCCCCCGGGCACCGGCAAGACCCTCCTGGCCCGCGCGGTCGCCGGCGAAGCTCGTGTCGCCTTCTTCAGCATCAGCGGCTCGGAGTTCGTCGAGATGTTCGTGGGCGTGGGCGCCGCCCGCGTCCGGGACCTGTTCGAGACGGCGCTGAAGTCCGCGCCGTGCATCATCTTCGTGGACGAACTGGACGCGCTGGGCAAGGTCCGGGGCGTGTCGGTCACGGGCGGCAACGACGAGCGCGAACAGACGCTGAACCAGTTGCTGGTGGAAATGGACGGCTTCGAGCCGAACCGCGGCGTGGTCATCATGGCGGCCACCAACCGCCCGGAAATCCTGGACCCGGCCCTGCTGCGCCCCGGGCGCTTCGACCGGCAGGTCCTGGTGGACAAGCCCGATCGCAAGGGCCGCGAGGAAATCCTGCGGGTCCACATGAAGGGCGTGGTCATCGGCCCCGACGTGAACGTCGAGCAGGTCGCGCGCATCACCCCCGGGTTCGCGGGGGCGGACCTGGCCAACGTGGTCAACGAGGCGGCGCTGCTGGCGGCGCGCCACGACCGGGACTCGGTGCTGCAGGCCGACTTCGAGGAGGCCATCGAGCGGGTGGTGGCGGGCCTGGAAAAGCGCGGGCGGTTGATCACCGAAAAGGAGCGCCGGATCATCGCCTACCACGAGATGGGCCATGCGCTGGTCGCCGAATCGCTGCCGGGCCAGGACCGGGTCCAGAAGGTGTCGATCGTGCCCCGGGGCCTGGCGGCGCTGGGATATACGCTGCAGACGCCCACCGAGGATCGCTACCTGATGACGCGGTCCGAACTGCTGGATCGCATGACGGTGCTGCTGGGCGGACAGTCGGCCGAGGAACTGGTCTTCGGCGAGGTGTCCACGGGCGCGGCGAACGACCTGGCCCGGGCGACCGACGTGGCGCGCTCGATGGTCACCCGGTTCGGCATGAGCGAGGGCCTGGGCCCGGTGTCGCTGGACGGGCACCCGACCGCCCCCGCGACGCCCTGGGACGCGGGAACGGCCCGGGAGTTCGGCGACGCCGTGGCGAACCAGATCGACGCCGAGGTCCGGGTGCTGGTGGAGGACGCGCGGCGCCGGGCCTCGCGGATCCTGGCGAAACGACGGGATGATCTGGAACGGGCCGCGGTGCGCCTGCTGGAGCGCGAGCACCTCGAGGGCGACGAACTGCGCGTTTTGATCCAGGATGCGCCGGGCCCCACGGCCGACGAGCCCCGGACGACGCCCGGCGCGTGAACGCCCGATGCGTCCCCGAACTCCACACACAGGAGCGTGGAACCACGGTGAATGACCCCCGGAACCTGACGCGACGGACGTTCCTGCGGACCGCGGCATCGCTGATCGCCGCGCCCTTCGCCCTGCCGCTGCTGCTGCCGCGCCGTTCCGCCGCCTCGGAACTGAACCGGTTCCGCGTGGCCCAGGTGACGACCGGGGACCGTCCGGTCGCCCGGCCGAACGCGGCGTTCGTGCTGGGCCAGGAGGTCCGCTTCCGGACGGCCGTGGACGTCAAGCTGGACCGCGTGGTCGTGGCCCTGTCGTCCCGGGACATCTTCGACTACCCGTTCCTGCTGTGGGTCGGGGACGGCTCCTTCCCGCCCCTGACGGACGCCGAGCGGGACCACCTGCGGACCTTCCTGCGCAGCGGCGGCTTCCTGCTGGTGGACAACGTCGGCGAGGGGGCCGGCCTGGCCGCCTTCGACAGACGGTTCCGGGCGGAACTGCGCCTGGCCCTGCCCGATTCCGAACTGCAGCCGGTGGCGTCGCGCCACGTGCTGTTCCGCGCCTTCTACCGCCTGACCGCCGTCTGGGGCCGCCGGGCCACGCGCCAGCACCTCGAGGGCGTCGAGCTGGACGGCCGCCTGGCGCTGGTTTACTCCCAGAACGATCTGACGGGCGCCTGGTCCCGGGACGGCTACGGCGCCTGGGAGTTCGAGGCGGTTCCCGGGGGCCCGGCCCAGCGCGAGGACGCCCTGCGCCTGGGCGTGAACCTGGTGATGTACGCGCTGCTGCTGGACTACAAGGACGAGCAGGCCCACATCGACTACCTGCTGCGGCGCCGCCGGCTGCGGCCCGAGGACCTGGAGAAGCGCTGAGGAGCCATGGAGCAGACGATCCACTTCCCGGGGCACACGCCCTGGACCATCGCCTTCGTGGCCGCCCTGGCGGCGGTGGGCCTGCTGCTGTACGTCTGGCGGGTCCGGGGATCCCTGGAACGCCGGGACCGGTGGATCCTGACGGTCCTGCGCCTGGTGGCCGTGGCGGGCATCCTGGGCGGCTACCTCCAGCCCAGCCTGCGCTATGAGGAAGTGGTCCGCCGCCGCTCGGTGGTCCCCGTCCTGGTGGACGAGTCGGCCAGCATGGGCGTCCGGGGCGCGGATGGCAGCACGCGGTCCGAGGCCGTGGCGCGCCTGTTCGCGGAACACGCGGGGTGGTTCGAGGACCTCGAGCGGCAGCACGAGGTCCAGTATTTCGCATTCGCCGACCGGGTGCGCCCCATCGAGCGCGCGGCCCTGTCGACGCCGCTGGACCCGGCCGGAGGCGCCACGGACCTCCTGGGCGCCCTGCGGAACGTGACGGACCGCTTCCGACGGGAGGACCTGGGGGGCTTCCTGGTCCTGTCCGACGGGGTCGATACCGGGACCCTGGCCACCCTCGTCGACGAGTCGGGCGCCCTGCTGCCCGCCGGGCGCATGGCGGCGGAAGGGCTCCCGGGCCCGCTGGTGGCCGTGGTGCCTGCCCCCCAGAGCCCCCCGCGGGACGTGGACATCCGGCGCGTCCAGGGGCTGGAGTACCTGCTGACCCGGAACGTCGCCCGCGTCCACGTCGAACTGGGCGTCCAGGGCATCGACGGCGGCGTGCTGGCGGTGTCGCTGTCCGAGGGCGGGGAAACCCTGGCGCGGGCCGACGTGCCGGTCCCGTCCGCCGGGACCACGACCGCGGTGGACCTGACCTTCCTGCCCCGCAACCCCGGCCCCCACGTCTACCAGGTCGCGGTCGAGCCCCTGCCCGGCGAGGCCTCCCTGGCCAACAACCTGCGTACCGTGCCGGCGACGGTGGTCCGCGATGCCCTGCGCATCCTGCACGTGGCCGGCCATGCCTCCTGGGACGAGCGGTTCCTGCGGGAGTACCTGATGCGCCGCCGGGGGGTCGAACTGGTGTCGTTCCACACCCTCCGGGCCGACGAGCCGATGACCGAGTCCGAGGCGGACACGACCCTGGTGCCGTTCCCCGCCGAGGAGATCTTCGTCACGCGAGTCGAGGGGTTCGACCTGGTCCTGCTGCAGGACTACGAAATCCCGCACCCGGACCGGACCCGCTTCTCGGAGTCGCTGGAGCGGTACGTCCGGGCCGGCGGCGCGTTCCTGATGGTCGGCGGATCGAAGGTCCTGGGCGCCCAGGGACCGTGGCCCACGCACCTGGAGCCGCTGCTGCCGGTCCTGCCGCCCCGGGTCGCCGGCACGGGGATGTCGGAAGGCACGTTCCCGGTCGAGGCGACGCCCGAGGGCCGCCGGCACCCGGCCCTGGCCAATCCCCAACTGACCCAGATGCTGGCCGCAGCCCCGCCCCTGACGGCCCTGAACGTCGTCGGCGGGACGGTGCCGGGGGCCATCACCCTGCTGCGGGCCGCTCCCGATCTGCCCCTGTCCGCCATCGGCCGCCCGCCGGTCCTGGTCCTGGCGCCCCACGGCGAGGGACGCACCGCGGTCCTCCTGACCGACACCCTCTGGCGCTGGTCCTTCGATCCCTTTGCCGACGCGACGTACCGGAAGGTCCTGGACGGGCTGCTGGTCTACCTGACCCGGGATCCCGCCGGGGCTCCCCTCCGGCTGACCGTCCAGACGCCCCGGGTCCTGCCGGGGCGCCCCGTCGACATCGTCCTCCGGGCCGCCGCCGGCGTGAAGACCGCGCGGGTGTCGTTGCAGCACCGGGCTCCCGATGGCTCCTTCGAACCTCCGGAAACGTCCCGGGAAATCGCCCTGGACGACGAGGGGTCCGCGCGGCTGGCCCTGGTGCCTTCGGGCCCGGGAACCTGGCGCGTCGTCGCGGCGGCCGTGGAGGGCGAGGCCCCCCTGTCCGCCGAGGATCTGTGCGTGGTCGGGCCCCTGCCGGCGGAGGTCGGCGAGTCGGAGCCGCCCCTGCGCCACCTGTCCATTTTTGCCATGGCCACCAAGGGGCGCACGGCCGGCCCGGACCTGCCCACGGTGGAATCCCTTCCCTTCCGCCCCGAGGTCGTGGCCCGCGTGGGCGTGTCGGCCGACGAGCCCCTGTGGAACCATCCGCTGGTGTTCCTGCTGCTGCTGGCGGTCCTGGGCCTGGAATGGTACGTCGAGCGCAAGATCGGCTATACGTGAGGCGATGCGAAACATCCGGTTGATCATCCAGTTCGACGGCACCGACTTCAGCGGCTGGCAGTACCAGGACAACGCCCGGACCGTCCAGGGCGAACTGATCACCGCGATGCAGGGCCTGACCGGACAGCACGTGACGATGTTCTCGTCGTCCCGGACGGACGCGGGCGTCCACGCCCTGGCGATGCCCGTGTCGTTCCGCCTGGAAACGACGCTGCCCCTGCGGGCCTTCGTGATGGGGCTGAACTCGAAACTGCCGCTGGACGTGCGGGTCCTGACGGCCGAGGACGCGGCCCCGGACTTCCACGCCCGCTTCAGCAGCCTGGGCAAGACCTACCGCTACCGGATCCAGACGGGCTCCGTCGCGCTGCCCATGGATCGCCGCACCGCATGGCACCGGCCGGTCGCGCCGGACGTCCAGCGGATGCGCGAGGCGGCGGCCCTGATGATCGGCGAGCACGACTTTTCGGCCTTTCGATCCTCCCAGTGCGACGCGGCGTCGCCGATCCGCACGCTGCGGCGGGTGGGCGTCGAAACGGAGCGCCCCGACCTGATCGCCGTGGAGGTCGAGGCCGGCGGCTTCCTGCGGAACATGGTCCGCATCGTGGTGGGCACCCTGGTGGACGTGGGCCTGGGCCGCCACCCGCCCTCCTGGGTGACCGAACTGCTGACCCACGGGGACCGCTGCCAGGGGGGCATGACCGCCCCGGCGAAGGGGCTGTTCCTGAAGCAGGTCTGGTACCCGTGACCCGCGACGCCAGCCGGGGGCCGCCTAGTAGGGCGCCGCGCCCGTCGCGTCCGTCTGCCGGTAGCTGCGCCGGGAGTCGTGTCCTTCCATCGGCCAGGACGACCCGGGCGTGGAGGTGACCTCCAGGGCCCACACCTTCGATCCGGACCCGGTGTTCTCGTTGAACAGGACCAGGCCGTCGTCGGTCAGCACCGCGGCCGAATCGACGTTCTTCGCGAACTCCCACAGCAGGTTGCCGGCAGGATCGAAGGCCTGGATGCCCGAATAGGTCGGCACCACCACGATCCCGTCGCGCGTCACCGCCGCCGAATTGTAGGTACGGTCCAGCAGCGGGACCTTCCACTTCTGCTGGCCTGCGGGCGTGATCGCGTACAACTGGGTCTGGTCGATGAAATGGATGGTCCCGTCGGGACCGACGATCGGCCAGTTGGCGCCCTCGGAGTCGGCCTCGAACGTCCACTTCTGGGTGCCCGCGGGCGTGAAGGCATACAGCGATTTCCCGTATTCGTACTGCCCCGGGTGCGTGCCGATGTACACCGTCCCGTCCGGACCGATCGCCGGCGAGGAATCGTCCAGCCGCCCGTCCAGGGTCCGGGTCCACAGGACCTTCCCGGCCGCGTCCAGCTTGTACAGGACCCGGCCGTCGCCACCGACGTACAGGGACCCGTCGGCGGCGATCGCCGGCTGGCCGTTGAAGAAGTAGTCGGCCGTCGCGTCGCCCAGCGGCGTCGTCCACGAGGTCTGCGTCGAGGTGAAGGCGGCCAGCGAGAACTGGCCGGCATCGTCGACGCTGGTTCCGTAGAACGTCCCGCCGGCGCCGATCCCCAGCCGGTCGACCGGGATCGGGTTCGTCCACTTCGACGCCAGTTTGCCGTCGAACGCGGCCACTCCGCCGGAGGAGCGTTGCGCCAGGACCAGGTCGCCCGGGGCCAGGGCCAGGTTCCAGTACGACACGTCGGTGGGCGCCGTGATCGCCTTCTTCTGGTTCCCGCCGGCGTCCAGGACCACCAGCTCGAAGGGGAAGTCCGTGGTGTAGAACACCTCGCCCGCCGCGTTGACGACGGGCGTGCTGGTGACCGTGTAGCCGGTCACCGTGTGGCTCCACCGGACCGCGCCCTTCGAGTAGCACAGGCTGACCCAGCAGTACCGGTCGCTGTCGCACGTCCCGCACGTGCTGCCGCACCCGTCGTCCCCGCACTCCTTCGCGCTGCACTTCGGCACGCAGCACTTCGGCGGCTCGTCGGTCTGGCCGTTGCAGTCGTTGTCCTTCCCGTCACAGGAGCTTTCGGTGGACTGGTAGGCCGCGTTCCAGGCGGAGTAGGCCTGGGCATCGCAGGTCCAGGCGCCATTCCTGCACGCGTTCCGGGCGCCCTGGCACACGCCGTCCTGCCGGGGGCACGGGTCGCCCGCACCCACCTGGTCCGCCTCGTCCGTATCGCCGTCGCAGTCGTTGTCCTTGCCGTCGCAGATCTCGTCCGGCGACGCGCTGCATTCCCCGCAGGCGTTGGCGGTGCAGCAGATCCCCTCGTCGCACCCCCCCTCCTGGCAGTCGCCCTTGTCGAAGCAGGTCCTGCCGTCCGGGCACTGCCCGCAGGGGCCGCCGCAGTCGATGTCGGACTCGCCCTGGTTCTTTGCGCCGTCCTTGCAGGTCGGTTCGGTGCAGACCCCGAAGACGCAGGCCAGCGTCATGCAGTCCGGGTGCCCCTGGCAGTACTTCCCCAGGGCGCACCGCGGGCACTTCGGGCCGCCGCAGTCGACGTCGGTTTCCCCGGGATCCAGTTCGGTGTTGCTGCAGGTCACGTCGGCCCGGCAGGTGCCGTCCGTGCAGTCCCCGCTGGTGCAGTCCCCGCCGCCGCCGCACGTCGCGCCCACGGCGCACTTGTCCGGGCACGACCCTCCGCAGTCCGTGTCGCCTTCGGTGCCGTTCTTCTTGCCGTCGGTGCAGGACGCCTTGGGCACGCACATGCCCTGGAAACAGTCCTTCGTCGACGAGCACTCGCCGCATGAACCGGTGCACCCGTCGGACCCGCAGTCCTGCCCCTCGCAACTCCCGTTGCAGCCTCCCACGCACTGCCGGGTGTAGGGGTTGCAGATGCTGCCGTTCCCGGGACAGTCGCCGCAGGTGCCCCCGCAGCCGTCGTCCCCGCACTGGAATCCGTCGCAGTTCCGCCGGCATTCCCCGCAGGTCCCCGATTCGACGTCGCAGATCAGCCCGTCCTGGCACGTCCCGCAGGACCCGCCGCACTGGTCGTCGCCGCAGGTGCGGCCGCTGCACTGGGGCGCGCAGGGATCGGGGACGGGATCGGCCCCCGGGGAACATCCCGCCGCGGCGACCAGGGCAGCCAGCAGAACCAGGCGCAGGGATGTCGAACGGGTCATGGACACCTCCGGATCTTGCGTTCAGGGAACGTGAAAGGACGCGGGATCCTACCAGACAGTAGATACCTTCGCACGGTCGATGGACTCCCCCTGTTCGGCGAAGAACGTGGACCGTTGACACCCTCGGCCCCGCGATTGACGATACCTGCGCTTCGATGCGGGGAACGCCGGTGAAATCGGTTGGTGCGGTCGCGTGCCTGGTGGTCCTGGGAGTCCTCGCTCCGGGATCCGTCGCCCGGGCCGCGTGCCCGATAGGGACGCAGATCGGCAGGGGCTGCAACGAGCTGACCTACGCGGGTTGCTGCGACGGGAACAAGGTGAACTGGTGCGAGCCGGACGGCAGCGTCTGCGAATACGACTGCGGGACCCAGGTGTGCGGATGGTACCCCGAGTCCAGCTACTACTGGTGCGACGGGCACGGCGCGGACCCCCTGGGCAACTACCCGATGGCCTGCGGCCCCTGCACGGCCGACTGCACGGACCGCGTGTGCGGGACCGACGGATGCCGGGGCAGTTGCGGGACGTGCCCGGACGACGGAAACCCGTGCACGATCGAGATCTGCGTGGGCGGGACGTGCGTCTGGGATTTCGCGGACACGACGGTCGGATGCACCGACGGACTGGCGTGCACGTCCGGCGACCACTGCGACGGAAACGGGACCTGCGTGGGGGCGCCGTACACGTGCCGCGGGCCGGGCGAGTGCGAGACGGCCGTCGAGTGCAACGGCGTGGGCGGCTGCACCCCGGTCCCGACCCTGCTGGGAACGGCCTGCACCGCCGACGCCTACTCGTGCACGATCGACCAGTGCAACGGCACGGGAGCGTGCGCCCATACGCCCCAGGCCGGCACCTGCCTGATCGGCGACTGCAAGTCCGCCGGGGACCGCTACCCGGCCTCCCCGTGCTTCGGTTGTCGTCCCGAAGTGTCCACGACCGCGTGGAGCGTGATGGCGACCACCGCGACCTGCAACGACGGGAACGCCTGCTCGCTGGGCGACCACTGCAACGGGGCCGGTGTGTGCACGGGGACCCTCTATGCCTGCCGCCCGGCGGCGGACTGCGAGAAGTCGGTCACCTGTGACGGCGCCGGAGGCTGCGCCGTCGCCCTGTCGGACCCGGGCGCGGCCTGTGCGTCCGACGGCAGGACCTGCACCACGGACACCTGCGACGGGACCGGCCACTGCACCCACGACCTGGTTGCGGGGAACTGCCTCATCGCGGGAATCTGCCACGCGGCCGGGGAGAAGGACGCCGCCAACCCCTGCAGGGGATGCGCGCCGTCGTCCTCCACGACCGGCTGGAGCAACCTGGCCGACACCACTGCCTGCAACGACGGAATCGCCTGCACCTCCGACGACCACTGCGACGGCCAGGGCGCCTGCGCGGGGACCGGGTACACCTGCCCGGCCCGGGCCGAGTGCGAGGACGCGGTCGCCTGCAACGGCGCGGGCGGCTGCACGACGACGTTCGCGGCCACCAGCGTGGCCTGCACGAACGACTCGCTGGCGTGCACGCTGGACCGGTGCGACGGCAGCGGCCACTGCGGCCACGTGCTGGCGGGCGGCTGGTGCCTGATCGACGGGGCCTGCGTCGCGGACGGCACGCCGCAGCCCGGGAACGAATGCCGAGGATGCGTGGCGGCGACCTCGTCGACCGGCTGGTCGAACCTGGGAACGGCCCGGACCTGCCAGGACGCCGACGCCTGCACGTTTGCCGACCATTGCGACGGCCAGGGCGGCTGCACGGGAACGGCCTTCACGTGCCCCGGCGCGGGGACCTGCCAGGACGCCGTGGCGTGCGACGGGAACGGCGGATGCACCGTGACGAACTCCCCCGATGGAACGGCGTGCCCGGCGGATGCCCTGGACTGCACGATCGACGCCTGCGACGGCAGCGGGCTGTGCGCACACGAACTGGCGCCCGGCAACTGCCTGGTCGAGGGGACGTGCGCGGGGGCGGGGACCCGGCAGCCCGGCAACACTTGCCGCGATTGCCAGCCGCTGGTCGCGACCGACCGGTGGACCGACCTGGGCACGGCGGAAGCCTGCGCGGACGGCGACGCCTGCACCTCCGAGGATCACTGCGACGGCCAGGGCGGCTGCTCGGGAACGGCATTCACGTGCCCGGCCCCGGGGATCTGCCAGGAGGCCGTGACCTGCGACGGAAGCGGAGGATGCGACGTCATCAACGCCGCTCCGGGGACCGCCTGCCCCGATGACGGGCTGGCGTGTACCGCGGAGGCCTGCGACGGCCAGGGCGCCTGCCTGCACCCGGTCGTGGCGGGCTGGTGCCGGATCGACGACGCCTGCGTCGCCGACGGCGCGGGACAGCCGGGCAACGAATGCCGCGGGTGCGTGGCTGCGGCTTCGGCATCCGGCTGGACGAACCTGGACCCGGCGCAGGCCTGCCTGGACGACGATGCCTGCACGTTCGCCGACCACTGCGACGGACTGGGCGCCTGCGTGGGGACCGCGACCACGTGCCCGGCCCCCGGGATCTGCGAGGCAGGCGTCGCCTGCGACGGGAACGGCGGATGCGTCGTGACGCTGGCCGGCGAGGGCACCGCCTGCCCGGCAGATGCCCTGGAATGCACGGTGGACGCCTGCGACGCCGCGGGGAACTGCGCGCACGAAGGCATCGCGGCCGGGTGGTGCCGGATCGGCGGGGCCTGCGTGGCCGCCGGGACCGGGGATCCGGACAACGCCTGCCAGGCCTGCGCGCCCTTCGTCGCCCCGGGGGAATGGACGGGGCTGCCCGACACCCAGGGTTGCACCGACGACGACGCCTGCACGTCCGGCGACCACTGCAACGGCCGGGGCGGGTGCGGGGGCGACCGGTACACCTGCGCGGCGGGCACGTGCCAGGCGTCCTCCACCTGCGACGGCAGCGGCGGCTGCACCGTGGCCTTCCAGACGGCCGGCACGGGCTGCGACGACGGCAATGCGTGTACGGTCCTGGACCGCTGCGGGGAAGCCGGCGACTGCGCCGGGACGCCGATGATCTGCCAGGCGACGCCCCCGCCGGCCCCGGGGTGCGTGGGAGGATCCAGCCGGCTCTCCGAGGTGGCGGCCGCCTGCGACGGGACGACGGGGTCCTGCGCCCAGGCCACCCATGACGTGGCGTGCGCCGGGGCGTGCCTGGAGGCCACCGGCCTGTGCGTGGAAGGCGCGGGCGTGGACTGCGCGATCGCCCCGACCTGCCGGCAGGCGCCGGGGACCGTCGTCTGGGACGCCGCCGGCCAGCGGGCCTCCTGCTGGTTCGAACGGGTCCCGGCCGGCACCGCGTGCGACGACGGCGACCCCTGCACGACGGACGACGCCTGTGATGCCGACGGAACCTGCGTCGGTGAAACGACGCCGCTGTGCCCCGCCGACGGCGAACCGGCCGTCGAGGAAGGCCGGGATGAAGCCCTCCCCGAGACCCTGGATGTCCCGGATGTCCCGGATGTCCTGGATGTCCTGGATGTCCCGGTCATTCCGGAGGCAGGTCCCGACGTCCAGACGGGCGATCGGGGCGAACCGCCCGACCCGGCGCCGGAGGACGATTTCCGCCCCATGGACCTGGCATCGGGCGACGACACCGCCGGGGCGACGGACGACGGCCCGACCCCCTCCCACGGCGGTGGCGGCTGCTCCAGCCGGAACCCCGCCTCCGCGCTTCCCTGCCTGGCCTTCCTGGGGATCTGGGGTGCATTCACCGCGTTCCGTCGCCGCCGGGAACCCGGCCGGAATCGCTAGCGCAGGACGATCGGCGCGCTACCGCCGTCGCGCAAAGGCACGCAGCAGGATCCGGCCGTCGTCCGGACCGACGGCCCGGGTCGCGACCAGCACGACCAGGAACACCGCAACGGACATCCCGGTTCGGGCCAGGCCCGGGATCCCGTCCGGCAGGGCCGCCACGGCCAGCAGGCCGGCCCCGGCCGAAACCGCCGAAAACGCCGCCGTCCGCAGCCAGGGAGCGCCCTGGAAGGCCACGGCGATCAGCGCCCCCGTGACCGCGGCCCCGGCGGCCCCGGCCGCGAAGGTCGCCCATGCCGCCGCCGCCATGGCCGCCTGGTCGTCCCCCGCCAACGACAGCCCGGCCCACAACCCGCCCGCCAGGATCACCACCGATCCGACGCCGCCCCACAGCGGCGCCGCCGGGTGCCCGGCCGAGGCCAGGATCGAGTTCCCCACGTACGTCATCGCCAGCAGGGCTCCGGCGGCCAGCAGCGGCACCAGCACCGGCCCGCCCGCCGCGTACACCGGCCCGAACAGCAGCCCCAGCAGGTCCGCCGGCGCCGCCCCGAAGAACGCCACGGCGGCCCACGACAGCACCGCCGCCAGCCGCAGGGCGCCGGTCGCCGCCACGCCCGCCCCCGCCCGATCGCCCGCGCTGGTCGCCCGGGACACGAACGGGAAGACCACGAACGTCAGCGAGATCACCGCCTGGTAGGGCAGCAGGGACACGTTGCGCGTCGCGCCGTAGATCCCCGCGGCCGCCGACGCCGCATCGGCCGCCCCCGGCGCCCCGGCCCGACCCAGCGCCGCCTTGAGGGCCACGACGTCGATCTGCAGCAGCAGGTTCAGCACCAGGGCGTACGCCGCCAGCGGCAACAGGTAGCGCAGGAACTCCCGGGCCGTCGGCGGCGCCGGCGCGGTCGGTCCGGCGCCCTCGGGGGAAGCGCCCGCCAGCGCCGCCCGGGTGAGGGGCAGGGCCAGGATCAGCATCACCATCGCGGTTGCGGCAAACCCGCCGAAGGCCCAGGCCGCCGAACCGGTGGCGATCACGGCCGCCACCATCAGGGTGGTCTTCAGGGTGGAAAAGACGACGTCCAGGCCCGCCTGCCGACCGTAGTTCCGCGTGCCGTTCAGCAGGCCGATCAGGACGGTGTAGACGGCATAGACCAGCACGACGATCGACGCGATCCGCAGGGGCGTCGCCAGGGCCTCGTCCTTCAGCACGACCTCGGCGATGACGCCCGCGCCCAGGAACAGGGCCAGGAAGACGGGCCCGAAAACCGCCATCTGGACGACCATCGCCGTCCGCCGGACGCCCCGAAGGTTCGCGCCGGCCTCCGACGCCAGGCGCGCCACGGTCTGCACCGAGGCCATCACCACGACCATCGTGACGACGTTGATCAGACCCGACACGACGCGGAACCGCCCGAAGGCCGCCGCGTCGTCGAACAGGCGAGGGAAGGCCAGCGACGTGAACGTCGCGGTGACGAGGAACCAGATCTTCGCGCCGGTGATCAGCAGGAAGCCGCGCCCGGCCTCCCGGAGGTCGCCGGGTGCAACATTGGATCGTCCCGAGTTGGATTTGGCCACGGGGTTCCTACTTGCGGTCTTCCTTGAAGCGGTCGGCAACGGCCTTCCGGTAGACCCGGCCGGTTTCCGTGAGGTCCACGAGGATCGCGAACCGCATCAGTTTCGCATCGGCCTCGTCCATCCGCTTGGCGGCGACGTCCGCCGCCACCTCGGCGTACATCTGCAGGCCTTCCTTGGCGTTGGTCGCCAGGGCGCCCAGCGTCATCTTGTTCCCCAGGACGGGCAGCAGGTTCGCGGAGGACCCGGTCAACGGCGCGACCAGCAGCGCCTTCGTCGGGTCCTCGGAGGCCTTGGTACAGATGATGCCCAGGGCCTGGTGGACCCGGTTGCGGCTCTTCAGCAGGCCCTGGACGGCCGGCCACACCTCGGGACCCTTCGCGACCTTGAACAGGGTGGACTTGCAGAAATCCACCATGGACTTCATGGGATCCTCGGTGGCGTTCGGATAGATGCCGTCGTCCTTCAGGCCGGCCATCACGCGGGGCATCGCCTCCAGGCCCTGGACCACCAGCAGGTAGTTGGCCCCGCTCCACCGGTCGTCCGGCTCCTGGGACGCCGCCATCTTGTCCAGCCGCGCCAGGATGCCTTCCAGGTCGCCGGCGCGGATCGCCGGATCGTCCATCAGGCGCGCCGCCTCGTTGAACGCCGCCGCCCGGACGTCCGACTCCTGGTTCGGGTCCATCGACAGGTCCAGCAGGTAGGTCGCGGCCCGGGCGTTCTTGATCTTCCCGACCAACTCCAGTTGCGGCAGCGGGATCGCCATGTCGGGCGTCGCGTGCAGCTTCCGGAAGGCCTCCAGCAGCCGCAGGTGCGCGGCCGGGTCCGGGATGGACAGGATGTACTGGGACATCCGCACCACGTCGAACCCGTGGCGGACCAGGATCGCCGCCCCGGCGGTCCCCGCGGCGCCCAGCGCCTGCATCTGCATGGGCTCGATGCGCGGCTCGATCTGCGCCTTCACGACCGCGTCGGTCGAGTCCAGCGTCAGGCCCGCGAAGGCCCAGTCCGCCACCGTCTTCTGGATCGGGGCCTTCCGGGCGTCCGGGACGTAGGTCAGGGCACCCAGCACCGCCTCCCGCAGCGGGGCGATGGCCTCGGGATCGCTGCCTGCCTTGGCCAGCCGATCGGCCAGGGCCGACGCGGTCTTTTCGGCGAGGTCCTCGCGGTCCTTCGCCGTGTCGAGCATCCCGCGGATCTTCCCCGGGAACCCCGCCGCGGCCACGGCCACCAGGGCATCGACCCGCTGGTCGATCGGGTTGTTCGGGGTGGACACCCAGGCCGCGATGCGCTTCTGGCCCGCGTCGCTGGACGCGAACTTTTCGAACTTGCCCGGACCGGGCTGGGCGCTGCAGGCGACCGCCCCCAGAACCAGGACCGCCAGGAGTCGATTCGACATGGATGCCACCTGCGAAAGGGCCGGCCTCTTGGTAACACCCACCCCCCGGGGTGTCAACAAGGTGGGTGGGCGTCGGCTGCGTTCCGCGCGATGCCGTGGTGTATCATTCCCCGGACCGCACCCCGGGCGACGGTGCGGTCCATTGCTCCTCCCGAGCGCGCAGGCGCAGGCGATAGGTTTCCGCAGGAAACTCTCGCCGCAGCCGAAGCCGACTCGGGACGATCGCTCCTCCCGAGCGCGCAGGCGCAGGCGGTGGGTTTCCGCAGGAAACTCTCGCCGCAGCCGAAGCCGACTCGGGACGATCCAATGCGGCGCGTTCGGGGGAACTGGTGTGGGCGTCCTGTCCGAGCGGCCCGACGGCGTGGTGGTCGAGATCTCGGTGCGGCCCCGGGCGGGCCGATGCCGGGTCCTGGGCGTCACGGCCGACCGCCTGCGGGTCGAGGTGACCGCCGCCCCCGAGGACGGCGCCGCGACCGAGCAGGCGATGGCCACCCTGGCCGCCGCCGCCGGCCTCAAGGCGTCCTGCGCGGTCCTCCTGAAGGGCCGCCGGGAACGCCACAAGACGATCCTGTTGAAGGGCGCGTCCCTGGCCGCCTGCCAGGCCGCGCTGATACTCCTCGACCCTCCCGGGAGGTGACATGGCCGGCAAGCGAAGGGATGGCGACGACACACCGGCAGCGCGGAAGACGCCGCCGCCCAAGGCCCCCTCCCGGGGATCCGGCAAGAAGTCCGGCGGCATCGCGCCCCGGACCCACCTGGCCCTCGCGATCCCGCTGGCGGCGGTCGCGGGCTGCCTGGTCTTCCTGTCCTTCCCGACCTTCGACCTCTTCCCGCTGCAGTGGTTCGCGCTGGTGCCCCTGCTGGTGGCGGTCCGGGGCCGCACGTTCCGGGGCGGCTTCGGACTGGGCTTCGTCGCGGGGTTCGTCACGAACTTCGGCGGGTTCCACTGGATCGCCGACCTGTTGCAGAACTTCGGCCACATGGGCCCGGTGCCGTCCTGGTCGATTTCGGTCCTGATGGGCCTGTACCAGGGCCTGGCCTTCGCCCTGGCGACCGGCCTGGCCGCGGTCGTCACGTCCCAGTGGCGGCGCCTGCCCTGGGGACTGGTCCTTCCGGTCTTCATCACGGCGGTCGAGCACGTGGCGCCGTTCCTGTTCCCCTGGTATTTCGGGAACGGCCAACTGCACTTCCCCCTGGTCATCCAGATCGTGGACATCACCGGCGTGGCGGGCCTGACCTTCCTGCTGGTGCTGTTCAGCGGCGCCCTCGGGGAGGTCATCACGGCCCGCCTGGACGGCCGCCGGTTCCCGTGGGTCACGGTCGCCCTGGCCACCCTGGCCCTGGCCGCGGACGTCGGGTACGGCGCCTGGCGCATCCGCCAGGTGGACGAGGCCGTCGCCGCCGCGCCGAAGTTCAAGGTCGGCGTGGTCGAGTCCGACGTCGGCATCTGGGAAATGGAGGCCCGGACGCCCGAGGGCGCCCCGCTGCCGGTCGCGCAACAGGTCCGGATGCTGTACCGCAACCTGCTGCGGCACCAGATCATGTCGGCCGACCTCGAGGCGGCTGAGAAGCCCGACCTGATCGTGTGGCCCGAGTCGTCCTACATGCCCCTTCGGGAAGTCCTGTGGCGGCGGACCGACGACGTGGCCCTGGCGACCTCCGCCGACGGCCGCCTGTGGCGCGTGTCCGCGACCGGCGTGAAGAAGATCGAGGATCCCGGCGTCGGCGAGTCGAAGGCGTCGGGCCTTCGGGGCGTGGCGGCCGCATCCGAGTCCCAGTTCCTGGCCGTGGGCCCCCGGGGCGCCGCGTACTCCTACGACGGCGCGGTCTGGACGCGCGAGCCGACCGGGACGGACCGCGACCTCCTGGCCGTGGCGTCCCGCCCCGACGGAACGGCGTCCCTGGCCGTGGGCGCCCAGGGGACGGCGACGTGGCGGGCGGGCGGCACCTGGAAGCCCGTGGACCTGGGCACCACCGCGACCCTGCGCGGCGTGGCGTACGACGAGGCCCGGGGCTTCGTGGTGTGCGGCGACGGCGGCTTCCTGGCCGCCTTCGACAAGCGCACGATCAAGGCGCTGGCCGACCCCGGGGGCCCGGACCTGCTGGCCTGCTCGTGGTCGCCGAAGGGCGGCGTGGTGGCGGTCGGCCAGGATGGAAGCGTGGTCCGGGTGGCCCGCAACGGCACGGTGACCCGCGAGCAACCGGTCACGACGCCCCTGCGCGGCGTGGCCTCCGGCGCGACGACCTGGGCGGTGGGCGACGACGGCATCATCGTGTCCTGCCGCGACACCTGCCGGAAGGTGCCGAACCCGATCCGCAAGGACCTCCACGGCGTGGCGGGCGACGGCAGCGGTCGGGCCTGGGCCACGGGCAAGGGCGGCACGGTCGTGGCCCTCGGCGACGACCACGTCCGGACCCTCCCGGGCGGCGAGGGCGACCTGGCCGCGGTGGCATCCCTGCCCTTCGACGAAAGCTACCCGCTGCCCCGGGACGTGCGGCACCTGTACGTGTCCGACGTCCCCCTGCCGACGACGTCCTGGGAAGGGGACCTCTACAAGGCCACCGACGCCGACGAAAAGACCCCCGACGCCGATCGGAACGCCGCCCTCCGGGGCTTCCGGACGCCGCTGCTCTTCGGGGTGATGGCCTCGGGCCCGGACGACGGGGACCCCCAGCAAATCCGGGACTTCAACTCGTCCCTGCTGGTCGACGGCGAAGGCGCCGTCCTGGGGAAGTACGACAAGAACTTCCTGCTGCTGTTCGGCGAGTACCTGCCGTTCGGGGACACCTTCCCCTTCCTGCGGAAGTGGCTGCCCGAGGCCGGCAGCTTCACGCCCGGGAAGACCGTGTCGGTGCTGCCGATCGGCCCGGCGCGCCTGGGTGTGCTGATCTGCTACGAGGGCATCATCCCGTCGTTCACCCGCAAGGTCGCCCTGCTGGAACCGAACCTGCTGATCAACCTGACCAACGACGCCTGGTTCGGGAAGACCGAGGAACCCTACCTGCACATGCAGTTGGCCGCGTTCCGGGCCGTGGAGCACCGCCGCTTCTTCATCCGCTCGACGAACACCGGCGTGTCGGTGGTGGTGGACCCGGTGGGCCGCATCCTGAACCAGACGTCCATGGTGGGCGCCGAGTCCTTCGTGACGAACACGGCCCTGCTGACCGAAACGACGATCTACACCCGCTACGGCGACCTCTTCGCCTGGGGCTGCTGCGTCCTGGGGGGCCTCCTGGCGGGCTTCGCGATGATCCTGCGCCGCAAGACCTGAGCCCCCGGAAAACAGGGGTGGAAATGGGGACAGACACCGATTTTCCTGGAAATCGGTGTCTGTCCCCATTTCCATGTCCCCATTTCCGCTATTCCTGCGGCCCCTGCAGCGCCTCCAGGATCTTCCGGTTCGCCCGGGGGAACGCGTAGCGGTGCAGGTCGGCGGCGGAGGCCCAGGCCCAGGCGTCGGCGGCCCGCAGGCAGGGTGGGCCCGACGCCCCCGTGCACTCGAAGGCGTGCATGACCACCCGGAAATGGCTGTAGGCGTGGCGGACCACGGCCACCGGCGCCCCGACGGCCACCTCCCAGCCGGTCTCCTCCCGCATCTCGCGCCGCAGGGCCTCGGACGGCGTCTCGCCGGCCTCGATCTTGCCCCCGGGGAACTCCCACAGGCCG
>CAINDP010000056.1 GCA_903847405.1 uncultured Myxococcales bacterium | reverse complement strand
CGATCTCCGCCGACATCCCGCCCGGGACGAACCTCGACGGGGACGAGGACGGGTTCGTGGACAACCTCACCGTGGTGGTCGCCGGCAAGCCCGACGGGTGGAACAGCCTGCAGTGGCCGCACATGTCGCTGCAGGTGGCCGACCTGATCTACATGGCCAACCCCAGCGACAACAGCGACCTGATCGTCCTGACCTTCAACCTCCAGTTGAACGACTACATCCTGGACCACGCCGGCATCGGCGTCCTGGCCCACGAGATGTTCCACACGCTGGGCGGGCCGGACCTGTACCACTACTCGTACGACAAACTGAATCCGGCGGGTCCCTGGGATCTGATGGAGTGGGACGCGAAGATCCCCCAGCACATGTCGCTGCACCAGAAGGTCCGTTACGCGCACTGGGCCGCGACGCCGCCCCTGATCACCGAAAGCGGCACGTACGTGGTCAACCCCCTGACGTCCCCCGACGGCCAGGGCTGGCGCCTGCCGGTCCCGGGCCAGCCGCAGCAGTTCTTCCAGATCGAGTACCGCAGGAAGGCCGGGGTCTACGAGTCGTCGCTGCCCTCGTCGGGCCTGCTGATCTGGCGCGTGGACGAACGCTGGTGGGGCAACAACGACGGCCCGCCCGACGAGTTGTACGTGTTCCGGCCGGGGGGCACCCTGACCGCGGACGGCCAGGTGCAGCAGGCGCCCTTCGCGGCGGGATCGGGCCGGACGTCCTTCGACCTCGGCAGCGATC
This sequence comes from uncultured Myxococcales bacterium, assembly GCA_903847405.1. Lineage (GTDB taxonomy): Bacteria > Myxococcota_A > UBA9042 > DTJE01 > DTJE01 > CAIZWN01. Next base: position 10,951 of record CAINDP010000056.1, on the reverse strand, counting down.
CCGCGCCGTTCGACCAGGTCGGCACCGGCGTCGGCGTGCGCATCACCGACATCTCGGCGGCGGGCGGGGACACGATGTCCTTCACGGTCTGCATGGCCTACGCCACCTGCTTCCTGAAGCAGTGCGGCGACGACGGGTGCGGCGGCACCTGCGGGACCTGCGCTTCTGACCGGCTGTGCGAGGACCGGCTGTGCGTCGCCGAACAGAAATGCGCGACCCTTTCGACCTGCCTGGCCGCGTGCACCGACGCGGCGTGTCGGGCGGACTGCCGGCGGGTCCCGGCGGCCTGTCCGAAGCCCGCCACCTGCCGCCAGGCCGGGACGTGCGACGAGGGGACGGGCCAGTGCGCGTACCCGTTGGCGGTTGAAGGAACCCCCTGCGACGACAAGGACACGTGCAGCCTCGACGACGCCTGCCGGACGGACGGGACGTGCGGTGGCGCGCCGAACCCCGCCTGCCTCCCGGACGACCCTGCCCCGGACGTCGCCTCGGGGGACCTCGCCGCCGAACTGCCCTCGTCCGACATCCAGGACGTCGATGCGGCGCCCGACGCCTCGAACCCTACGGACCTGCCGACCGAGCCTCGGGACGGGGTGCAGCCCGACGCCGTAGCCGACCTCCTCCTCCCCGACACGGCCTCGGACCTGGCCCCGGTCGCGCCCAACGCGGCATCCGGCGGCTGCACCGCGGCCACCACCGCGTCCCCCGCCGCACTCCTGCCCGGTCTCCTGGCCCTCCTCGGGCTGGCGATTCGCCGCCGTCGCCGATAGGCCCCCATTTTCCATCCCCGGTTTTTTCCCCACGGTGTAAAACAGCAGTCGCCTGCCCGGGAGACCCCCATGAAGGACACGCTCGCTCTGATCCTCGGTGGCGGCCAGGGGAAGCGCCTCTATCCCCTGACCATCGAACGCGCCAAGCCCGCCGTCAGCGTCGCGGGCAAGTACCGGCTGATCGACATCACCCTGTCGAACTGCATCAACAGCGACATCCGGCGGGTCTTCGTCATCACGCAGTTCCTGTCGGCCAGCCTGCACCGGCACATCAACGGCACCTATCACTTCGACACGTTCTCGGACGGCTTCGTCGAAATCCTGGCCGCCGAGCAGACCCCCCAGCGGGAGTCGTGGTACCAGGGCACGGCCGACGCCGTCCGCGAGTCCCTGCGCCACGTCCTCCGGTACCGGTCCGACGCGATCGTCATCCTGTCCGGCGACCACCTGTACCGCATGGACTACAACGAAATGGTCCGTCGGCACCTGCACCGGAACGCCGACATCACCCTGGCGGTGCAGCCGGTTTCCCGCAGCGACGCCCCCCGGATGGGCCTCCTGCGCGTCGACGGCCGCGGGTCGGTCCTGGAGTTCATCGAAAAGCCCCAGGACCCCGAGGTCCTCGAGCGCTTCCGGGCCCCGCCCGACCTGCTGCGCGCCTGCGGCATGACCGACGGCGAACCCCGCTACCTGGCGTCCATGGGCATCTACGTGTTCCGTCCCCAGGTCCTGGCCGACACGCTGGCGGACCCGACCCGCCTGGACTTCGGGCGCGAGGTCATCCCGGCAGCCCTGGGCACTTACAGCGTCCAGGCCTTCCCGTTCCTGGGCCACTGGGAGGACATCGGGACCATCCGTTCCTTCTTCGACGCCCACATGAAACTGGTCCAGCCGGACCCGCCGTTCCCGCTGTACGAGCCCGGGTGGCCCATCTACACCCATGCCCGGAACCTGCCCCCGGCCCGCGTGATGGAATCGGACATCCGCAACAGCCTGTTGGCCGAGGGCGCCAACGTCTGCGGCGCGGACATCGAGGATTCGATCATCGGCGTCCGCAGCGTCATCCGTCCCGGCACCCACCTGCGCCAGGTCGTGATGACGGGCGCGGACTACTACGAAGGCGAGGAACCCCTGCGCCACCTCGAGTCGGCGCCGGGCGACGCCCCCCTGATGGGCATCGGCAAGGACTGTTCGCTGACCCGGGTGATCGTGGACAAGAACTGCCGCATCGGCGACGGGGTCGTCATCACGGCCAAGCCCGACGACGCCGAGTTCGAAGGCGACAGTTGGTGGGTGAAGGACGGCATCACGGTCATCCCGAAGGGCGCCATCATCCCCCCCGGAACCCGGATCTAGACCGAACGCAACGGAGGAATCATGTCGCGCGCGTCTTCCTACGACCTCGGCAGGCAGTTCATGGAACGCATCGGGCAGTTCCAGCGTCCCCTGTTCCTGCTGGCCCATCACGACGACGAGATCCCGACGGGCGGCCTGTTGCAGCGCCTGGGGGCGGGCAAGCGGATCGTGTGGGTGACGAACAGCGACGGCCTGTACTTCGAATCGGACAAGACGCCCGCGGAGTACGGACTGCTGCGGATCGCCGAGGGCCTGACCTCGGTGGCCAACGGCGGCGTGGGCGCGGACGCCGTGACCAACCTGGGCTTCTCGGAGGTCGAAATCTACCGCCAGTTGAGCCGCCTGTACCAGGGCGTCCAGACCATGGCGGATGCGCGCCCCTTCTTCCAGGCCATCCGGGACCGGGTCCGCGAGGCCGTGCTGGACCTCCGGCCCGACGCGGTGTTCACCCTGGCGTGGCAGGGCGGCCAGCCCGAACACGACCTGACCCACTTCTTCACGATGCTGGCGCTTGGTGATCTGCAGAAGGCGACCGGCAAGCGCCCCGAGTTCTTCCACATGCCTGCGTACGAGTACACGATCCTCGTGGCCATGCGGTTCCACCCGTTGTATCGCGGGCAGCGCATCCGCCTGCGACTGTCGGGCGTCGAACTGGCGGCCAAGATGCGCATGATGGAAGCCTACCCGTCGCAGGTGCGCCTGTTCGGGGATTTCCAGAAACTGTTCGGCATCGTGGGCAAGATCGGCCATGTGACCGGCGGCCCGAAATCCGCCGAGGAGTACGTGACGATCGAGGAGTTCGGGCCCGTGCCCGAAGGGCTCGACTACACGGCGAAGCCGCACGCCTTCGACTACTTCACGTACATGTTCGACGATTTCGAGGGAGTGCCGGTCACGTTCACGAAGTCGGTTCGCCCGATCGTGCAGTCCTTCCTGGCGGACCCGGGCTAGTTGATGGAACAGGGAGCGAGGCTGCCGGCCGTACCGGAAGACCCGCTGGTGCCCAGGGAAACGCCGCCCGCACCACCGACGCCCGCAGCGCCGCCGAGGACCTGGTTGGCGCTGCAGTAGTTTGGCGCACCGGTCACGCCCGACGTGTAGACGCCGAAGGACGCGCCGCCGCAGCCGCCACCGCCGCCGCCACCCGGGCCGCCGTTGCCGCCCTCGCCGCCCTTGCCGCCGTTCTTGTAGCACCAGCAGGATCCCGAGCACTCGCCGCCTTCGCCGCCGCTGCCGCCCGTTCCGGCGACACCGCCGTTTCCGCCGTCGCCGCCGTTCCCGCCGAAGCCCTGGTAGATCGTGTTGCCCGAAAGGGTCGGCGCCACGCCGCCCGCCAGGAAGACCGCGATGCTGGCACCGCCCGGGCCTCCCGCGTCGCCGCCGGTTGCGCCGCACCCGCCCGAACCGCCACCGCCGCCGTGGCCGCCCAGGCGGTCCCGGCTGGCACACCCGGTGCCGCTTTCGCACAGGCCGCCACCGCCCGCACCGCCGCCGCCGCCGCCGCCGCCGTTTCCGCCGGCCCCGCCGGACGTCCCGGTGCTGCCCACCCAGTGGCCCCCCACCACGCCGCCCAGGGAACTGTTGCAACCGGTGCCGCCGGGCCCGCTGGTCCCGGAAGCCCCGTTGGCGCCGGTCGCCCCGACCATCGTGTTGCTGGGCAGGGAACACAGGCTGTTGTTCATGGCCCCGTCGTCACCCGCGTCGCCGCCCGTGCCCGACACGCCGCCTAGAGCGCCGCTCCCCGCCTGTCCCACCGCACCGTCGTAGCCGCTGTACTCGTTGTCCGGGTCGGGCGTGCACCGATTGCCGCCCCCCTGCCCACCGCCGACGTCGTCGCCCCCGCACGTCAGCGCACCGCCGTTCGCGTACTGGCGGTTGTCGCTGTTGTCGCACGGGGTGTTGTCGTCGGCGATCTTCGCGTCGTACAGCGCCGCGTTGCCGGGGTCGTTGCGACTGCCGCCGTTGGTCCCGTTCGTGCCGCTGCCTGCCGCGGACCGGTTCTGGCCCGGACCTCCCGAGCCTGCGTAGATCACGTTGTCCAGCAACCGCAAGCCCGGGGACGTCGATGCGTACACCGTGTACGAGTTCCCGCCCACGGTCGGATTCACCTGCCCCTGCAGCACGAAGCCCTGGACATCGGTCGCCGTCGCGATGCTGCTGGCAATGATGGTGTTGCGATGCGTCCCCGTGTCCGTCCCGCGGATCAGGGTCAGCGTGCTGGCCAGGTGGCGCTCCCAGGTGTCGGCGCGATAGCCGCCCAGCAGCGACTGCCCGGTGGCCACGGTCACCGTTTCCAGGTACAGGCCGTCCGCCACCAGCACCTTGGTCCGCGCCAGCGCCACGGCCCGGGTCTGGGCGTAGGTGATCGACCGGCAGGGGTGGTAACTGGTCCCCGTCCCCACCGGCCCCAGCCCGCACGTTCCGTTGTCCAGCGCCAGCGCATCGTTCACCGACACGTACACAGCCGCCGTGTCCAGGGCGAACTCGCACCCGTCGTCCGGGATCTGGTTCAGGTCGAAGTGGTCCGACAGGCAGTTCATCCTGCAGACCGGCGCACCGCTGGCGTCGCACACGCCCTCGGCGAACGGCAGGGCATAGATGATCGTGCAGTTCGTGAAGCAGTTGCCGCATGCCGTGTTCTGGTCGTACTTCAGGGTCGTCGGGTTCTTGAAGCCGTCGTCCGTCCCGCCGTCGCAGTCGTTGTCCAGCAGGTCGCAGGTGTTTTCCGTGACCTGGTACGAGCCCCCGTAGCGCGCCGCCGAGCAGGCCTGCCAGCCCGACACCCCGCCGCACGCAGCCGTCGACCCTGCGCACACGCCCCGCTGCTCCGCGCACAGCGGCGCGGGGGCGTCCGTGTCCGTCACGCCGTCGCAATCGTTGTCCCGGGCGTCGCAGGAAATCTCGCTCTGCTCGTAGTTCGCACTGTACCCGGCGTACAGCGCCGCACCGCACGCCAGCCACCCGCTGGCCCCGCGGCACACCTGCCGCGACCCGCTGCACACGCCGTTCTGGCTCGCGCACAACGCGCCCGCCATTTCGTCCGTGGACCCGTTGCAGTCGTTGTCCAGGCCGTCGCAGTTCGACTCGGTCGCCTGGTAGTTCGCCCCGTATCGGGCCGTCGTGCAGGCCTGCCAGCCCGACACCCCGCCGCATGCCTGCGTCGATCCGGCGCACACGCCCCGCTGCTCCGTACACACCGGCGCCGGAGCGTCCGTGTCCGTCACGCCGTCGCAGTCGTTGTCCCGGCCGTCGCACAGGCTTTCGGCCTGCTCGTAGAACGCGCTGTACCCGGTGTACAGCGCCGGCCCGCACGCCAGCCACCCGCTGGCGCCGCGGCACACCTGTCGCGATCCGCCGCACACGCCGGCCTGGTTCGCGCACAACGCGCCCGCCATTTCGTCCGCCGACCCGTTGCAGTCGTTGTCCAGGCCGTCGCAGGTCGACTCGGTCGCCTGGTAGTTCGCCCCGTACCGCGCGGCCACACAGGCCTGCCAGCCCGCCGCGCCGCCGCATGCCTGCGTCGATCCGGCGCACACGCCCTGCTGCTCCGTGCACAGCGGCGCCGGGGCGTCCGTGTCCGTCACGCCGTCGCAGTCGTTGTCGCGGCCGTCGCAGGACACCTCGCTCTGCTCGTAGTTCGCGCTGAACCCCGAGTACAGGGCCGCGCCGCACGTCAGCCACCCGCTGGCCCCGCGGCACACCTGCCGCGACCCGCTGCACACGCCGTTCTGGTTCGCGCACAGGGTGCCCTGCATTTCGTCCGTCGAACCGTCGCAGTCGTTGTCCAGACCGTCGCAGTTCGTTTCCGACGCCTGGTAGTTCGCCCCGTACCGCACCGTCGTGCACGCCTGCCAGCCCGAAGCCCCGCCGCACGACTGCGCCGAACCCGCGCACACGCCCGACTGCAGCCCGCACAGCGGCGCCGGAGCGTCCGTGTCCGTCACGCCGTCGCAGTCGTTGTCCCGGGCATCACACAAGGTCTCACTCTGCTCATAGAGCGGACTGTACCCTGCATACAGCGAAGGACCGCAGGTCAGCCAACCGGTGGCGCCGCGACACACCTGCCGCGCCCCGCTGCACACGCCGGCCTGGTTCGCGCACGCGGCGCCCAGCATTTCGTCCGTGGACCCGTTGCAGTCGTTGTCCAGGCCGTCGCAGTTCGACTCGGTCGCCTGGTAGTTCGCCCCGTACCGGGCCGTCGTGCAGGCCTGCCAGCCCGACGCTCCGCCGCATGTCTGCGTCGACCCGGCGCACACGCCCCGCTGCTCCGCGCACACCGGCGCCGGAGCGTCCGTGTCCGTCGCGCCGTCGCAGTCGTTGTCCCTGCCGTCACACAGGCTTTCGCTCTGCTCGTAGAACGCGCTGTACCCGGTGTACAGCGCCGGCCCGCACGCCAGCCAGCCGCTGGCCCCGCGGCACACCTGCCGCGACCCGCTGCACACGCCGGCCTGGTTCGCGCACGCCGCGCCCAGCATCTCGTCCGTGGACCCGTTGCAGTCGTTGTCCAGGCCGTCGCAGTTCGACTCCGTCGCCTGGTAGTTCGCCCCGTACCGGGCCGTCGTGCAGGCCTGCCAGCCCGATGCCCCGCCGCATGCCTGCGTCGATCCGGCGCACACGCCCCGCTGCTCCGTACACACCGGCGCCGGAGCGTCCGTGTCCGTCACGCCGTCGCAGTCGTTGTCCCGGCCGTCGCACAGGCTCTCGCTCTGCTCGTAGAACGCGCTGAACCCGGTGTACAGCGCCGGACCGCACGCCAGCCAGCCGCTGGCCCCGCGGCACACCTGCCGCGACCCGCTGCACACGCCGTTCTGGTTCGCGCAGGTTGCGCCCGCCATTTCGTCCGCGGACCCGTTGCAGTCGTTGTCCAGGCCGTCGCAGTTCGACTCCGTCGCCTGGTAGTTCGCCCCGTACCGCGCGGTCGTGCAGGCCTGCCAGCCCGACGCCCCGCCGCATGCCTGCGTCGATCCGGCGCACACGCCCCGCTGCTCCGTGCATACCGGCGCCGGAGCGTCCGTGTCCGTCACGCCGTCACAGTCGTTGTCCCGACCGTCGCAGGACGCCTCGCTCTGCTCGTAGTTCGCGCTGTAGCCCGAGTACAGCGCCGAACCACAGGCCTGCCATCCGCCGGTCCCGCGGCACACCTGCCGCGACCCGCTGCACACGCCGTTCTGGTTCGCGCACAGCGCGCCCGCCATTTCGTCCGTGGACCCGTTGCAGTCGTTGTCCAGGCCGTCGCAGACTTCGGTGGCCGTTGCACCGGCCGCCACGTTGCACTCCAGGCCGCTGCCGTCCGTCTTGCACGTCAGGACGCCGTTGCGCATGCATTCGCCGACACCGACCTGGCACGCCTTGTTCCGGTCCGGCCAGTCCTCGTCGATCGCGCCATCACAGTTGTCGTCGCGGCCGTTGCAGGTTTCGGGCAGCGGGGACGACGGCGTCGCGTTGCAGTCCAGCGACAGGCCGCCGGTACTGCACACCCACACGCCCGCCGCCAGGCATTCGCCGGCGCCCTCGAAGCAGGGCTTCCCCTTGTCCGCGAACACCGTCGCGTCGTCGATGAACCCGTTGCAGTCGTCGTCCTGGCCGTTGCAGGACTCGCTGACCGGCAGGCCGGGCACCGCGCTGCAGTCCACGGCCAGCGCATCCGCCGGATTGCACCGGAACGTCCCGGTCGCCTCGCAGCGGCCCGTTCCGACCGTGCAGACCGCGTTCAACGACGGCCATGTTTCGTCCGTCAGGCCATTGCAGTCGTCGTCCACGCCGTTGCACCGCTCGGCTGCGGGCGTCAGTGCCGTACAGCCGACCCAGCCCTGGGACGCATCGCAGGACTCCTCGCCCGTGCAGCGACCGAAGGCGTTTTCGATGGCGCAGATGCGGCTGTCGCCCGCGTTTTCCGCCAGGCAGTCGCAGGTCCCCGACGTCGGGACGCACTTCAGGAACGGGTTGCCCAGGGCGTCCGTCTGCCGGCACGTGTACCCCTCGGGGCAGGTGCCCCGCAGCGGGTCCACCACCGGGTGCAACGAGGCCGGCGAGCAGTCCCACAGGCAGTGCTTCCGCCCGCCCGTCGTTTCCGCGACGCAACGGTCGCCCGGAACCTGGCAGGCCCGGTCCGAGGCGCACTCCTGGCACGCGCTCTGGGGGAATTCCGAGCACGACAGTTCGGACGACTTCCAGAAGCCCGTGTCGCACGTGTCGACCACGCAGGTCGGAACCGTCGGGAGGACGCTGCACGTCATCGTCGCGTTGGGAACAAGGCCCTCGCACGACACGCCGCACGCGCCGCAATGGTCGAAGGTGCCGTACTTGTCGGTCCCCGGGGCCTTGAAGTCCTCGTCGATCAGCCCGTCGCAGTTCTCGTCGCGGCCGTTGCACTCCTCGGCCCTCGGCGTCGGGGCGCCGCACTCCCACTTCACGCCCGCGCCCGACTCCTCGCAGGTCCAGGGCTGGGTGCACGTGTAGACCCGCTGGCTGCCCGGATCCGTCCAGGACACGGCGCACGGCTCGGCCGGCGGTACGACGGTGTCATCCACGAAGCCGTTGCAATCGTCGTCCGCCCCGTTGCACACCTCGAACGCCGGCGTGCGCGCCGTGCAGTTGACCCATCCCTGGGCGGAATCACAGGTTTCCGTACCCGAGCAGATGCCGGCCGCGTTGGTCACCTGGCACAGGCGCACGATGCCGGCGTTGGCCGTGGTGCACTCGCAGGTCCCCGACATCGGGATGCACTGCAGGATGCTGGCGCCGAAGTCCTGGCACTTGTAGCCCAGGGGGCAGTCCGTCCCCATGATGGCGCCCGGGGCGCAGTTGCGACCGCAGAACTTCATCGTCGCGCCCATCGACAGGCACTTGTCCGCCCCGCCCGTGCCGCAGTTCGCGTCCTCGGTGCAGGGAACGCACAGGCTGCTGACCTCGGGAGCGCACACCAGATCGTTCACCTTGATGTAGCCGCGCTCGCATTCGGTCACGGCGCAAACGGGCAGGGCCGGGGTGCGATCGCAGATGACCGTCTTGGCGAAGGGGATTCGACCGGCGCACGTCACCCCGCACTGCCCGCAGTCGTCGTACGATGAATATCGGCCGCTTTCGTCCTTGAACGTTTCGTCCGTCTGGCCGTCGCAGTTGTCGTCCAGGTAGTTGCACGCCTCCGCGGCGGGGCTGGGCCCCACGCAGTTCCATCCGGCCTCGCCGCGACAGACGTAGGCGCCCGGGCAGCTTCCCACGCCCGGGATCGTGTTCAGGCAACTGGCGCCGGGCGGCACCGGGTTGTCGTCGGCGATGCCGCTGCAGTCGTCGTCGACGCCGTTGCAGTCCTCGACCGAAGGCTCACGGGCACTGCATCCGACCCATCCCAGGGCCGGGCTGCACGTCTCGAAGCCCAGGCAGCGACCCAGGGAGTTTTCGCGCAGGCACGCACGCTCCTGGCCGTCGCTGGTGACCCGGCACGTGCACGTGCCGTTCTGGGGCTTGCACTGCCGCGCCACGCTGTTGTCGGCAGCCACCACGTCCGAGCACTCGTACCCCGACGGGCACGCCCCGCTGGTGCAGTCCCGACCGCAGTATTTCCCTTCGGCCAGGTCCAGGCACAGACCGTCCCCGCACTGAATGTCCGCCTTGCACGTCTTGCACAGGCTCACGCCCGAAGGCGAGCACAGCGACTGGACGTCCTGGCCGACCGTGTACGTGCGGCAGGCCCAGCCTTCCGGGCATTCGGTCACGCAGATCTGCGTGCACACGAAGCCGTCCGCGCCCTCGATGCAAAAGTTGCTGATGCAGTCGCGATTCCCCTGGCAGGGCGCCCCGAACTCCCCCGTGGCGGGAGGCACGTCCGGCACGTCCAGCGGCCCCGGATCGGCGAGGCCCTCGCCCGCGACGTCCGGCGCGTCCCGCCCCGGCAGGTCTTCCGGCGCGACCCCGTCGGCGTCCCCGACGTCGGTTTCGACCGCCGGGACGTCGATGGCGCAAAGGACCTCCAACGACAGCGCCCCCTGACCACCCTTGCAGGCGACCTGGCCGGCGAAAAGACAAACAAACGCGACCAGCATCAGCCTGCGGGACATGGTGCAACCTCCGAGCCGAAACGCTTCGGCCACCCAGCGCGGTTTTGCAATCGTACCACCCTGGATTCACAAGCATCCAAGGGAACGCGGCTCAATCAGGCTGAAACACTGGAATTGTCGCAACAGACCCCGCCTTCGAAAGGTCCTTCGCCCGTCCCGGTCGGCGGGACTCCGTGGATTCCAGACACGGCAGTCGCGCAAGGGGAAAGGGATTCGCCTGCGGGGGGGGCTGCCCGACGCCTGTCGGGAGGCGCCGTCAGAAGTTCGTGGACAGCGCGGGCCCGCCGGTGCCCGGATCCCCCGGGGTCCCGATGGAGGCCCCGCCGGAGCCCCCGGACGACGTCAGGCCGACGATCACCGTGTTCGCGGAGACGTAGGCGCCCAGGTTCACCGCGCCGTTCCCGGCCGCGAAGATGCCGTAGGAAGGGCCGCCGCATCCGCCGCCGCCGCCTTCCCCGTGGCCGCCGTTCCCGCCTTCGCCGCCGGCCCCGCCGGGTGCCGCGCACTTGGAGGTGGCGTAGGCCCAGGTCCCCCCGGCGCCGCCGCTGCCGCCGGGCGCCCCCGAGCCCCCGTTCCCACCGAAGCCGCCGGCCCCGCCCTGGGCGCCACGGATCGCGTTGCCGGTCAGGGTCGGTACCGAGGCCGGAACCGAATCCCATGCCAGGAAGACGCCGAAGGAGCCGCCGCCCGAGCCGCCGCCCAGGCCGCCCGTTCCGCCGCAGCCGCCCGAGCCGCCGCCGCCGCCGGCGCCACCGATCTGGGTCCGGG
>CAINDP010000055.1 GCA_903847405.1 uncultured Myxococcales bacterium | reverse complement strand
CATCCCGTTGGCGGCATTCGCCGCGTAGCACGTCCCGCCGATCAGGCAGTTGCCGGCGGTGGTGATGTGGCTGCAGGTCCCGTCGCCGTTGCAGGAATCGGCGGTGCACGCCTTTCCGTCGTCGCAGCCGTACACCGTCCCCGCGCACCCGGCGTCCCCGGTCCCGCCCGCAACGCACTTGTCGCTGCTGGTGCAGGCGACCCCGTCGGTGCAAACCTTGTTCGTCACGTACGTCCAGGCGGTCTGGCTGGTCGCCGGCACGCACTCCAGGCACTTTCCGTTGGCGGCACTCGTCGCGTAGCACGTCCCGCCGATCAAACAGTTGCCGGCAGTGGTGATGCGGGTGCAGGTCCCGTCGCCATTGCACGAATCGGCGGTGCAGGCCTTCCCGTCGTCGCAACTGTACGTCGTCCCCGCGCACCCGGCGTCCCCGGTCCCGCCCGCGACGCACTTGTCGGTGCTGGAGCACGCGACCCCGTCATTGCAGACCTTGTTCGTCACGTACGTCCAGGCGGTCTGGCTGGTCGCCGGAACGCACTCCAGGCACTTTCCGCTGGCGGCGCCCGAGGTGTAGCAGGCCCCCCCGATCCGGCACTTCCCCGCCGTGATCGGGTTCGAGCAGGTCCCGTCCCCGTTGCACACGTCGTCGGTGCAGGCGTCCCCGTCGGAACAGTCCGCCGTCGAAGCGCAGGGGCTGGCGACGGCCTCGATGCACACGTTGGCCGTGGCGTTCACGATGGCGGTGGCGTCGGACCAGGTATTGCCCGAACTGCTGATGAAACTCTGGCCGGCGGAGGCGGTCGCCAGGCTGCTGTAGGTGGCGTAGGCATATTCGATGGGGATCGGATACGCGTACGACGGCATGATGTACCGGAACACCACCGAAAACTTCCGGCCGACCGTCATCGGGATGCGCTTGGAAAGGGGAATCGCGACATACCCGGACCAGTCGCTGTGGCCGGTCTGGGTGAGGGCCAGGGTTCCCGAGTTGGGCGTCGCGCCGACGTCCACGTATACCTGGACCTGCCAGTCGGCCTGGTTCGCGGTCATGTAGGTCGACACGGAGGCCAGCGACTTCGCGGTCGTCGAGGTGAAGATGTTCGCGGCCCAACTGGTCGTGCCGTAGCCGACGTTCCCGACCCAGCCCAGGGGGTCGTGCAGGTACACCACCTCGCCCGCCACCGCCGCGGGGGCCTGCTGGAAGACGCGGTTGCTGCTCACGCGCGGATCGTAGTACGACAGCCAGAAGTACCCGGAATTGCCCCAGGCGGTGCCCCAACTGTTCTTGACCAGGAACGCGCCGTTCCCGCCGGCCGGGGACGTGAAGTTGGCGGCGGAGTAAGCGTCGTCCCATCCCACGATGGTCACGGCATGGTTGATCTTCGTTTCGGCTCCCGCGTACCGGTACGACCTGTTCGTTGCGCTGTAATAGGCGTCGTCCCAGTAGACGTTGGTCATGACGGCGCCCCAGGTGGTCAGGGCGTACTTGATGGTGTCGTTGTCCGTCGAACTGGTTCGGTCGGGCAGGAAGATCGCCTGGGTCAGGGTCTTCCGGGGGCTCAACCCGGCCGGGGACACGTTGCTGCCGGGGTTGTAGGGGTCGTCGGTCTCCCACACCGGGCCGGTGCGCCGCGACATGTACGCGGCGGACATCGTGGCGTTTCCGCCGGCGCAGTGGGTGAGGTCGAAGCCGGCCAGGTTCTTCAGGTGGTTCTCGCTGAAGTCCCGCGTCTCGCCCGTCAGGAGGGCCGACTCGAGGGACCCATATGTCGCGAAGGCCCAGCAGGCGCCGCAGGTGGTCTGGTTGCCGACCGCCGTGACCTTGCCCAGGGTCCGAAGGTCGAAGCTGGCCGCGTAGCCGGCAATCGCGAAGGGCAGCTCGGGGGCGCTGTACGCCAGGTGGGACAGGTCCACCGGCTCCGGGATGGCCCCCAGCGCATGGCCCTCAGCCGATGCCGACGCGATGTCGGGCCTCGGGAAGTGGTTCGACCACTCCCAGAAATCCTGGTTGAAGGGCGCCCGCTGGAGGGCCGGTTCCGCGGCGGAGGGCCGGGGAAGGCACGGAAGGGCCAGGGCTGCGAACAGGGCCAGGCACAACAGGCGCCGCATGGGGGGGGCCTCGGGCTGGGGGCAACTCTCTCTACATCGTAGGGTGCGCGCGCACAAGGGCGGATGATTGTTCCAATCCCTACTTCCGGCCGCAGAGGGCCGCGATGCCGCCGTATTCGAAGCGCACCGGCTGGCCGTCCACGACCAGCAGCAGCACGTAGTGGTTGTAGAAGTACTCGCGATATCGCCGGGCCAGCTTCAACTGCGCTGCATCGTGATTGACGTCATGGAACGTGGCCGAAAGGCCCCCGGCCCGCAGTTCCTCCAGGACCTGCATGGCGAGGGGGCAGCGAGGGCCGCCGTAGACGTGGATCCCGTTCCGCGGCAACTCCGCGGGTGCCGCGACGGCCGGCTTGGGCGTCGAATCGACGGCGCCGCCCCGGGCCCGGGCACTTGCCCAGACCTGTGCGGTCGGCGCGGGCGCGGGCGGCGGCGGGCGGAATTCCGGCATCCCGCACGCCTGCAGGACCGTGTCCGTGAAGCGGGCCCCATCGACGATGCCGCACGACGACTGGTGCCGCGCACAGGCCTCGCGAGTCCCGTCCTTGCAGGCCAGATCCGCCTGTCGGCATTCGGCACGGTGGTCCGCCTTCGCCTTCGTCGCCGCCTGGCATTCAGGCGAGGGCGAACCGGCCCGGGCGAGCACCGGCAGAAGGACACAGGCGACCGCGATCAGGCGAAGGTTCCAGCGCCCTGTCATGGGGACCCCGAATAGGAGGTGCAGGCATCGGTCGCCAGCCTATCAGACCGAGGGCGCGGTTCACAGGGTACCCGGATTCTCTGAGGGTGAACGCCGACTACGACGTCTCGACCGCCAGCGTCCGCGTCCAGCGAGTGACCGACAAATGGATCGAATCGATGAAGTTCGGGGGGAGTGCCCGGTAGGCGTTCGGATCTGCCAGGCTACCGTCCTGCGAAAGGCCGATCGGTCAGTCCGCCGCCTGGTAGGCCTTGATCACCTCGTCTGTCCGGCTGGCCAGGGCGTCGATCCGCGCGACACTGTCACGGAAGCGCTGCACGACGTCCTCGGGAACCTCGTCTTCGAAGACGACCTTCTCGCCGTCGAGTTTCCATTTCCCGAAGATCGACGTGACCAGGGCCAGGCGCTCGGCGAACGCGTCCACCAGGAGGGCGTTCGACTCGGCGAACTGCAGCCGGAGGCCGTTCTTCTTCGTTTCGGTTTCGATTTCGGCCTGGGTGAACCCGGCCCGCCGCATCCGTTCCGGAACCGTGTCGGGCCAGGTGCGGTAGTACGTCCTCAGGTCCGCGGCCAGCGCCTGCAGTTCATGCAGTGAGGCGGCTCGATGGTCCAGTCCTGCCACGTCCGTCAGCCCCGCGATGTGCAGGTCGCCTGCAGTATTCGCAGCGCGGTAGCGCAGGTCGTGGGGGATCGTCCGCGTGACCAGGAAGACCATGTGGTCGTGAAACAGCCGGGCCCTTTCGGCCTCCTCCGGCCGCGCCCGGGAGGTGACCTCGCCCAGCCGGGCCTCGGAATCCCGAAGATCGTCCGGCGTGATCGCCTGGCCGGACTCGGCCTTGTCCTTCAGCATCTGGCCGTGGGCGAACAGTTCTTCCTGTGCACTCCTGGCCTCGAACTTCTTCTGGACCTTCCGGACCTGGACCCCCAGGGTGCCCCCCGACAGGAGTACCAGGACCATCGCGACGGCCGCCCCGCGATGGAAGCCCTTGCGGAGTTGCCATGCGGCGGCGCCCAGGCACACGATGAACAGGACGGCGGAACCCAGGACCTCCGGGGACTTGGAAAGAAATTCCTGCACGACGAAACCTCCTTATCTTCGGCCTGCGAAGACCGCTACCGGGGGGGGGATTGTACTATGTGTCTAGGTTTCCGGCCCAGGCCTTCGCCAGGAACCCGCGCGACGCCCACATCTTCGGTTTCGTCGTGTTCCAACGTCAGGCCACCAGACCAGAACGAATCCGCCAGGAGGATCTTCTGCGCGATCTGGTGCCCGATACGCCCGAGACCCGGATGTCCCTGGAGGTCGGCCGGCGGAAGCAGGCGCTGGGCGTGGCGCTCACGGAAGCGTTCGTCCGTTCGGGGCTGTCGAAGGCCGAGGTCGCCCGCCGCATGAAGACAGGTGTGGCGTCGCTGAACCGACTGTTCGACGCGGGCAGTTACGGGGCTTGCACCGCCACGACGCTGATCAAGTTCCAGATGGCGGTCGATGCGCCCGTCTTCGCGCCCTCGACCTTGGTTACGGCCCCAGGATGCCCGACGGCTCGACCGGCAGCATCACGTGTACCCGGGACCTCGATCTCCTGCGATCGCCCCGCCCGCGAGGAGTTCGTCCATCAGCGCGTGGAGGAAGACGATGACGCCGGCCATCTCGAGTCCCTCCTCTAGGGTATGGCGGCGCGGGCCTCGGCCATGGGCACCGGGGCCGCGGCCTCGGCGGACAGGCCCGCCTTCTTCAGCAGCGGAGCCGGCCCCAGCAGGAATTCCAGGCGGGCACGCACCTCCTTCGTCCCTTCCGGCAGCACCCAGGTCCGGGTCCGGGATTGGCCTGCGGCGAGGCGGGAGTCCGTGGCCGGTCCCCGGGCCTTGAACGGCGGCACGGGCCCGTTCCCCGCCGCATCGCGGAAGACGCGCTGGAACACCGCACCGGGGTCGTCCGTGCCGAGGTTGTCGCCCCCGTTCCGCCACAGAACCTCCTGGCCGGCGCCCAGGGCCTCGACCCGCAGCCACAGCGCCCGCATCGGGTTCCCCGTCGGCAGCGAATGGCCGGTCCGATTGTTGGTGACCGTGACCCGGGCCTCGGGCCCGTCGGGTCCCCGGCGCACGTCCAGGTCCAGGCGGGCGGCGGTGCGCAGGAAGGCCGGGTCGAACGCCCCCGGGAACGAGTGGGCCCGCCTGCCGTCCCGGGCCTGGGACGCTTCGCCCTTCCGCTCGGGCATGTGGCAGGTGATGCAGGGGGGTGCCCCGGCGGTGGTGGCCTCGTCGGCGGTCGTGCAGACGGGCTGGCCCTCGGGGTTCTTCAGTTCCGCGTGGCAGGTCAGGCACAGCCCGCCGGCGCCGTCGGTCCCTCCCTTCGCGCCGGTGCCCGCGGCGAACGCCGAGCGCCTGCCATCCTCCAGCCGCTTCGCCGGGTGTCCCGCCGGGATGCGATGGCACGCCACGCAGGACACGCCCTCCACCGGCGCGCCCGCCTCCCGGGCCTTGCCGGCCCAGGCTGGTTCGTGGCACTGGCGGCAGCGGGCTTCGGCCGGGGGCCCCAGCGTCTCGACGGCCTGCCGGCGCAACTCCCGGTAGATCGGGTCGGTTTCGGCCAGGGAGCGGGCATGCTGTGACTTCCGCCATTCCGCCGCGATCCGCGCGTGGCACTTCGCGCAACGGGCCACGCCCTCCCGGGCCCCTTCGGGCAGGTCCGGGGCGGCTTCCGCGACTGCCGGAGAGGCAGGACCCGCGGCCGGAAGGACCAGAAGGGCGCTGGCCAGAGCGGCCCCGATGAAGCAGGCACGGGGGTTCCGACGCATGGTGTCTTCCGGTGGCAGAAGGAACGATTATACCCGGGTACCGCATCCGCCCAACCGGACCCAGGACCCGTTGGTAGTCCCGGGCGACCGGCAGGAAGAAGGCCAGGGCGGCCTTGGCGCTGCCGATGCGGGAGGCCACCGCCATGAAGCTGAGGCGGTAGGCCTGGTGCCAGGCCCGGCGAGCGTCGTGGAGGGCGTTGGTGGCTTCCCGGGCCTTGCGGCCGGCTTCCTGGAAGGTCGCCTCGGCCCGGGCCATCGCCGCGCGCTCCAGCCGATCCGTCGCCGTCCCGATGGCCGGCGTCCGTATTTTCGTGGACATCGCCACGGACAAGCAGTAGATTCAATCCGCATGTTCCAGTGTTTTACCAAGGAGTTGAATGTGGCAGATGCACGGACATCCACAAGGCCATGGTTGAAGACGCACCCGTGGTTGTCGTTCGAGTTCTCGTCGGAAAGCCTGCCCAGCGATGTCTGGTTCCTCCTTGGGGAGTCGCAATCGAAGTGCGAGCATCTGGCAGGCGTTCCGTTGCGACCGGATATCGCAGCCACCCTTCATCGTGTCTATCTGGCCAAAGGCGTTCAAGCGACAACCGCGATCGAAGGCAATACGCTGACGGAACGCGAGGTTCTGGACAGGATTGAGGGCAGACTCTCGCTGCCCCAATCGAAGGAGTACCTCGGCCGTGAGGTCGACAACGTGATTGCCGCCTGCAACACGATCGGGAAGGGCGCAATCCACGGTGTCGGCGGGGACCTGGAGCCCAACGATCTGGGCGACTACAACCGCAAGGTACTGCACGCGCTGGCCCTTCATCCCGACGCGGTGCCTGGGGTTGTTCGGGACCACGCAGTTCGGGTCGGAACCTACCTCGGGCCAGGATTCGAGCACTGCTCGTCATTGCTGGAGAATCTTTGTTCCTGGCTCAACACCGGTTTCATCGCTCCCAAGGGCCAGGAGGTACCGACCGCAATCATCAAGGCGATCATCGCCCACGTGTACTTCGTCTGGATCCACCCGTTTTCCGACGGGAATGGACGAACCGCACGCCTGCTGGAATTCAGGATCCTCCTGGAGGGGGGTGTTCCGACGCCCGCTGCGCACCTGCTGTCGAACTACTACAACCAGACACGGTCCGAGTATTACCGTCAACTGGACCAGGCGAGCATGAATGGCGGTGACCTGGTCCCCTTCATTCGCTACGCGGTGACCGGGTTCGCGGATGAACTGCGCGAGCAGGTCAAATGGATTCGCTTCCAGCAGATGGATGTCACGTGGCGCAACTACGTGCACGAACTTTTCCAGACGGTGCCCGCGTCGTCGGTTCGGGATCGGCAGCAAAGCCTTGTTCTGGAACTGTCGAAGCAGCCGTCGCCCGTCGGCACCAACGAGCTGGCCGGGCTGACTCCCGGCCTCGCGGCCCTGTATCGCCACAAGACGGACAAGACCCTGACGCGCGATGTGAACCGACTGATTCAGATGGAACTGGTCGAGCGAATCGGGACGAAGGTTCGGGCCCGACAGGAAGTCGTGGCGGCATTCCTCCCGGCGCGGCGACGTCCGCGAGGAACGCACGACGCGACGTGAGCACGGGGGTCGAATCCTTCGGACTGCATGATGTTCAGACCGGGCCGCCGGAGGTCCCGGGCCGGGATGCCCGGGGCCCCCGGTGTGCGGGGGTGGGTGGCGGGAGGAACGGGTCACGCGGTCTGCGGCGCGGGGATGGGCGGGGGATTCGCCGGCTTTCCGCCTCCCTCATCCGGCACGGGCGGGGGCGTCTGGCGCGGGGCCACCGGCAGGAAGAAGGCCAGTGCGGCCTTGGCGCTGCCGATGCGGGAGGCCACCGCCATGAAACTGAGGCGGTAGGCCTGGTGCCAGGCCCGGCGAGCGTCGTGGAGGGCGTTGGTGGCTTCCCGGGCCTTGCGGCCGGCTTCCTGGAAGGCCGCCTCGGCCGTCTCGAAGGTCGCCAGCGCGTCGGCCAGGGCCTTCGACGCCTCGGCGTCGGTCGCGGCCAACCCCTCGTCATTGAATGAAACAACCGGCCTCGCGGAACGATAAACCGACGCGAGGCTGCGTGATGACGGTCCCCCTTCCTACCTTCGAGTTCCAGATCGAATGGGAGCCCTCGTCTGCGCATGACCTCCGGCAATTGATGGGCGGTCTGTCGGGTGAAGACCGGGCGAAGGTCTGGGCTCGGATCAACACACTGAAGGACTCGCACACCGCATTGACGCAGCAGGAAAAGCAGCCGGGTTCCGGGATTCGCGGTCTCCGGGTCACCCTGCCGGGACACCGAGGACTGCGCGTCTACTATCGGATCGAGGTTTGCCTACCCATAACACTTTTGATATGGTTTCTTTCGGTGATGGAGGTGCGGTATGGCCAGACCAGAACGAATCCGCCATGAGGATCTTCTGCGCGATCTGGTGCCCGACACGCCCGAGACCCGGATGATCCTCGAGGTCGGCCGGCGGAAGCAGGCGCTGGGTGTGGCGCTCACGGAGGCGTTCGTCCGTTCAGGGTTGTCGAAGGCCGAGGTTGCCCGCCGCATGAAGACCGGCGTGGCGTCGCTGAACCGGCTGTTCGACGCAGGCAGTTACGGGGCTTGCACCGCCACGACGCTGATCAAGTTCCAGATGGCGGTCGGTGCGCCCCTCTTCGCGCACGATGCGATCCTGGAAGCCCACCCCCAGCGCCGTCGCCGCAGTCGACCCGTGCCTCGGACCCGCGTTCCGTCATGACGTTGCTTCCCCCGGGTTGTGCCGTGTGTCGGAACAACTTTCGTACTGCGGTGGAGCACGGTTCAAGAAAACCCAGAACGCGCGAGAGGACTGGAGACTGGGCAGGGCGGCCATCGACTCCAGCCGCGCTTTCACCGCTGGGTCGTCTGGAGTGACCATCCTGAAGTACCCCAGATACGCCCCTTGGCTGACTCGGTTGGCGTGCTCAAACCGGTCAAGGAGGGCATCCCGGAGTCGGGCATCCTTGATTTGGTTCAGTTCATCCGCGATGTCGCGGGATGCGGTTTCGAGTCGGGCCCTTGCGGGGCAGTCATGAGCCAGTGCGTTTTCCTGGGCCGTGCATTGGTCTCGATCGAGCGCACCACCGAGTTCGCGGAACGCGGCGATCAGACTTTCTCGGTAGAGCGGATCGCAGATTCGGGTGATCGCGAAGAGTGCCCATCTGAAGCGCCACTCCGCGGCCCTCTCGTCGGACGCGAAATACTTCCCGTCGTAGGGGAATTTCTCCGGTTCCACAAGGCGCGGAACATTCAGTTCGTTGATTACGAACGGGCAATATTGGCCGGCGTTGGCCTTGACCTCCGGGTACCATCTCTGGTCCTCAGGCCAGCGAACGTCGATATCGTGGACGGCCTCTGTGAAGATCGCCTCGAAAAGTGGGGGGATGGGAGGGGCTGCGTCTGGCGCGGGGCCACAGGCAGGAAGAACCGCCGTCAGTTTTCGACGCCGTAGCCCAGGATCTTCGCGGGCTTCAGCGTGAGCTGCGCGCACAGGGAAAGGGCGTCCTTTGTCTTGTCATTGTTCAGATCCAGGTCGAAGGCCGCCGGGATCAGATCCAGCACGTCCTCGCTTTCGCACCAGTCGGGGGGATTCGCGGCGTCGCAACGATCCTTCATTTTTGCCACGATTGCATCGATCGCTTCCTTCGTGACATAGCCTGTCACGACGCCGTTGGCCAGGGTGATGCCGTCGGCCGAGTGTGTCACGTCGCCCTGAACCTTCAGTTGCTTGATCGCGATCGTCAGGTCCATTTCCTGGAACCTGTAGGACATCGACACGTCCGTGGGACCGGCCGTCAGTTTCCCGGCAGCGATCGACGCGCTGGAGGTCTGGATGTAGGGCTGGCAGGTGCCGGGGTTGTAGAAGTTCGGATTGACGTACAGGTCCGTGCTGCCCGTCGTTTCCGTCCCGGCGGCCATCGCGTTCAACGTCAGCGTGGTCGCGTTCGTCCAGTCGGTCACACCGACGAGTTCGATCACGGCACCGTAGAAGCCCTTGGTGATTTCGTCCTGGAGGGGACCATTCAGGTTGGTGGCGAAGGATGCCAAGGCGTTGTCGCCCTTCGAATCGCCCGTGAAGTCCTTGCAGACCGTTTCGACCGTGGTCGCTTCCTTCGGGACGGCGGCCGTTGCGACCATGCCCAGCGGCCCCCAGGTGGTCGGGTTCACGCAGGCCTCGCACTTCCCCGAAGCGTTGCAGGTCTTGCCCGAGTCGCAGGTGCCACACGTTCCGCCACAGCCGTCGGCGCCGCACACCTTGTCGGTACACACTCGCTGGCACGCGTCCGGCGCGACGTCGCCCGGCCCGATGTCGTCCGGCCCGATGTCGCTGGGCCCGATGTCTTCCGGCCCGATGTCGCTGGGCCCGATGTCTTCCGGCCCGACGTCGCCCGGACCCGGATCCTCGGGAGTGTCCGTGCCCAGATCCTGGGCCGTGTCCTGCAAATCGGTCATCGGGGACTCGGTCGAATCGCTGCACGCGACTGCCGCAGCCATCGCCAGGACCAGGAACGAAATCCACAGGGTCTTCATCGGAACCTCCATCGCTTCCGCCTCGCCAGGCCCCGCAGGATTCCTTCGGAAATCGAAGGCCTTCCCGGGGGATCGTCGAACCGGTCCTTCGAACCCGGTTCACCCCTTATGTCGCCGGCTGGGGGGGGATTGTTCACTGGGACCGCGTCGGCACGTCGTCGCCGGGCGATCGAAACTGGAATCGGTGAGGAGTCTGTTCGGGGTGGGATGGCCGGAGGTCCCGGGCGGGGATGCCCGGGGCCCCCGGCTTGCGGGGGTGGTTGGCGGGAGGAACGGGTCACGCGGTCTGCGGCGCGGGGAGGGGCGGGGGATTCGCGGCTTGTTCGCCGCCCTCATCCGGCACGGGCGGGGGCGTCTGGCGCGGGGCCACCGGCAGGAAGAAGGCCAGGGCGGCCTTGGCGCTGCCGATGCGGGAGGCCACCGCCATGAAACTGAGGCGGTAGGCCTGGTGCCAGGCCCGGCGAGCGTCGTGGAGGGTGTTGGTGGCTTCCCGGGCCTTGCGGCCGGTTTCCTGGAAGGCCGCCTCGGCCGTCTCGAAGGTCGCCAGCGCGTCGGCCAGGGCCTTGGAGGCCTCGGCGTCGGTCGCGCCCAGGCGTTCCACCAGCCCGCGGATCCGGGGCACCCGCCTGGCCGCGTTCCCGTGGAGCATCGGCGACATGGCTTCCGGGAAGATGGCCTTGTAGGCATCCGGCGTTCCCGCGACCTCCGTCGCCGACTGGACGCGGCGCCAGGCCACGTGGACCTGGACGACCAGCGCGTTCGCCGCGTCGGCCCGCACCAGCCCCGCGGCCTTCCTCGCCTGGACCGCCTCGGCCCGGGCCATCGCCGCGCGCTCCAGCCGATCCGTCGCCGTCCCGATGGCCGGCGCCAGTTCGACCGTGCGCGCATCCCCCCCCAGGCGCATCGCGTGGACGCGCCCCAGGGTGACGCAGAACGAAACCGGTTTCGTCGGGCTGGGGGTGATGGAGTTCATAGGTCACCTCTTCGCAAGGAACTTCCGACCGGCCGCACCCGCGACCTTCTGGGGGGGAACAGACGGAGCTCGAGCGAAATCGATCGAAGGGGTGCGAAAAAAAGTTGGCGACGGGTTGGTGGGGGGCGATGAGGGCTTGGCAACGCGTTGCGATGGGGTGGTGGGGGGCGACGGGTGCGTTGAAAGGCGTTGCAGGGGACTGGGTGAGGGCGACGGGACCGTTGAAAGACGTTTCTGTGGGTTGGTAACGAGCGACGGACGCGTTGAAAGGCGTTTCAGGGGACCGGTCGAGGGCGACGGGCGCGTTGAAAGGCGTTGCGGAGGACTGGTAGCCGTTTACCGGTGCATGGAAATGCCTTGCAGGGCACTCGCGGCGACTCGCGGCGATCGTTTGGTCGGTTGAAAGCGGTTTCGAGGGACTGCCTCTCGGTTTTGATGCCAGGGCTGTGGCGCCCAGCAGTGTCAGGCACCACGTGATCGCTGCAGACGCAACGACGGCATTGGCTCGAGGTGCGAGCTTGGTTTGCCCGTCGTCCGCGCGCGAAACGTGGTTTGGCGTGGCAGGAGCGGACGGTTCGGGAATCGGCATATGGAAGCTGTTCAGCTATCGCAGAGGCCGCTCTGCCATGGGCTCCGGAAGGACGTCTTCGTCGTGAGTTAAGAGGCGCCTCTCGTCCGCTTTGGCGCCGATGGCAACTTCGGCTTTCGTTGTGCTCGTGCGGGACGATCCGTAAATACCTTGCCAACATTCAGGGCTTTTGCCAGGCCGTAGAAGACTTCATAGGTGCACTCGGTCTTCACCTTGGGCGAAATGTTAGAGTAGTTTCTGTCGCGGAAGCACCAATGGATGAAGTTTCCAGCATCAGAGGTCTTTTCGATGTAGCAAACAACGTTCAGGTCGTAAAGAAACTGGAGGAACTCATTTGCGGTTGCCATAAACTGCGGCGCGGGCTTGCTTGTTGTCGCTATGTAGTCAGCCAAGTCTGCGAAGGCCGCCAGATACCGCTCGTAGGTGAAGTTATCCTGACCATCGAGGAACTGAAAGAACTTCAAGAACAAACCGTACTCTTCCTGGGTGTAATAGAAGAGAAGGTGGTCTTTAACCTCGCCCAATAGGTAATTGGAGTACTTTCTGGCGAAGCTTGGATTGTCGAAATCCTCCGGCATAAACGCCGTCCGATCCTTGTCAACAGAAACCACCTCCTCTTGGAGTAAGTCAAGCATCGTGATAATGTCACGAGGTCGGTAGTACGACCATCTTATGAAATTAATGAATGACGTTGGATATTCATAGGATTCACGCAGATTCTGTGAGTTCCAGGGGAAATAGTTATCCCATGTCTTTCCGAGCGGGAAGCGATCAAGTTGCTGGAATTCCAGTATGTGATCAATCACCTTGAAGAGGTGCGAAGATCGGTGTGACTTGTACTCTGTACGCCAATCCAGAAAAACCGAGTTGTCTCTTATCTTGGTGTTTTGATTCTGAAGACCAAGAGATTCAAATATGTCCGGGCGAATAAGCAGTACGACTCGAAGTCGGCCCCGCGAACCCTTGATGGATGGAAAGAAATCGTTATTGAGTTCCCAGATTGCGTTGGCGAGACCCTTAATACAGTCCGTATAGTCGGCGAATGGTATCGAGGATGGACGAATATCAATGCCATCAATGAAGAGAATATAGTTGTTCTCTACCTTCACTTGCGAGAGTGCCTCTTGGAACTTCCTCAGAATGTAGAACAGATTGTTCTGGAACCGACTCTCAGTGAAGGTGAAGACCTCCTTCTCTTCGCCTGAAGCCTTCGCATGCTTGGAGATGAGTTCCGCTGCCAGTCTTGACTCTTGGACGAGTTGCATGGCCTGCGCAATTTCCGGCGAGAAGGCATTCATGTAGTACTCGTCTATCGCGGACTGCAGGGCCGTGAAGCGCTTGAAGATCGGGAACATGGCGTTCTCGCTCTCTCTTTCCTTCACCTGTTGCGACAGCAAAAGGCACACAATGACCTTCCAGATGCTTGTGTAGTCGGAAAGGGTCAGATGCTTCTCGGTCTTCAGAGTGACGAACTTCTGATACTCAGTTTCTCGGATGTATCGGACTCGCGCCAGATTGTCCTTGTAGTTGTTGTTGGAGAGATAGACAGAATAGGCCGTTTTCCCTGTTCCTTTCTCGCCGACAAGAAATGAAACGGCGTAATCGCACAGCTTGTCGAGGTATTCATTGCGAATGAAAAGCTTGTTCAGCAATTCCTTGTTTTCGCGGCGCTTATAGTTTTCGGCATCGGCAAAGCCGAGTTGTAGTTCCGAAATACGCTTCATGTATACCTCCATTGTGTCCATAGGAACCATCTTGGCCGGCCCCCGAAGGGGAGTATCGGGCTTGGGAAACAGGGGGTCAAGGACTCGCGTTGCCTCACGCTAGATGTATCCGAAGGGGCATCGTTGCCTCACGAAGGAAAAGTATCTGAACGAGGGCAGGAAGTTAGGGGGGGACGTACCTTTCTGGTGTGGAGCCAGGAGGTCGTCATGAGGCTGGCGATGGCGGAGCGGCGGGTGGTGACGAAGGAGTATGCGGCGCGGTACCGGAAGGCGAGCCGGAAGGAGAAGGGCCGGATGCTGGCGGAGTTCGTGGCCAGCACGGGCT
>CAINDP010000054.1 GCA_903847405.1 uncultured Myxococcales bacterium | reverse complement strand
TCCGTCCATGCTAGCGGCACCGCGAAGGTACCGCCCGAGGTCCCTTTCAAGATCAGTGTCTCGACCCCGCCCACACGCCGGCTCTTAAGGACAGGAAACGCTTGTCCTCGCAACGGGTGATGGGGATGCGTGATCGTCGCCGAGCCTAAACAGGCACTGCGACCGTGTGCAGTCTCCGCTAACCGTCCCCACGCTGGAGGATAAAGTACTCCAGCGGGCAATCGTCATGCTTCTGGAGCCGATCTACGAGGAGGACTTTTACGACTGCTCGTACGGGTTCCGGCCAGGACGATCGGCGCATGCTGCTCTGGACAGTCTCTCGAAGCAGACCATGTGGAGCGGGGTGAGCTGTCTCTTGGAGGTCGATATCCGCAAGTTTTTCGACACGCTGGAGCATGCCCATCTGCGCACCTTTCTCCAACAACGGATACGCGACGGCGTGGTGTTACGATTGATCGGGAAGTGGCTCAACGCGGGCGTGATGGAAGACGGTGCGGTGACGCATCCGGAAGCCGGGAGCCCGCAGGGCGGGGTGATCTCACCCGTACTTGCGAACGTGTACCTGCACTATGTGCTGGACCATTGGTTCGCGCGGGAGGTGCAACCTCGTCTGCAGGGTCGCGCGTATAGGATCCGCTATGCCGACGACTTCGTGGTCGGGTTCACCGACGACGAGGACGCGCGGCGCGTGATGGCTGTCCTGCCGAAACGTCTTGGCAAGTACGGCTTGACGATCCACCCGGACAAGACCCGACTGGTGCCCTTCCGCAAGCCGATGGGCGAGCGGAGGCCGCCGGGCGCAGACGGTCCGGGGACGTTCGACTTTCTGGGATTCACGCACCTTTGGGCGCGATCTCGGAAGGGGAACTGGTTCCTGCTGCGGAAGACGGCGGCCAGTCGGTTCACACGGGCGGTGAGGACGATCCGCCAGTGGTGCCGGCTGCATCGTCATGACCCGATCGCGGAACAACACCAGACGCTGTGCCGGAAACTCCAGGGTCACGCGGCGTACTACGGGATCACGGGCAACAGCCCGGCACTGGCCCGTTATCGCCACGAGGTGCTCGAGACCTGGCGTAAGTGGCTCCTGCGGCGACGGCGGGCGTGGCGCGCCCGGGCGGGCTGGTTCAGCCGGCTCTTAGCCCGCTACCCCGTGCCTTACCTGCGGGTCGTCCACTCAGTGTACCGCAGCGTAGCGAATGGATAACCTGAGGAACCGAATGCGTTAATTGCGCACGTTCGGGTCTGTGGGAGCCCCGGGCGGGAAACTGCCCGGGGCCACCCGGTCCGGAATCGACCCGGAATCGACAGGGTCTTGTTTTCTTCCCTTCGCACGCCGTCGAGTCCCATACTTACCTGAGGGTCTCCCGGCCAGGTTGCCAGACTTGCGTAGCGTCTTAATTGATGGGTGTCACCAAACGCTATAGCAACCAGTTTTCGAGGCGTAGGTCCGGCACCTGCCCGAAATCACGCAGGTTGGCGGACACCAGTAAGGCGTCATGCACCAACGCCGTTGCGGCGATCTTCAAGTCCATCGTGCCGATGCGGATCTTCTGTTTCC
This sequence comes from uncultured Myxococcales bacterium, assembly GCA_903847405.1. Classification (GTDB taxonomy): domain Bacteria; phylum Myxococcota_A; class UBA9042; order DTJE01; family DTJE01; genus CAIZWN01. The sequence continues at coordinate 213 of CAINDP010000054.1, read as the reverse complement.
TTAGCCGTACGAACTCGTCCGCGGAGGCCCTGTCGAACGGGACGATCTTCCACCGCGAGAAGAAATCGAAGAGTTCCACCAGCCGTTCGTATGCCGGGAGTTGCCGATGAACTTCTGGGGAGTGATGGATTAGGGCGAGCCAGCCACGCATCTGCTCTTCGATGGTCACTGCGCTGATCGCGAAGTCCGGATCGAGGGACGCCGCCATGTTCG
>CAINDP010000053.1 GCA_903847405.1 uncultured Myxococcales bacterium | reverse complement strand
CCGGCCGCACCCCTGCCCCTCCTGCAAGACGCCTGCATCGATGAATCGAAAACGCGGAAGGCGGGAATCTATCCCTGCGGTGCCGCGACGCGCTCCCAGGAGTGGGCGTCGCCCGTGATGGTGCGGGGCTCGCCGGCGGCGTCCAGGGCGATCGTGAAGGTGCCGCAGTCGCCGCTGACCTTCCAGACGTCGGCGCCGTCGACCGATCCTTCCTTGAAGATCTTCGCCTTGCCGACCGTCGCGGAGGCGATGCCCATGCAGGCGATCTCGCGATCGACCCGCCCCCGGACCAGCAGCCAGGCCAGGAACGGCTGATCGGGCTCCAGGGGGGCCACCTCGGTCGCCGCGCCCAGTTCGGTGACCTTGGAGTTCTGGCCGTCCTCCCGCTCGAACCGGATCTTCGCCTTGCCCTCGAAAACGAAGGCCATCCAGTACAGGGCCGCCTTGCCCTTGGCCTTCCAGCGCTTGTACCGGCCCAGGAGGCCCTTGGCGTCCAGTTCCGCGTAGGCCCGCACCTCGGGGCGGCCGGGGGCCTTCTTCCCCAGGGCCTTGGGATCCCCGAAACTCATCGAGACGGCGAAGACCCCGGTTTCCCGCGCCACGACGCTGAAGTCGTACCGGCCGGTCACCTTGGCGCCCTTCATCACCTTGAACTGCCAGGGCTCGACCTTGTCCTTTTCCCCGGCCCGGGCATTCGTCACCGCACTGAACGCCAGCATCCCCGCCAGCATCATCACACCGCGCATCGTCGCACCGCGCATCGAACACTCCCTCCAGGCTCCGGACCTATTCTATTGCAGGCACGTGTCCGGAGGAAACGTGACGGCGGTTGACGTGAAACAGAGGGGGGCCTAGGATCTGGCCGATGAGTTCGAGCCGCCTCAAAGCCGCAGCCCCCAGCGTGGTCACGTCGGGCAACCTCGTGGTCGGCCTGGTGTCCATCGCCCTGTCCGCGATGGGCCATTTCGAGGGCGCCGCCTGGGCCATCGTCTACTGCGGAATCCTGGACAAGGCCGACGGCACGCTGGCCCGGGCCCTCAAGGTCCAGAGTTCCTTCGGCATGGAAATGGACTCCTTCGCCGACTACACCTCCTTCGGGCTGGCCCCGGCCGCCCTGACGTGGTTCCTGTGCACCGCGGCCGGCATCCCGGCCTTCCCGCTGTGGGTGTGGATCGGCGGCGCCGCCGCCCTGGTCCCCGTCGCGGCCGCCATCCGTCTGGCCCGCTTCAACTCCGTCAGCCACGAGGATCCGACGTACTTCTCCGGCGTCCCGACGACGATGGTCGCCGGCATGTTCGCGACGCTGTACCTCAGCCTGGTGGATCTGAAGATCCCGATGGACCCGGTCTGGATCATGCCGTCGGCGGCCATTGCGGGCGCCGCGCTGATGGTCTGCGGACTGCGCGTCCCGAAGATCAAGGGTTCTGCCCAGCGCTGGAAGAACGTCCTGCTGGTGGGAATCCTGCTGGCGTTGACGATCCTCGCGGTCGCCCAGGTGCTCCCGGAAGTGATGTTCGGACTGGGATTCTTCTACGTCGTCATCGGCGCCCTGCGGTCACGCCGCACGGATGGACAAGGACCGGGTGTCGGGGTATCGTCCCGGCCCGGAGGTGAGGCGTGAGCACGTCGCAGGCGAACCGATCCCGTGCCGGCGCGCTGGGGCACGCGGTGGTGATCGAGGACATCGCGGCAGACCGGGCCCTGCTGGAGGGGCTGCTGCTGTCCCACGGCTATGCCCCGTCCCTGCACGACCGCCCCGACGTCGAACCCGCGCAACTGGTGGGCGCGCAGCCCCGCGTG
>CAINDP010000052.1 GCA_903847405.1 uncultured Myxococcales bacterium | reverse complement strand
CGCCTACCCGGCGCACCTGGCCCGGACGACCGACTCCGGCAAGACCTTCCGCGACATGAACGTCCCCGTCAGCGTCGGCAAGGGGCTCTTCAACATGGACGTGTCGGTGTCGTACTTCCAGGTGATGTACTGGGTTGACGCGCTGTGGGGCCACCTGGGCGGCACCGCCTACGTCGCCGAGCAGGGCAGCGGCGGCGGCGCCTCGCAACCCCCGATCGTCAAGAACGTGGACTACGTCACCCGGGACGGCGGGACGACCTGGGAGCGCACCGACCTGGGCACCATCAGCATCGACCTGACGGGCGGCAGCAGCATCGCGACCGACGGGCGCCTGATGGGCGGGCAGATGCTGTCGATCTGGGAGGGGTGGATGGTCGGCGAGACCGGCGCGATCTACCAGTACCAACGCAAGTGCGTGCACGCGGGCTCGATTGACTGCGGGGACGGATACGAGTGCACGAAGTTCGCCGACAAGGACTTCCGCTGCACGGCCATGGCGGGCGCCGACGGGACGACGGATCGGGACGCCGTGACGGGATCCGATTCCACCTGGACAGGGGAGGGGGTCAGCCCGTACCTGGACATCCTGCCCTGCGAGGGTGACGACTGCCCCAAGGCGGGAGGCGGAAGCGGGTGCGCCGGGGGGGCGGTCCCGGTCAGCCCGGGCGCCTGGCCTGCCGCAACCCTGCTGGTGCTGCTGCTGGCCGCGACCCGGCGCCGGGGACACTAGGAAGGCCCGAGGCGCCTGCATCTGCCGGCTTCCGACCGGTCCGCGACGCGCACGTCCTGCAGCGCCGTTTGCCTACAAACCCCTTGACTTTTCGACAGGGTTCCCTCAACATAACCAACCGATTTCCCGGGTACGTCCTGGGATGCTGGGTCGTGCGCATCGCACGACTAGGGAGGTGGGTTATGTAGCTGGGGTCGGGCGCTGTTGCCCGGCCTCGTGTCACGAGGAGGGAGAACATTGAACGCGCTCGGTCGTCATCTCGTAGCCGACTTCCACGGGTGTACCGCGGACCTGAACAATCCTGACGTCGTCACGCAGACCTTGGAAAAGGCGTGTGAGGTCGCCGGGGCCACCATCATCAGCCGAACCGGGTACAACTTCAGTCCCTACGGTGTAACGGCCGTAATCGTCATCGCCGAATCGCATCTCGCCGTCCATACCTGGCCGGAATACGGCTATGCGGCGGTGGACCTCTTTACCTGTGGCACCAGTGTGGATACCTGGCGCGCCTTCGAATTCGTGAAGTCCGCGTTCGGCGCGACGCGCGTCGAGGTCAAGGAAATGCCGCGCGGCATCCTGAGCCAGTCCGAGATGGCCGCCGCCACCAGTTACGCGCCCGTCGATTCCCGCCCGGCCGCGGCCTGAACCGCGTCCCGCACCCCCTCCCGACGTCGCACCGGAGGACCCATGTCCCCAGCCACGCGGACGGAAGAGTGAATCGCAACCCCATCGGCATTTCGGCCTTTTCGCCCTGGCTGCCCCGCCTGAGGGTGGACCTCCGGGAATGGTGCCGGTGGACCGGACGCCCGGAATCCCGCGTCCTGGCCGGGACCGGCACGGGCTTCCGGATGGCCGGTCCCCGGGAGGACGCCTACACGATGGCGGCCGCCGCGGTGATGCGGTTGGTGCGGACGGGCACCGTGGACCCGGCCCGGGTGGGGTTCCTGGCCCTGGCGACCGAGTCGTCCCGGGACAGCGCCGTGGGCGCGGTGATCGTGAAGGGCCTGGTGGACCTGGCCCTGGCGGCCGAGGGCAGGCCGCCCCTGGCCCGGGACTGCGAGGTGCCCGAGTTCAAGCAGGCCTGCCTGGCCGGCGTGTACGCGATGAAGGCCGCGGCCCGCTGGCTGGCCTGGGACGGCCGGGGTCGCCAGGCGATCGTCGTGGCGTCCGACGTGGCGACCTACGCCCGGGGCAGCACCGGGGAACCGACCCAGGGCGCCGGGGCCGTGGCCGTCCTGCTGGAGGAGGCGCCGGCGCTGCTGGTCCTGGATCTGGACGCGGCCGCCAGCACGTCGGCCTTCCGGGGCGTGGATTTCCGCAAGCCCGTCCTGCGCCACTTCCTGGCCCGGGACGGCGGGCGGCCCGACGCGCCGGACGAGTACCCGGTGTTCGACGGCCCCTACTCGACGACCTGCTACCTGGACGAAACCCTCCGGGTCGTGGAAGCCCTGGCCCGACGCCTGGACTGCTCCGTGCACGAGGTCCTGGACCGGACCAGCCTGGCCGTCTTCCACCGCCCCTATCGCAAGATGCCCCGGGATGCCCTGGCGCTGGTGCGCTTGCGCGCGCTGGTGGGACCGGGGGGACCCGCGGACCGACGGGACGCCCTGTGCCGCGCTGCCGGGGTCGCGCCGGACTTGGTGCGGGCCGAACTTGCCGCCGGACCGCTGCCCGGCGCGTCCGGCGACGCGGCGTGGCCGAACGTGGCGACGGCCTGGCGCGCCCTGCGGTTGGACCCGGCGTTCCTGGTGGAGGCCGAGGCCCGCCTGGGATGGGGCGAGGCGCTCCTGGCCGAGTGCGGCAACCTGTACGCGGCCTCGATCCTGGCCTGGCTGGCCGCCGGCCTGGAGGAGGCCGCGGACGCGGGGCGGGACCTTGCGGGCACGAACGTGCTGGCGGTGGGGTACGGCAGCGGGGATGCGGCCGACGCATCCATCCTGCGAGTTGCCGACCAATGGCGGGACGCGGCCCGGCACAGCCGGTTCACGGCAGCCCTCGCGGGCGCCATCGCGCTGGACCGGGAGGCCTACGAGGCCGTCCATGACGGGCGCCCCGCCGCCAGCCTGCCCGACCTGACCTCGGATGGATTCGGCGTGGATCGCGTGGGGTGGAATCGCGGCCCCCGGGGCGACGCCGGGGTCGAGCACTACACCTACGAGCCGGGTCAAACCACCGATCGCTGATCCCGCCCCGCCTACCCCGTCACCACCGTTCCCACCACATCGGGCGCCACGGCCCGGGCATCCAGCCCCGCCCGCGCCAGCGCTTCCAGCACCTCGCCCTCCGACAGCCGGTCCCGGTCCAGGAACACGCCGACCGCATCCCCGGCCCCCAGGGATTTCACCGACGCGTCCCCCCGGGCCACGAACGGGGCCGCGGCGGTGGAAACGGCGGGCAGCGCCTCCGGGGCCAGGTCTGGAACGGTGGCGGCCGACCATTCGCCCTCGCGGATGCCGACCTCGGCCAGGGCCCCCAGGACGTCCGCGCCGGTGGCCAGGGCCTCGATCAGGGCCCCGATCGCGGCCACCAGGCGGGTCAGCGGGCCGGCATCCGCCGGGGCGGGGGCCTGCAGGTAGCGGCGGACCCGGTCGGGAGTTCCCTCGGAGGAAGGCGACCGGACCACGACGACGCCCAGGCCGTCGGGCCAGCACAGGCGCCGGGGCGCGGACGGACCACCGCCCGCGTCGGGCAACAGGACCACCGCGCCGCCCAGGGCGCAGCAGGCGACGTCCAGGCCGCTGCCGACGCCGCCCTGGGCCTCCCGGTGGGCCTCCCGGGCGGCCCGGACCAGGTCGTCCCCGGCCAGGGCACGCCCCGACCATCGCGAAAGCGCCGCCACCAGGGCCGTCACGTGGGCCGCGCTGGAACCCAGGCTCCACCCCGCCACCGGCATCGGGAACCCGGATCGCACCGCCAGGGACGGGGGATGGGCGGGGTCCAGCCCGACGGCCCGCAGGGCGGCCCGGGCGAAGGGATCGGCAGCGGGCCACGACGTCGCGGAATCCTCCGACAGCGCCAGGCCCAGGCGGGGCGACACGGCCAGGCCGATGCCGGGAGCGCCGTCCAGCACGACGAAGGCGCCCGCGACCACCAGTTTGCCGGGCGTGGACGCGCGAATCATTCCACCTCCTCCAGGAACCGGGCGCCGGCCGCGCCGACGGCGTCCTCGAGGACCTGCACGACCCCCGGGATCGCCGCCAGGGCGCTCCCGACGGCATCCGCATGCCGGGGCTCGACGAACACGGCGACGCTGGGGCCCGCGTCGATCGTGAAGAAGCACGGCACCCCCCGTTCCCGAAGGCGCGACACGACGCCGAGGACGTCCCGGGAGGCCGGGCGCAGGAGGTCGATCGGGGGGGACGCCTCCCGCAGGATCTCGTGCAGTTGCAGCGATTGCGCCTCGGCAATGCCGCCCAGGCGGGCGATGTCACGGTCCGCCAGGGCCGACCGCGCCGCCTCCAGCACCGCCGGGTTGTCCCGGACGAACCCTTCGTAGGACGGCGAGGTCCCCCGGCAGCGCTCCATGGCCTCGCCCGAGGACACCTCCTTCGGACCGCCGGCGGTCACCGCCACCCGGATCGCCAGGGGCAGGTGCGTGGCCGGGAAGGCCGTCCGGGCCCGGCAGTCGGACCCGTCGGCGGCGATGCCCGCGTCCCACTCCACGAAGCCGCCGAACAGCGAGCGGATCGCGGACCCGCTGCCCAGGCGCGCCAGGCGGGCGGTCTGGACGGGGCGGTCCTCAAAGGCCAGCGCCCGGGACAGGGCCATTGCCAGCGCGGCCATGGACGACGCCGACGAGGCCAGCCCGACCGCCGTGGGGACCGTGTTCCGGACGACGACATCCAGGGGCGCCCGATTGCCGGTGAGGACCCGGGCGGCCTCGATCACCCGCAGCGCACGCCCCGGGTCGCCCTGGACATCCAGAACGTCGGTGTCCGCCGGCACGATCCGGGCCTCGGAACCGAAGAGGCCCAGCGTCGCCGACAGGCTGGACGTCGCCGGGAGGTTCAAGGCGGCGTCCCGCTTCCCCCAGTATTTCACCAGGGCCAGGTTGGCCGGGGCCCAGGCTCGGGCAGCACGAATCATGTCGGTGCCTCCGCGTCCGCCACCCGCCAGGGCAGCACGCGCACGGCGCCGGCCCCCGCCAGGGCCGCCGACACCGCGTCCACGCCCCCCGGGGGCGGAAGGGCCAGCACGACGCCGCCCAGACCCGCGCCGCACAACTTGGCCCCCGATGCACCGGCCCCGAGGGCGGCGGCGACCAGCCGATCCAGGTCCGACGTCGACACTCCCAGTTCGGCCAGCATCGCGTGGTTCCGCGTCAGCAGGCGCCCCAGGCGGGCCTCCCCGGCCTGCCCGGACGGGTCGGCCAGGAGGGCCGCGACCTCGCGCACCAGATCCGACGCCTCGTCCCGCAAGGCGCCGAAACGGTCGGGATGGGCCGACGCGAAGGCCTGGGTCCGCAGGATCGCCTGGGCGGTGCGGCGCTCCCCGGGGGCCAGCGCCAGCACCAGGTCCCGGACGGGCAGCCGCCACGGCACGACGCTCAGGGTCCCCCCGGCCTCCCGCAACACGGGCCTCCCCAGGACGACGACGGCCGGATCCAGCCCGCTGGAACGGCCGTGGAACACCCCTTCGACCCGGGTGGCCGCACGGATCAGCGTGGCGTCGTCCGGCCCGGCGCCCGCCTCGGCAAACGCCGCCCGGACCAGGGCGACCGACAACGCCGCGCTGGACCCCAGGCCCGCCCCCGGGGGGATCGTCGAGTCCACGGCCCAGGGGCAGTCGATGGCCGCAGGCAGTCCCGCGGACTCCCGGGCCGCGTTCCAGGCCGCCCGCAGCCGCGCCGCCCAGGCCGGATCACCCGCGGGGGCCGCCGCGGCCCGCGTCAGCCGCAGTTCGCCACCGCGCCAGGGCAGGGCCAGGGCCGGCCCGCCGAACAGCACGAAGTGCTCGCCGCACAGGATCACTTTCCCGCAGACCGACGGAGGCGGGTTTCGACTCTCAGGAGTCATCCCGCCCTCCCCGGACCGACGCCAGCAGGCGCGCCACCCGGGCGCGGTCCACCGGTCCGCCCTCGTCCCGCAGGAGGTCGCCCACGGCGGCCACCTCGGCAGGCGAGGCGCCCAGGGCCGCGGCCACGTTCCCGGCATGCAGGCGCAGGTGGCCCCGCAGCAGGCCGTCGCCCGCCAGCGCCGTCAGCGCCGCCAGGTTTCCCGCCAGGCCGCAGGCCGCCGTCACGGCCGACAGGCGCACCGGGTCGCGGGACGCCTCGATGCCCAGGATGCGGAACGCGGCCCGGATGGCCGCACGTCCCTCGATCGCGCCCCCGACCGTCCCCACCGCCAGCGGGACCTCCAGGGTCCCGACCAGGCGCCCGCCGTCCACGCGCCACTGGGACAGCGGACACACCCGGCCGTCCCGGACGGCATGGGCGTGCCCGGCCGCCTCGACGGCCCGGACGTCCTGGCCGCAGGCCTGAAGGACCGCGTCGATCCCGTTGAAGATCCCCTTGTTGTGGGTCACCGCCCGCCGGGGATCGGACTCGGCAAAGCGCGACGCCGCCTGGACCCCGTCCGCGATGGCCTCGGCCCGAGCCGGGTCCCGGTGCAGGCGGCGGATCTCCACCGATCCCGACGCCCGGACCGGCGGCCCCTCGGCCGCGTTGGTGACGATGCGCAGGCCCGCGACGCCTCCCGACAGGGCCTCCAGGCGGGGCGCAAGGCGCTCGCACAGGTCGGTCACGAGGTTCGCCCCCATGGCCTTCCCGGGGTCGATGACCAGCAGCGCCACGAGGTCGGCGCCCGCCCCGTAGGCCCGCAGCCCGACCAGGTCGCCTCCGGCCGCCGCCCACGAGGGATGGGCCTCCCGGGCCGCCCGCGCCAGTTCGTCCCGGGCCTCTTCCACCCGCTGCCGGGCCGCTTCGCACGCGCCCTCCGGCACCCCGCGCAACTGCACCTGCCCGGCCACCCGCCGGGGCGGAACCTCCGTGCGGATCCCCTCCCCCTCCCGCAGCAGCAGGGCCCCCCGGGACGCGGCCGCCACCACCGACGGCTCCTCGGTCACCAGGGGCACGAAGGTATCCCGATCGTCCACGCGGAAGTTGGGCGCGACGGAAAGAGGCAGGACCAGGGCGGCCACGACGCCCTCGGACCGGCGATCCAGGACGGACAGGTCCGGCGCGTCCAGGCCGAGGTCGGGGAGGAGGGTCCCGGGCGCCAGTCCCAGGCGCTCCTCCAGCAGCCCCGCCCGCTGGGCCGGGGACAGGCGGGAAAAGCCCGGGATCCGGCTGTTCATGGTGTCCGTCCGCGGGCGAAGGGCACCCGCATCCCGGACGGATCGCGCATCGGCGCGCGACGCAGGTCGTCCAGGGTGCGACTGCCGGTGGCGAACATCGCGACGCGCAGTTCCAGTCGCAGGGCGTGCAGCAGGGCTTCGACGGCCGTGCCTCCCTCGGCCGCGGCCCGCAGGAGGGGCAGGGCCATGGCGCCCGCCGCCGCGCCCAACCGGATCGCCCGGGCCAGATCCAGCCCGGTCCGCATCCCTCCCGACGCGACCACCGGCACTCCGGGCGCCCGGGCCCGCAAGGTCGCCAGGGACTCTGCCGACGGGTGGCCCCAGGAGGCGAACGTTTCGCCGGCCCGCCGCCGCGCGGTATCACTGGATCGCAATCCTTCGACCCGCGCCCACGACGTGCCGCCGGTCCCGGCCGTTTCGACCAGGGCGGGCCGCAGTGTGCCGATCCACCGGGCGGTGGCGGGCGAAAACCCCGACCCGACCTCCTTCACGCCCAGGGCCAGGCCCTCCCGGGCCAGGGCCGCCTTGAGGTCCGCGATCCGACCGGCCAGGCCGCGCCAATCCCCGTCCCCCTCGGACTGGATCGCCTCCTGCAGGGGGTTCAGGTGCACGACGATCCCGTCCAGGCGCAGGCGGACGCACAGCGCGACCACTCGGCTCTCGATCCCAGGTGGCGATAATTGGGCCGCCCCGACGTTCCCCAGCAGCAGGGGCAGTCCCGGCGCCACGGCCCGGACGTCGTACGAGGACACGACCGACGGATCCTCCAGCGCGGGGCGCAGGGATCCCAGCACCATCCCGCACTGGTAGGCCTCGGCCGCCACCGCCAGGCGCTCGTTCAGGCGCCCCAGCCGATCGGCGCCCCCCGTCATGGCGCCGACCAGGAACGGCCACGCCAGGGGCCGCCCCAGCAGCGTCGTTGCCGGATCCACGGCGTCGAACGCGATTTCCGGAAGGGCCTGGTGGTCGAACCGGTAGCCCGACCACCCCGGGTCCCCCCCGGACTGGACGTCCTGGTCCAGGCAGATCCGGAGGTGATCCGCCTTGCGCTCCCCGGTCGTGCCCATGGCTGCCGCCCCCGTCTCCGGCCGCCATTGTCGCAAAGCCCCAGCACTGCCGCAACCGCCCGGATTGGAAGACCCGAGGGGGGCGCATGGTGTAGAATTCGCCCATGAACCGTCGCGCCAACATCATCGGCGTCTGGGTCCTCCTGGGCCTGGTGGCGGTATTCCTGCTGCTGTACGACACCCGCCGGATCCCGGCCGTGCCGTATTCGGACTTCCGGATCCTGCTGCGGGACCGCGCCATCGAGTCGATCCGCATGTCCGGCGCCGACGCCGACATCAAACTGCTGGCCGACTGGACGTCCAAGGTCACCGACACGACCCTCAAGGGCTCCCTGCCGACCGGGACGACGGTCGTCACGACCACCTTGCTGCCCGTGGACGATCCGGACCTCGTGAAGGAACTGGTGGCGTCGGGCGCCCGCATCGAAGGACGGGCCTCCGCGATGTGGCTGTCGATCCTGCTGTCGTGGATCCTGCCCCTGGCCCTCATCGCGGGCCTCTGGGTCGTCCTGATGCGCCGCACCAACAAGTCCCAGGGCGGCGTCCTGTCCTTCGGCAAGTCCAACGTCCGCATCTACAAGCAGGACGACGTCAAGACGACCTTCGCCGACGTCGCGGGCGTCCCCGAGGCGAAGGAGGAGCTGCAGGAGATCGTCGAGTACCTGCGCACCCCCACGAAGTTCATCCGCGTCGGCGCCCGGATCCCGAAAGGCGTCCTGCTGGTGGGCCCCCCGGGCACCGGCAAGACCCTCCTGGCCCGCGCGGTCGCCGGCGAAGCTCGT
>CAINDP010000051.1 GCA_903847405.1 uncultured Myxococcales bacterium | reverse complement strand
CGGCGCCACCCCTCGGCCTCGGCGCCGCCGCTCCAGTCCAGTTGCCCCGAGTCGGACGTGCCGGCCGCGAGCAGCCGCCGGTAGGTCGTCGCGACGATCGGCACCGTCACCGCGAATCCCGTCGCCGCCATGACCAGCAGGGCCGTCCCGATCCGGTTGTCGTACTGCAGGTACAGCCCGATGCCCGTGCACAGGGCGAAGGTGTTGTTCGAGATGTCGTCGAAGATCGTGTCCAGCCAGCCGCCCAGCTTCGACGACTGGTACTTCAGGCGGGCCACCTCGCCGTCGCACCCGTCCAGGACCGACGACACGTGCATCAGCAGCGCACCCCAGACGAACTGCTGGCCCACCATCAGGCCCGCGGCCCCCAGGGCCAGGACGAAGCAGATGACGGACATCTGGTTCGGCGTCAGGGGCGTTTCGACGACCAGGGACGATATCGCGATGGATACGGGCCGGTTCAGGGTGCGCGACACCAGGCCGTCGATGGGCTTGCGCAGGGCCCGCAGCAGCATCGTTTTCGCGCGGGCCTTCGATGCCCGATCCGTCACGCTGTCGGTCAGCGCGTTCAGGCTCCGGGGAGCGCCCGCAACCGCCGCTGCACGCTGGTACGCGTCCTCGGTGGAGCCCGCGCCCGCCAGCAGCGCCCGCCGCAGGTCCCCGCCCACCACGAGCACCGGCCGCCCGTCGGGACCCGCCGGCCCTCCCGACACCGCCACGACCTCGCCGTCGGTCGGCACGATCGCGGCGATCTCCTTTCCCAGCGCCCCGGGCCCGACGCGTTCGCCGGGATACAGGACCAGGGGCCCCTCCCCGACCGGCGCGCCGGCCGGCTGCAGCCCCGCGGCCGCCAGCATCTTCGTGCCGCGCTCCTCCAGTCCCAGTCCCAGCAGCCGACGAATCTCCCCCTTCGCGGGGGTCACCAGGAATTCCATGAAGCCTCCGGATGCAGGCCGACTATCGTGGACCGTTGGATCGTCACCGGTCTTCGAAGTAGTCGTAGTACTCGACGCCCAGGTGCGTGATCAGCGTTTCGCCCATCAGGTACCGCAGCGTATTCTTCATCTTCGTCTGCTGGATGAACAGATCGTGCTCGGGGTACAGGCCCTCGAGGTGCATCGGGCTCTTGAAGTAGAACGACAGCCATTCCTGGATGCCGCCCATGCCCGCCCGCTGGGCCAGATCGTTGAACAGGATCAGGTCCAGGGCCACCGGCGCCGCCAGGATGCTGTCGCGGCACAGGAAGTTCACCTTGATCTGCATCGGGTAGCCCAGCCACCCGAAGATGTCGATGTTGTCCCAGCCTTCCTTGTTGTCGCCGCGCGGCGGGTAGTAGTTGATGCGCACCAGGTGGGTGTAGTCGCCGTACAGGTCCGGGAACTGGTCGGGCCGCAGGATCGTGTCCAGCACCGACAGCTTGGATTCTTCCTTCGTCTTGAACGAACCCGGGTCGTCCAGCACTTCGCCGTCGCGGTTGCCCAGGATGTTGGTCGAATACCAGCCCGACAGGCCCAGCATGCGCGCCTTGAAGCCGGGGGCCAGGATGGTCTTCATCAGGGTCTGGCCCGTCTTGAAGTCCTTGCCGCACACCGGGATCTTGCGCTCCTTGGCCAACTGGTACAGGCACGGCACGTCGGCGGACAGGTTCGGGGCGCCGTTGATGAAGGGCACGCCCGCCTGCATGGCCGCGTAGCAGTAGACCATCGACGGGGCGATGTCGGGGTGGTTGGACTTCATCGCGGCTTCGAAGGTCTTCAGGTCGCGATGGATGTCGCCCACGCGGATGAAGGTTTCCGTGGAGGCGGTCCAGATGATGACGACCCGGCTGCAGCCGTTCGCTTCCTTGAAGGACTTGATGTCGTCCACCAGCTGCATCGCCAGGTCGTACTTGGTGGCGCCGGTCTTCACGTTCGGACCGTTCAGGCGGCGCACGTAGTTCTGGTCGAACACGGCCTTCATCGGCTTCAGCGCCTGCAGTTCCGTCTTGACGGCCTCGATGTGCTCGTTGCTGAGCACCGCGGCATGCT
>CAINDP010000050.1 GCA_903847405.1 uncultured Myxococcales bacterium | reverse complement strand
TGTCTGTCCCCATTTTCCGTGTCCCCATTTTCAGGGCGCCAGGTGGACCACGTCGTAGGCGGACGAGACCCCGGGGGAACGCAGGATCGTCAGGCCCGGCGGCACACTGATGGTCACCTCGACGGTCGATGGTCCGGACCAGGTGGCCGTCGTCTGGTTGCTGTAGGCGGCATACGTCGTGGCGTCCACCGTCCACACGGTTGAAACGACGCCCGGCGATGGCTGCAGCGTCAACGCGCCGGGTGGCTCGATTTCGCCCTCGGCGGTGGGCAGGACCAGGGCCAGGAAGCCCGCGATCCCCGGCATCGTCGCGGTCACCTTCATCCGCCGGTGCATCGCCCACTGCCCCCACACGCTGCAGTGCTCCTGCAAATCGGAATCCCGGGTCGCCGTCCCGGCCACCGACTGCACTCGCACCTCCACCCGCGCGGTACCGTTGCGCCAGCGCGCCCCGTCGGTCAGTTCCTCGAACGCGGAATCCGGCACCTCGCCGCCCCCCATCCCGTTCATCAGCCACGTGTAGGCATGGGCCGCTCCCCCGCCGTCGATCCGGTCCTCCACCACGAAGAACCGCCCGTCCACCCGCGCGATCCTCCGCGTGAAGGTCGCCCCGCGGTAGGTCGTCGTGACCCGGGTCGTCGTCACGAACTGATCCGTCGTCATCGGCTCCAGGAACGCATCCACGCCCACCGACGTCGGGAATCCCCCCAGAAGGTTGGTGGGAGCCCCCTGCCCGTCCACCAGGATGGTGTTGTGGTCCTCGGCAAACATCACCTTTTCGTGGTTCGTGTAGTTGATGTAGCCCGGGTCGATCAGCAACGGCCGCCCGCCGTGCCACAGCAGGAACGACAGTTCATCGGCATGCTCGTGCCCCGGATCGGCCGTCCGGGTGTTCCCGTGCTCGCCCTGCAGCACCAGGTACGTCGCGTCGGTCGCCCACGACGATCGGAAGATGGCGAACCCGGCGTCCACGGCCGAAGCCTCCAGCGGCGCCCCCGGATCCGCCGGCACGACCGTGTCGGCGTCGTACAGCGCAAAGGCCGCCACCGGCGACCCCTGGTCCGGGAACCCCGCCGCCGGCCGGAACCACGCGAACAGGAACCGCGGGTCGTCGAACAGCCACGCCAGCATTCCCCCGGGCAGCACCTCCGGGTTCCCGTCGTCGGTATTGGGGGTCCGTCCGTTGGGCTGCAGCGACCACAGCGCCCGGTCGAACACCGCCTTCGTCCGGGGATTGACCGCGAAGTCCAGGATGCCGTCGACGCGCCCGGTGTGCGGCGTGTCCGAAGGCTGCAGGTTCGGAACGCCGTAGTACGGCAGCGTCCGCCCCTCCGCCCACCGGTGGTAGGCCGCAAAGAACGGGACGTACGACCGGCCGCCGTACACCAGGTAGTTCCAGCCCTCGCCCCAGGCGCCTTCCGGGGACGACATCCAGTGGTTCATCATCCAGTCCAGGCCCGTCATGGCTTCCGACATGTCCGCCGCGGCCTCAGGCCGGTCGTTCAGCGCCATCACACACACGCCCAGCGTGGCAAAGAACTTCATCACGTGGTTGTTCCGGGCCGCCAGCAGCATCAGCGTCACGGCTCCCTCGTGGCCCATCCAGCGGTACGTGTCGATGCGTTTCACCAGGTTCGCCCGGGCCAACGCCAGCAGCGTCGCATCCACGTTCGGAGTGCCGGCGGCCAGGTCGAACGCGATGCACATGGGCACCAGCGTTTCCGCTTCCCGCAGGTCGTAGTCGGAGTTCGCGTCCAGGTCGGAGGGATCCGGGAAGTCCACGGTCAGCGCCGCCAAGGCCTTGTTGGTGTAGGCGATTTCGGGGTTGCCGCCGCCGTCCACGCCCAGCAGCCCGCGCATCGCCGCCGATTCCGCGATGGCGCCCAGGGCCACGCTGACGAACTGGTCGTACGGCGCCGGGGCCGCGGGGTACGTCGGCAGCACCTGGTCGGCCACGCTGCGCATGCGCCCCCACAAAACCGCGTGGGGACCATCGACCGCGGCCGTCCGGGCCTTCATGCGTTCGATGTCGGCAGGCCCGAAGAACAGGCGCGGGCGGGCGTTCAGTTCGGGATGCCAGGCCACCGCGCTGGAGGGGTCCAGCGGATCCGTGCCCTGGGCGATTTCGTCGTCGTCGAACAGACCGTCGCCGTCGGAATCCACCGGCGGGCCCGGGTCGGGAGTGAGGTCCGGGGGCAGATCGGGGAGCAGGTCCGGCAGCAGGTCAGGCAGCACCTCTTCCGCACCGCGATCCGCCGGTTCCAGGTCGTCCAGCGGCGCCACGGCCTCGTCGCCCAGCGTGTCCAGGAAATCCGGGTCCCCGGCCGATGCATCGCCCGCGTTCCCGGAACCCCCGCACCCTGCCGCCGTCAGCGCCGCCGCCAGCATCACCGCCCGCGCCAACCCGGCGATCCCCAAGCTCCTGCCCATCGGTGGACCTCCCCTTCCATCGGGTTCCTACGTCAGTACCGGAACGCGCTGCCGCCCACGAACTCCCGCAGGATCGACGTCGCCGGCACATCCTCGGCGAACACCGGCACGAACAGGTCCAGGAACTCCAGCAACCGCACCGCTTCCACGTGCGCCGGGTCGTCCTCCGGCACCTCCATCAGGAAGCGCTCGGCAAACACCTTCAGCACCGCCGGCTCGTAGACCAGCGTGCTGTTGAACGTCGCGTCGGCCGTCGGCTGGTGCGGGAAGATCCACCGCTCCTCGCCCGCACGCACCTTGGGCCACATGTGGATCGACCGGGCCGCGTCGTACCCGCGGAACAGCCGGTCCCGCACGATGCGCCGGATCAGGCGCGCGTCCGACGTGAACACGCGGTTGTGGTCGTCGATGACCAGTTGCGTCAGCGCCGACACGTACAGCTTGAACTTCTGGTCCGACGGCACCGACTCGGTCAGGCGGTCGTTCAGCCCATGAATGCCTTCGATCAGCAGCACCTCGTCCGGGCCCAGGCGCATCGGCGTCGTATGAGCGTCGCGCACGCCCCGGGGGAACGAGTACCGCGGCAACTGGACCTCCTCGCCCTTCATCAACGCGATCAGGTGCGTGTTCAGCAGGTCCAGATCGATGGCCTCCAGGCTTTCGAAGTCGAATTCGCCGCCTTCGTCCCGGGGCGTTTTTTCGCGATCCACGTAGTAGTTGTCCAGGCTGAGTTCCTTCGGCCGCAATCCCGCCGCCAGCAGTTGCATCCGCAGGCGCTTGACGAAGGTGGTCTTGCCCGACGACGAGGGCCCCGCGACCGTGACCAGCCGGCACGACCGCCGCTCCACGACCCCGTCCGCGATGGCCACGATCTTGCGCTCGTGCAGCGCCTCGGCCACCCGGATGACCTCGCCGATCGTGCCGCCGATCACCGTGCGGTTCAGGTCCGGCACCGACGCCACGCCCACGCGCTGGTTCCACAGGCGGGTTTCGCGATACACCGAGTACAGGCTTTCCGCCCCCCGCAGCGGCGCAGGCGGTGCATCCAGGTGGCCCGCCGGCGGCGGACACACCACCAGGCCCCCGCCCCAGGGCCGCAACGCGAACCCCCGGATGCCTTCCGCCGTGGGCAGCAGCGGCTGGAACCACAGGTGCACGCGCTCGCCCATCGTGACCAGCGGCACCCAACTGCGCCGCGACGTCAGCACCACGTCCGCCGAGGCCTCCGCGCCCGCGGCCCGCAGCGCCTCGATGGCCTCCTGCCGGGGCACGCGCATCACCGCGATGGGGGCCTTCCGGTCCACCATCGCCCGCATTTCCAGTTCCAGCGCCTCCACGTCCGAAGGCAGCAGCGACGGCTCCTTGATGACCTCGAAGAACACCGCGTCCCCGAAGGACTGGCCCACCTGCACCCGGGCCCCCGGGAACAGCCGCGCCACCGCCTCGGACAGCAGCACCGCCAGCGTCGCGCGGTAGATGCGCGCCCCTTCCTTGCTGGCATACGTCACGGGCACCAGCGTGCAGTTCGACGCGATGGGCGTTTCCAGGTCCGCCAGCCGGTTCGCCACTACGGCGCCCAGGCACTCCGGCTCGATTCCGGGCAGGAAGCGCCGCAGGAACGGCTTCACCCGCGTGCCCCGCGAGGTCTTGTACTCGACGCCGCCCACCGTCACCGTGATCGTCTGCGGCAGGTTCAGCGGTACTCCGGCCATGATGGACTCCCGTTCCCAGGACTCACCATGCTACGGCGCGCGCGAGAAAGGTGCCAAGGCGGGGCGGGTTCGGGGGGGTGCGAAGGGAACGGCGGGCGGGCGGCGGGCCGGGCCCGGGGCCGTCAGAGCCCCCGTCGCCACTCGGGTCGCAGCAGGTTCTCGTCGTGCGTTTCCAGCACCCGGTCCACCAGAGCCAGCAGGCGCGCCTTGTCGTCCGGCAGATCCCCCGTCACCGGCAGGAAGTTCGACGCATGGTTGGCCGAGAACCGCGCGTGGGTGACGTCCAGGCCGGCCAGGATGGTCCGCAGTTCCTGCAGCATGCCCCAGGAATCCGGCAGTTCGAACTGGCCGCGGTCCTGCCGCAGCGCGATCGCGGTCCCCGGCACCACCATCAGCGTCAGCAGGCCCACGTAGTCCGGGTCCATCGCGGTCAGCGCCTCCGCGGTCCCCTTCGCGTGGTCCCCGGTCAGTTCCGTCCCGCCCAGGCCCAGCAGCGCCATCACCGAGTGCCGCACGCCCGACGCCTTCATCACGCGCCGCACCTCGTGCATCTGTTCGCGTGACACCGGCTTGCCCACGCGGTCCAGAACCTCGGCCGACCCGCTTTCGATGCCGTGGTAGACCATGCCCAGGCCCAGTTCACGCAACCGCGCCAGGTCGTCGGCGCCCTTCCCCAGGATGGACTGCGCGTCCCCGTACACGCCCACGCGCTGGATCCAGGGCAGCCGCTCGCGGATCGCCGCAAGGACGTCCGCCAGCAGATCCGTGGGCGCCGCCAGCGCGTCGCCGTCCAGCAGGAAGGCCCGGCGCAGCATCGGCCACGCCCTCGCCTCATCGATATCCTTCAGGATTCCCGGCAGGTCCAGCACGGCGAACTTCTTGGTCCGGTACATCGCGCAGAACGCGCACCGGTTGTGGCTGCACCCCACCGTGACCGGCAGCAGCAGGCTTTCCGCCTCGCTGGGCGGTCGGAAAACAGGCTCGGTCCATCGCATGCCGGGTCCCCTCCAGGAACGGACCGGGCAATCCTACCGCACGCGGGGCCCGGGTGGGGTCCCCGGCTCGCATCGCCGCCCCCGACGCGCCCCGGCGCGAATCCTCCACGAGATACCCATTGACAACCCCACCCTACCTGGGCATAATGCCCGAGCATTTGCCGGTCCCCAACGGGATCGACTGTTGCGGGGTGGAGCAGTCCGGAAGCTCGTCGGGCTCATAACCCGAAGGTCGCTGGTTCAAATCCAGCCCCCGCTACCAATCAGTTCCGCAAAACGCCTCCTTCGGGAGGCGTTTTTGTATCTGCAACCCTCTCGGCTACCTGCTCGCGCCAGCGATGAAGTCCTGCCAAAAGATGCGATTCAAAAGGGCTATGGCCCGGACGGAAGGTACATCCAGTCCGTCGGCCCCCCCCCGGTTCTTCGCCATCTGGACCTGGGGGACCGGTGCCTGATCATCAGACGATCTTGATCACATCGCGTACACGTCACCGGCCGACCCGCCTCCTGCCTGCCAAGGTCCTCGCCCTGGGGTTCTCCTCTCCGGTGAAGGGGACCGCGGTGAAGCCCGAGTCGTCGCTGTTGTGAATGAAGAGGTGGCCTTCCAGCGTGCCATCCGGCTGCAGCGCGGCCCAGCCCCGGCCGCAGATTTGATCTCCCTCGTCGACGCCATCCCACGAGAACTCGACGTACGATCAACCGCGTCCTGGGCCCACGTGTCCATCCTGGAAATGCGCCACTTGCCGGCGATTCCCGCCGCCCTGGTGGAGTCGGCTCGGGTCATGGGGTCGAACCTCCAAGCCCACTCTCGTCCGCGAATCGAGCCATCAGCCGCCGCACGCCGCCCTCGGTAGGACGCGCACCCGGGTCGGCCAGGCGCTCGTACTGGCGGACGACACGCAGAGGGCCTTCCGCATCCGTGCTGAGGAAAAGGTCATGCATCCGCTTGCGGGCCTTCGAAACCCAGCGCCTGCGCTCGTGGGTCGATGCCTCTGTGCGCCGAACATCCGCCTCGACACCCGACCAGGCCCCGTTCGTCAGGATCGCGACCTCGTGGAGGTACGCCGCGTCCTTGTCCCTCTTGCCGGCTGCACGTTCATCCCACGACAGCAGCTTCTGCAGGACGTAAGCAGCGGGCCGGGGAACGCGGATCTCGTGCGGCCGGTCAAGGCCGAGCCCGTCGAGCGTCGCGGCGTCGAACTCCATCGGTGCCTCGAGCAGCAGGTCCAGATACCGCAACGCCTGCGCCGTCAGACCCTCCTGCACGACCTGTACCCGCCTGTCCGTGCCCCTGCGCACCGCGCCCCCGGTCAGGACGGCGACGCTGCGGTACTCGCCGAGAGCCGCGATCAGCCGCCCGAAGTCCCGGAGCACCTCTGGGAATCCGACCGACCCGGACGTGCTCACGCCCCCTCCATCCGTGGAAACAGTCTCTCGAACAGGTAGTCCGACTGTTCCTGGCCTCGCCCCGGATGATGCAGCACGTCCAGGGCCGCCTGCAAACCGTCGACGACCTGCACGCCCTCGCGATCCAGCATGCCGCGACGGATCGACTCCCTGTGGCGCGAGGGCGACAGCCACAGACTCGCGGCGTGCGCCTCGCAGCGCTCCAGGCCGTGTCGCTCCAGGACGGCGTCGACCGACACGAGGGTGTGGATCTCCACCCGGAGTTCCCCGAGAACGTGCAAGACGCCCAGCCTGCGGCACGCCTCGAATCCCCCGACGACCAGATCGCCGTGTCCGCCTGCGGAAGCGAGATCATCGACGTCGAGCCGCAGGCCTCCGAGGCGTCGGACCGGGACCGGCCTGCTGAACTCTCCTTCCTCGTGCTGGCGTAGCGCGGCCAGGAGGGCATCCCGCCGAACCACATGCAGCCCGTCCCGCCGCCTTCGCAGGAAGTCCTGGCTCTCGAGTGTCATGACGAACCGGTGCGCCAGAACGACCGACACGCCGGCCAGCCGTGCGAGGGCGGTGGGATGGACCGGCCGTTCCCGCGGCCCCTGCCACAACTCAGCAGGCGCGTCCCGCAGCAGCAGGATCTTCAGCATCCAGAGCCCAAGGTCAGAGAACGGAGTGGAGGCAAGACGAGGCTCCCGAGCTGCGACGCGCTCCTGTCGCAACGTCGCATCGACCCCGAGCTGCGGAATCACTACGCGGGCATCTCCATCCCGGTCGACCAGAGCCCAGCCGCGTTCGTGGCCGTACCGTGCCATGAATGCCTCGGCCTCGGCCACGATCCTCCTCCCGAGCCTCGGAAGGACGACGCAGGTCAGGACCACGGTCCGGGCACTGGGAGCGTGCTCGCTTCCCTGTACGATGCCCAGGGAAAGCCGGGAAAGGACGTCGTCGATCCGGCCGGCAGAGAGCGACATGACCTTTACGTGGACCCTTCGGCGGCCCGCGAGCCCGACGACGTCGGCACCTTCTCCGACTTCTTGCTGCAGGGTCCATCTCGGGATCGCCTGCCGAAGGGCCGCCTTCACCACATCGATGTCCCGGGCACTTGCCAATTTACTGGCCAGTGAAGTTCTACTGGTCAGTTTAGATGGGCCAAGCAAGGGAGTCAAGTCCATCGGCGTTCGGTTCCATCACGATCACGGTCACGGCGCTCGCGCACACATTGATTCGTCTCCAGGCCATGACAAGAACGGTGGTGGAACGCCTACCTAGAGAGAGCGATTGAACGGACCTTCCGTCCTGGAGGATGCCCACAACGGCACGGACGGGACCAACGGCATCGACTCGCTGGTCAGGGTCACGACCGTGAGCGCGGGCGAACCCTGTGCGACGGGGGGCAAGCGCAGCGACGCCGGCCTCGACGACGGCTCCCCGAACGGTACGGCAGGCAACGGCGTGCTGGAGGAGGGCGAGGTCGACTCGACGTCGTACATCTGCAACGGCACCAACGGCACCAACGGAACCAACGGAACCAACGGCACCGACGGAACCAAGCCCCTGGTCGACGTCGCCGACGAAACGCCGGGTTCCAACTGCCCCACGGGCGGCAAGAGGATCGACGTCGGCCTCGACGACGGACTCCCCAGCGGCACGCCGGCAGACGGGGTGCTCGACGCAGGTGAGATCGACGATTCCTTCTACGTGTGCAACGGTGAAATCGGCAGTTCGGGACGGGAAGGCAGCGACGGGACGAACGGGGCTGACGGATTCCTGGCCCTCGTCAGCGTCGCAGAAGAACCGGCGGGCGACAACTGTGGCCATGGTGGACAGCGCATCGACACAGGGCTGGACGACGGAGTTTCCGGCGGCGTTGCCAGGAACGGGGAACTGGAAGACGGCGAAATCGACCAGTCGTCGTTCGTCTGCACGCCCGCTGCGACCAGCGCCATCGGCGGCGGGAGCGGATGCACGGCCGGAAGTACACCCGGGTCCCTGTGGGCAGGCCTGATCGGGTTCCTGGGCCTGGTCTTCCTGCGGCTATGCCGCCCCGGTCGCAAGCGCACCTAAGCCATCCAGGAACCATCACCCCCGAAACACACCCGAACGCCGGGACCCCGATCAGGGCGGAGCACAGTAGAAGTCCCCCAAGGCGACGCACTTGTCGAACGACTGGATCTGCGACGCGCACTGGCTGCTGGAGGTACACGACTCGCCGGTGCCGAGGTAGGCCTTGCAGGTGCCACCGTTGTTCGCCATGTCGCAGTAGCCGCCGGTGCAGGCCCAGATGTCGGTGCAGGTGCCGCCGACCTTGGGCAGGGCGGCGCAGGTGCCGGCGTTGCACCAGAAGCCGGCGGCGCAGACCGTCGGCATGCCGGGCGCCATGGGCTGGGTGCAGGTGCCGCCCAGGCCGACGAGGGCCTGGCAGGTGCCGTCGATGCAGACGTCCGCGACGGTGCAGTTGAAACTGGCGCTGCACCCGGCACCGCTGGCCAGCGGCGGCTTGCACGTGAAGTCCAGGCAGCGCAGGTCGGGGGCGCAGTCGTCATCCATGTTGCAGGGATCGTCCAGGGCGGCGTACGCGGCGCACTTGTGGGTCGTGCTGCTGCAGGCCAGGCCTTCGGCGCACTCGGACCCCCGCGTGCACTTGCCACCGGCAACGTTGCGGGGCTGGCAGGTGCCGGGGCAGGAGTAGATCGTCGTCGAGGTGCAATAGCCACTGGCGCACTGCGAGTTGCGCCGGCAGTCGGCGGAGGTGGCCCCGGTGCCGACGATGACGCCGGCGCAGGCCGTGCCGGACATGGGGAAGGCAAACGGGCCCGGCGCGGACGACACCAGGGCCGCGCAGGGCAATGCCTGCAGCGCCTCGGTGCAGGCCACGGTCCGGGTCGCGTCCACGGTCGTCTGCCCGGCCTGGATGTCCGCCTGGAGGGTGGCGCAATCGATGGCGCCCGCCCGGCCCGCAAGGTAGTCGGCGTCGGCCAGCAGGCAGGCGACGGTACGGGCGGCGATGGCGGCGTTCCAGTCGGCGCAGAGGTCCGTGAAGGTGGCGACCGTGTACACGGCCGAGCCCACCCCGCTGTCCACGTAGCCGCCGCCGAGGGCGATGGCCCTCACGGTAACGGACTTGTCCAGTTCGAAGGGGGCCGTGTACAGGGCGGAGGCGGCGGTGGGGAGGGACCCGTCGGTCGTGTAGTGGATGGCGGCACCCGTCGACACGGAGGCGATGGTGACGGTGTCGCCCAGTGCCAGGTTTCCCGCGGCCGGGCTGAAGGTCGGCGTGCCGGCCACGAAGTGGTAGGTGACCTTGGCGTCGGCCCCAAGGTAGTTGTCCACGGAGGGAGTGGAAGAGATCGAGAGAGCCACCGTGCCCGGGGTTGTCTGCCCCTCCGCCACGGGCGCCAGCACACCCGAACAGGACGGCCCGGTTATTTGGTAGTCCGGCATTCCCGTAAGCGTTCCGCCCACGACCGTGAAGGACCAGTGCACCCTGATACTGGTGCTGAACGACAGGCTGGTCGGCTGGTACAAGGTGGTTCCATCCGGGGGATCGATGGCGATCGCGGTCGGGTCGTCGGTGTCGACCCCGGAACTCACGACGCACCCGGCCAGAGTCGCAAGGGCAACCAGCACTGCGCGGAAACGGCCTGTTTGCATGTTCTCCCCCCCGGATTTTCCAGATTTCCACGGCCGGAATGCGTCACGATTCCAATGTAAAGGTGCTTCGGACCCGGGTCAAGAAACGAGCCGGAACGAGGAACCCGGGTGTGCCCGTCCTGGGCGCCCTCCCCCTTGACCTTCCCCCACGGACCCTCCATCCTCGCATCCATCACCTGACCGGAGCAGAACCCATGCGCGCGACGAAAACGAACCTGGGGTTGGCCTGCGCCCTGGCGGCCCTGTCCCTGCACGCGGCCTGTTCCGATACCGGCGCGGGCAACGGCGGGAACGGCGGCACGCCGGGCGACGGCACCTCCGGCATCGACGTCAGCACGTACGCGACGTCGGGTCCGGTCGGCGTGTCCGGAGGAACGGTGGCGATCGTCGGCGGTCCTTCCGTGACGGTCCCGGCCTGGACCCTTTCGACCGAGGCCGACGTGGGGTTGCGCCCGGCCAAGAGCGCGCCGTCGATGCCTTCCGGATGGACGAAGGTGTCGGGCTGGTTCGACGTCGGGGCGACCCGGTCCGATCTGACGGCCGATCCGGCCTCCCCGGTGGTCATTCGCATTCCAATCACCCCGCCGTCGGAGGCCCTGGACCACCCGGGCCTGCAGGTGCTGGTAGCCATCCGCGGGATCGTGGTGCCGGTGGACGGGACGTACGACGCGTTCACCGGCGAGTTCGTCGCCGAACTGCTGTCCGTGCCGCCGGCCTTCACCTTTTCCGTGGCGTTCAACCCGAACGTGAGGCGGCTGCATTCGACGGACGGCCTGCTGTACTCCATCAGCGCATCGAAGACCTCCGCGCTTGGCGACACGTGGCCCACGCTGGAATGGCGGATCGACTATGACAGCCAGACGCTGACCGAGGACGAGGCGAAGAGCGTCCTGTCCTGGGGACGGCAGGCCGCGGCGGAATACTCCGGCGCGGGGTTCAAGTCGCCCCTGCTGTACAACGTGCTGGAGCCTACGGACATGCGGTTCTGGCACGTGAACCTGATCGCCACGGGCAGCCACTACAAGCAGCCCGAGGACACCCAGTCGGCCGACGCCGCGCGCAAACTGGGGCGCATCAACCTGGCGGTGGACGACGTCCGGCAGCCGACGACGAATCCGTATGGCGGCGGGTACGCGATCCTGGCCCACGAACTGTTCCATTCGATCTTCGAGGCGTACCAGATCCCGAAGACCTGCTTCAACTACACGGAAAACGGCGTGGTGTGGTGCTACGAAAGCAGCACCGGCTTCAACGAGGGGCTGGCGACCGCGGTCGCG
This sequence comes from uncultured Myxococcales bacterium, assembly GCA_903847405.1. Classification (GTDB taxonomy): domain Bacteria; phylum Myxococcota_A; class UBA9042; order DTJE01; family DTJE01; genus CAIZWN01. The sequence goes on along the minus strand of CAINDP010000050.1, from coordinate 3,818 downwards.
TACCAGATGGAGCAGGGCCAGGCGATCCCGCGGCCCTCCCCGTCCGCGACCACCCTGGAGGCGCCCCACGGCTGGTTCGACACCGGGAACAGCAGCGCGGCCTACCAGAACCAGGACTTCTACGTGTACCTGCTGCGGATGAGCGGGCTGGACACGGTGCGCCAGTACCTGCTGGCCCTGGCCTCGGCGTCCGTGGGCACTCCCGCCTCGGCGGCCGAATCGCTGGAGCCCTACGCGATTGCCCTGGAAACCGCGTCGATCGGCTTCCCCGCGACGTTCCACGAGGTCTACGCCGCCTATGCCGCCGACCGGGCCTACATCCGGACCTCCGCCGGGTACGTGTGGCCCGACGAACCGGACGCCGAGTTCCCGGGGAAGGCCAACATGCTGGCTCGATCCCTGTTCCCGTCGGCCTACGATCTGAAGGGGTCGGACTGCGTCGTGTCGGAAACCGACGCGGTCTGCACGGTCACCCTGAAGGACGTCCCGCCGCTGTCCGCCCGCGTCCTGCTGGCAGACTGGGTTTCCAAGGACCAGATGCCCACGGGCACCCAGGTGGCCGGGCTGAAGGCGAAGTTCAAGGCCGAAACCTCCAAGGGGCAGGTGTCGATCTTCGTGTTCGGCGAAAACTACGGGGAAAGCGCCGACGAGGCCCGCATCGGCAGTTACGACGGGTCCGAGGTGGAACTGAAGGACGTGGCCCAGAAGTGGACGAACGGCAAGGTCCTGCTGGTCCAGGGCGGCGGAGGCCCGGCCACCATCACGGTGACCATGACCTACAGCGCCTCGGATCTGTCCGAAATCTGCCAGGCGGCGCAGGACTGGATGTGCCAGTGCAAGTCCGCCGGCCCGCAGATGGGCTGCATGGTCTACAAGGTCACCATCAACCAGATCTGCGCGAACATCCCGGCCGATCAGTCCTGCGACGAAACGTGCGGGAGCATGGGGATCAGTTACGCCGAGGCCTATGGCGCCGAGGACCCGTCCATGTGGAACGCCATGTGCCCCAACGCCCCGAAGTAACCCCCAGGACCCGATACTGACGTCGCGCTACGCCTGCCAACCTCTGCCAAATCAAGGCCTTGCCGGGACACAACCTTTCCGAAATTTGTCCCGCCGCGGACACCCGGAGGATACTGCCAAGGCGACACACACCGACGAAGGAGCCGCGAAAATGGCCCAATCCTTGCCTCGCGATCTGGTGTCCCTGCTGGACCTTCGGGCGCAGGAGGCGCCGGCCCGGATCGCGTACCGCTACCTGGGGGAAACCACCGGTCCGACAGAGCTTTCCACGGAAGCCCTGCGCGACGGAGCCCGGGCGGTCGCCGCGCGCCTGGACACCGGTGGCCTCCGGGGCGAACGGGTGCTGCTGCTGTATCCCCCGGGCCTGGACTTCATCACCGCCTTCCTGGGGTGCTGCGTCGCGGGCGTGACGGCCGTGCCTGCCCCCCCGCCGAACCCGCTGAAGCCCAAGCGCAGCCTGGAACGGCTGATGACGATCGTGGACAGCGCGAAGCCGAAGTGGGCGCTGACGACCTCCGCGGTCCTGGACGCCCTGCGGCCGGCCCTGGCGGAACTGCCGGCCTTCGACGCCCTGCGATGGATCGCCACCGACGTCCCGGCGCGCGGCCTGGTCCTGCCCGACATGGTCCCCGGGGACCCTGCGGACCTGGCGCTGATCCAGTACACGTCCGGTTCCACGTCCGACCCGAAGGGCGCGGCCTTGAGCCAGGAAAACGTCCTGGCGAACATGGCCTACTTCGACGACGGCTGGGATCACGGCCCGGACACGGTCGCCGTGAACTGGCTGCCGGCCTTCCACGACCTGGGCCTGATCTATGGAATCCTGACCCCCCTGTGGCGGGGCTTCACGGCCCTGCAGATGTCGCCCATCGACGTGATCCAGAAGCCCTTCACCTGGCTGGCAGCCATTTCGCGAAACCGCGCGACCCACAGTTGCGGCCCGAATTTCATCTATGACCTGTGTACGCGGAAGGTCACCAACCCCGACCTGGCGACCCTGGACCTGGGGTCCTGGCGCATGGCCCTGACCGCGGCGGAACCGGTCCGTGCCGAAACGATGGACCGGTTCGTGGAGCGCTTCGAGCCCGTCGGTTTCCGGCGCCGCACCTTCTGCCCGGGCTTCGGCCTTTCCGAGGGGACGTGCAAGGTCGTGGCCCTCCCGTGCGACGAGGACCCCACCATCCTGACGTTGCGGGCCGACCGTCTGGAACAGCACGAGGTGGAACAGGCCCCGCCGGGCGCCGGCACGCGCACCGTGGTGGGATGCGGTCGGCCCGGGCGCGACGTCCGGGTCGAAATCGTCGATCCCGACACCTCGACCCGGCTGCCGGGCGGCCGCGTCGGCGAGGTGTGGATCGCCGGCCACGGGGTTGCCCGCTCCTACTGGGACCAGCCCCAGGCGACGGCGGAACTGCTGCAGGCCCGCATCCAGGGCGGGGACGACACGCCGCACCTGCGCACCGGCGACCTGGGCTTCATGCACCAGGAACAACTGTTCATCACCGGGCGCATCAAGGACCTGATCATCATCCGGGGCACGAACCACTATCCCCAGGACATCGAGTCCACCGTGCAGGATGCCCACCCGAACATCCGGGCCGGCTGCAGCGCGGCGTTTTCGTTCGACGAGGACGGGGAAGAGCGCCTGGCCATCGTCGTGGAGGTCGAGCGCCGGGTCCGGGACACCTGGACCGTCGACGGCGAACGTCGATCGGTCCAGCCTACCCCGCGGCTGCCGCCCGCGCCCGGGGCCTTCCTGGCCCAGGAGGTCGCCGCGGCCATCACGCGGGCCGTGTCCGAAATCCACGGTCTGAAGGCCCACCGCCTGGTCCTGATCCAGGCGGGGACGATCCCCAAGACCACCAGTGGAAAGATCCAGCGTCAGGCCTGCAAACGGGCGCTGTTCGCGGGCCGCCTGGCCCTGCTGGAAGCCGAGGTCGAGACGGCCCGGCCCAGGGAACCGGCGCCGCGGGACGTCCTGCGGGACAAGGTCATCGCGATCGTTTCCGAGATTTCCGGGATTCCCCGGGAACAGATCCTCCCGCACGTGTCCTTGAACAGCATGGGCATCGACTCGCTGACGGGCGTGAACATCGCCTACGAACTGGGGTTGCTGACGGGCGGCGACGTGCCGTCCTGGGTCCTGACCGAGCACGACACGATCGACAAGCTGGTCGACTACGTCCTTTCGCTGGGAGGCGCCCGATGAAGATGCACCGAATCCATGCCCGCGTGTCCCTGAACGCACCCGCCCTGGCCCGGAGGGGGCTCGACGTCCTCGAGTTCGAGGTGTCGAACCTGTCCATCGGCGGTGCGTTGCTGGCCGGCGACACCCTGCTGCCCGTCGGGGGCGACGTGACGGTCGAACTGGCGGTCCCGTCGCTGGAACCGCTGGAACTGCAGGGGCACGTGACGCGCCACGACGCCGTCGGGGCCGAACGGCGGCCCTCCATGGCGGTGCGGTTCCTGGACGTGACGCCCGAAATCGAAAACCGCCTGGCCCAGGTGGTCACGCACGCCTTCAAGGATCTGGGCGCCCGGGTCCTGGGCCTGGTGCGGACGGAAATGCAGCGCCAGGGCATCACGAACGTGGCCCAGGTGGCGGAAGAACTGCAGCGCTTCAAGGACGAACAGTCCCGGGCGCACCTGTTCGCGTCGGACCTGTTCACCGAGGAAGGCAGCAACGCCACGGCATCCATCGTGTCGTCGGTCACCGGCGAAAAACGGGACTGCATCGTGTGGTCCCTGAACCTGTACCTGGGCCTGAACCGCCACCCGGCCGTCATCGAGCGGTC
>CAINDP010000049.1 GCA_903847405.1 uncultured Myxococcales bacterium | reverse complement strand
CACTGGCTGCTGTTGGTGCAGACCGCACCGGCATCGAGGTAGGCCTTGCACGTCGGGGTCCCTCCCGACAGGTCGCAGTACCCGCCCGTGCAGGCGAAGGTCGCTTCGCACGATTCGCCGGCCTTGGGCAGGGCGGCGCATGCGCCGGCATTGCACCAGAAGCCGGCGCCGCAGACGGTGGGCATGCCGGGCGCCACTGCTGCGACGCAGGCGTCGCCCAGGCCGACGAGCGCCTTGCACGTCCCGTCAAGGCAGAGGTTCCCGACAGCGCACTGGGCCGTGTAGCCGCAGTTGGCGTCCGCCGCCAGCGGCGCGTTGCACGAGTAGTCCAGGCAGCGCCGGTCGGGTCCGCAGTCGGAGTCCTGCAGGCAGTTTGCGCCGGACGCGGCGTATGCCTTGCACTGCCGCGATGCGCTGTCGCAGGTCAGGCCGTCGCCGCATTCCTTCGGGCGTGTGCAGGAGGCGTCCGCCCCGATAGGCGCCTGGCACGTGCTGTCCTGGCAGATGTAGGTCGCCGTGGCGGCGCAATGCCCGTCGGCGCACTGGCTGTCGCGATGGCAGGGGGTCGCCTGGGTGCCCTCGCCGATGATCGCCTCGGCGCAGGCGGTGCCGGACATCGGGAACGCGAACAGTCCGGGGCTGGTGGAGGGCGTGGCGAAGACGAACGGTCCCAGCCCGTCCGCGACGAGCGCGTTGCACGGCAGCGCCTGCAGGGCTGCCGTGCAATCCGCCGAGCGGGACGGTTCGAACGTCGTCACGCCGGCTTGCACGTCGGCCTGGAGGGCGGCGCAGTCGATGGCGCCCGGACGCGCCGCCAGGTAGTCGGGAGCGGCCTTCAAGCACGCGACGGCGCGGGCCGCAATCGCGGTGTTCCAGGCGCTGCAGGCGCCGGCCAGGGCCGGCGGAGCGTAGGCCGCCGAGCCCGCTGTGCTGTCCGCGTATCCGGGGCTGGTGGCGATCGCCGTCACGGTGGCGACGACGGCCAGCGCGATGGGAGCGGTGTACACGGTCGATGCCGCGTTCGGGGGCGTGCCGTCAAGCGTGTAGCGGATGGTCGCGCCGGGAGTCTCGGACGCGATCGCGACCGTTGCGCCCGCTTCCAACTGGCCGGCGGCCGGCGTGAACGTCGGTGTCCCCGCCACGAACTGGTAGGTGACCTGGAGGGTCGCATCGACGTAGTTCGAGAAGTCTTTGCGATCGGGATGGTACGTGACCGTGACGTCCACCTGGCCCGTCTTTGCCTGGCCCGTTTCGGACGGCGACAGGAGGACCGCGGGGCACACGGGATTGCAGATGTCGTCGAACGCGCCGCCCGGCCCGGTCGCGGTGGCGGTCCCGCCCGTCACGGTGTAACTCCAATCGCCCGAGATCGCGCCCCTCGCCGTCAGGTGCGTCGGCAGATGGAGGATGGACTTGTCCGGAGGAGTGATGGTCACGGGAACCGGCCCCGTCAGCGAAGGACTGGCGCACCGGGTTCCGCCTGCGACGAATGCCGCCAGGGCCAACGCGATCCCGAACTTCTGGTGATTTCCCACTTCCCCCCCGTGCAATCGTCCGCAGGCATAGGCTGACCGACATCACAGTGAGGCTAGCACCCGGCATCCGCGTATGCAAAGTTGCCGCAGGATTCGATCAGGCGGAGAGGACCGCGACGGACCGGGCGAATTGTCCCGTGGATTCGCCGATTCCCCGTTGACCTTCCCCAGACCATCTTCAACAATTCGTCGTGCACCCGCATCTTCATCCGGGAGGAGGGCTTCATGAGGGGTTCCTGGACCGTGATCGTCCTGGCAGGGCTTTTCGCGTGTGACGGTTCGGGCGCGGGGAACGAGGCGCCGGGGGGTGGCGTCTACTACGGCACCTGCGACCACCGACCTCCCGCCTCCGGTGTCTGCGTCGACTACTACTGCGACAGCGCCAGCGTCTGCAGCGATCCGGCCACCAACGGACAGACGACGTGCGAAACGGGCGGTGCCTATGGGAACCCCGCCTCCTGGTCGACCACCCGTTGTCCGACCAGCGGCCTGTTCGGCACCTGCACGGTCCTGACCACCGGGGACGGCAGGCTGGTCAACTGCTACTACACGTCGTCCGACAACGTCGGAAAGTCCGTCTGCGAGATCGCGGGCGGTATCTGGACGCCGGGGTCGTGACCCGCGGGGGCCTCCCCCTCGATTTCCGTGGCAAGACCTACTTCAGTCCCACGCTCACCGTGCGCGACACGCCGTCGCCCAGGTTGATCGAAAGGCGGTAGGTTCCCTTCGCCAGGCCCTTCGTTCCCCAGTTGAACGTGTACTGCCGCGTGGCGGCGTCGAAGCGGAACCGGTTGTCCGACGAGGGCCTCGCATACGAAACGGCCTCGTTGACCTGGCCGTTGACCTGGCTGCTGATCCGGGATGCCGTGAACGTGGCGGCCAGCGTCCGGATGCCGGCGCTTCCGCCCGTCAGCAGGAAATTCACCGCCACGGTGCTGCCGGCCTTGAAGACCGAGGAACTGAAGCCCGCTGCATTGGGCGGATTGATGGGCTGCAGCACCCCGGACCAGGAATAGGTCTGCTTGACAGTGACGACCACGGTGTCTGTCGCCCGCGCACCCCGGGGGTCGCTGACGGCCAGGACGATGATGTGGGTGCCCACTGCCAGGGTCACGGCGGGACGGGCGACGCGGGCGAGCACCTTGCCGCCCTCGATCCACGTGTAGGTCAACGCGTCCAGGTCCGGGTCCGAGGAACCGGACCCGTCCAGGGTGACCGTCGCGCTGCTGCCGGCCGTCGCGACCGACTGGTCCAACCCGGCGTTTGCAACGGGTGCGTGGTTGTCGCAGGCGTCGCCGATGCCGTTGCCGTCGCGGTCTGCCTGATCGGGGTTGGCCACGATCGGGCAGTTGTCCAGACAGGAAAGAACCCCGTCGCTGTCGGGGTCCGACTCGTTCGTCGGGATGACCCCGTCACAGTTGTCGTCCATGCCGTTGCAGGCCTCGGGCGCGGGCGTTCCAGGCGTGCAGGAGTCCGACATCGCGCCGTGGACGCAGGCCCGCGAGCCCGTCCGGGCACACGTGCCGATGCCGCACGTCGTGGGCTGGGCCGGGATGCCGTCGTCCACGATCCCGTTGCCGTCGTTGTCGATCCCGTCACAGACCTCCGGCTGTGTGCAGCCGGACACGGCGCTCCAGTTCTGGTCGAACTGGCAGGTGACCGACGCCGGCGTGCCGGAGTACCCGGCAGCGCAGGCGACGCCGCAGGTCGAACCGAACGTCGTGCCGGCGCAGTTGAAGACGTACCCGGTGGCCACCGGCTGTCCGCAGTCGGCCAGGACGCACCCGGTCACAGCCGCGAAGTCGATGGACCAGTCGCCATAGGCGCACGTCGCGGTGCCGGCCGACGGGGTCCCGATGTGCCCGGAGGAGGCGTCGCAGGCCAGGCTGCACTGGTCGCCGTGGTCCGTGCCCTGGCAAACCACGACCATTCCGGGGAGGGCCTGCGGGAAGGCGCAACCGGCGGGCGCGCAGCCGGACACGGCGCTCCAGTTCTGGTCGAACTGGCAGGTGACCGACGCCGGCGTG
>CAINDP010000048.1 GCA_903847405.1 uncultured Myxococcales bacterium | reverse complement strand
CGTACAGCGGGCGCAGGTACGGGTTGACCTTTTCCACGAGGTCCCCGGGCAGGAAGCCCAGGCGCTCGCCGGCCTCCACCGCGGGGCGCGTCAGGATGATGTGCTTGACCTGCTTGGACAGAAGGGCGGAAATCGCGCTGGCCATCGCCAGGTAGGTCTTGCCGGTGCCGGCCGGGCCGATGGCGAAGACCAGATCGTTGGCGCGCATGGACTTGATGTACGCCTTCTGGTTCGGGCTGCGGGCGACGACCTTGGCACCGCCCGAGGTCGGCAGCGTCACGCCCTGCGACAGCAGATCCGCCAGGTCGGCGTCGGGGTCCGAGGCCAGGATGGTGGCGCCCCGGTCCACGTCGGCGATGCCCACCATGCGGGTCTGCCGGGCCACGACGTACAACTGGCGCAGGAGGTCCAGCGCGGTCCGGACCGCCGATGCCGAATCCCCCTTCACCGTCACCTGGTTGCCCCGGACGCGCAGGGCGACGTCCAGCTTCGCTTCCAGGCGCTTGAGGTTCACGTCGTGCTCGCCGCACAGGACCAGGAAGGCATCCATGTCGTCGAAGGTGACGCGGGACTCGTCGGCCGGCGTGCGATGCGTCATGGGACTCCACGGACGGTGCTGGTGTTGTCCAGGCCCAGGAGCGCCGCAGCCCGGGCGTCGGTCGGCAGCACCAGGCGCTCGTCCAGCAGCTCCTGGAAGGTGGCCGGGGGACGGTTGAACACGATCTGGAACTGGCGCGCCGCGCCGACGATGCGCTGGTGGGGCGCGTCCCGGATCAGCGAGCGGTAGGGGTCCGTGGACGCGTCGGCCAGGGAGGGGATCGGAGCCAGGCGTCCGGACCACGAACCCCAGGCGATGCCGCCGACCAGCAGGACCACCGCCGCCAGCAGCGCGACCAGGCGCAGCAAGGCGGAACGGGCCGCCCGGGCGTTCACGGGGGGCACGTCCCGGGCGCCGATCGGACGCACCAGGCCGCCTTCGGCCAGGGACGCCAGGGCGCGGGACACCTCGAACTCGCTCTGGCAGGTGGCCAGGGACAGTTCGGCGACGGTGCGGCGACCGTCCACGAAGAAATAGACCTGGCGCTCGCCCGCCCCGACCTTCAGATCCTCCCAGCGCTCCTCCTCGTGGGGCCGCCCGGCCGAGGATCGACCGAAGACCTGCTGGGGACCCGATACGACCCGGTGGATGTTCGGCGTTTCCCCGTGGCGCTTCTGGGCCTCGCGCAGCAGGAACGGCAACGGCAGGGCGCAGGATTCCCGAAGGCCCCGGACGGGCGTCCAGGTGGCGGCGGGCTGCAGGGTCCGGTCCAGCGCCAGGGCGACCACGGCTTCGCGGCACAGCGCTTCGCGGATCGCCGCCAGGGTGCCCGTGGACACGATGCCCGCGGCGACAGCGCCCTCGTCCAGCGGGATCGAGGCCTTCCGGGCGGCGCGCTCGATGCGGTGCAGGTCGCGGTCGGTCAGGATGCCGGCGCGCTGAAGCGCGTTCAGGATGGCCGCCGAGGAGGTCGTCGGATGGGACACCTGCACGATCCGGGCGCCGCTGATGATCAGGCTGGCGGTGTTGCCGTCGGCCAGGGGGATCGAAAGAGTGCCCGCGAGGTTCTGCCGGAAGGCAGCCGCCAGCAGGGCGAAGACGGGAGGCGGTGCCGCCTGTCGGGGCGGCTCGGGGCTGCTTTCGAACGTCATGAAGTCCGGTTCACCCACGTGTCGAGGGCCGAGAACAAATATACCACCGCGAGGGCCAGGGGAGGCCCGAGGGGCAGCCCGCCGCCGCCGGCGCCGGCGTAGGCGTCGATGTCGATGACGGGCGCGACCGGGAAGGCGACCGCGCCGACGGCCAGGAACAGGATCATCAGCAGGAACGCGCCGCGCAGGGGGCGCCCCGACAGCAACTGGCCCACGCCGGGAAGGACCAGCGACACGATCGGCAGGACCGTCTGCGCCCAGTCGTGGCGCTCCTCGCGACGGCGCTGCAGCGCCACGACGTCCAGGGGGTCCAGGAAGGCCGGCTTGACCTGCTCGAACAGGCAGGTCGGGCAGTAGTCGAAGCCCGAGGCCTCGTGGTTGCAGGACCGGCAGGAAATCGTCCCGCAGCGGGCGCAGGCGGACGCGAAGGGCAAGTGGCGGCCGGCCATGATCAGCACCAGCAGGATCACCAGCCCGGCCACGCCCAGGATGGGCAGCCAGGACACCGGCGTGCGGCCCATCAGGATCGAGTTGAGGGGCAGGGCAGGGGGCGTCGCGAAGGGTTTCACGTCCGCCAGCCAGATGTCCCAGTCCGGTGCGTCGGGTGTCCGCAGCTCGGCCGCGGTGGCCTGGGGGGATGCGCAGGCGTTGGACGGGACGGTCAGCGAACGCAGACGGGCCAGCGAGTCGAGGTCCGCGTCGGGTGTCACGGTGACCAGGGACTGCAGGGCGGTATCCACGCCGGCGCGGTCGCCCAGAAGGCCCGCGGAAAGGGCCAGTCCCCGGAGGACGGCGGGCGTGCCCGGGGCCACGCGCAGTGCGCGATCGAAGGCCTGCCGGGCCGTGGCGGACTCGGCGGCGCCGGGACGGCCGTCACGGCAGGACGCCAGGGCGCGGCGCAACTCGATGTTGGCAAGGTCGGTCGCCGCCACTCCGCTGGGTTCGGTGACGAACGGTCCGATCCGGCTGGCCGCGGCGTCCAGCGTCCCCAGGGACAGCGGGGCCCGACGGACTTCCATCCGTGCCTGGATGATGGGCGCCCAGGGCTCGTCCGGGTGTTCCATGGTGCGGCGCGACAGGGTCGGCAGCAGATCGTCGCCCGCGGTTTCCTCGAGGGCCGTCCACATCCTGGCGCCATCGGTGGCCGCGACCCGGGCCGGAAGCAGGACCAGCGCCCCCAGCAGCGGCAGCAGCGCCACCAGGAGGAACGCCGACGCGGCGGCGACGGCCTCGGCCCGCCGGACGTAGGGCAGGACCAGCAGCAGCCAGATGACGGCCGAGGGCACCAGGCCGAAGCCCAGCACGACAGGCAGCAGCAGCAGCAGTCCGACGAGGGACTGGGCCAGCATGCGTGTGAGGCCCGACCCGACAATCGCCTGGAACCGCCGCGACTGGGCCATCTCGACCGCCGAGAACGGGGTGGCCGGGGCCGAGGGGAACAGGTCCCCGAGGTCGTGGGCCAGCAGGCGGCCATGGCGCACCAGGAAGGCCAGCACGACGACCAGCAGGACCAGCACCAGGGAGCCCAGCAGGTAGGCGGTCGTGTTGGCGGCCAGGATCGCCAGGCTGCGCGGGTGGCGCTGGTAGGACTTCAGGGCTTCGATGGCCACCCCGGAGGCGGCGCCGACGCCTTCCACTCCCAGGCCCAGTTCGGCCCGGGCGAGGGTCCAGCGCAGGCCGGGGTCGTCCGGCGCCAGGGACACTGCGGCGGCGGCAATCCGGACGGCGACGGCAGGCGGTGCGTCGCGGGCGGCTTCGCGGAAACTGTCGCGGAAGGCGGCGGCGATGGGCGTCAGGTTCGGGATCCCGGCCTCGGTCCGAAGGTCGGTCAGGCGTTGCAGCGAGATTTCCGCGGCGCTGAGGTCATGGCGGCGCAGCGAGGACAGCAGCGTGCCGGCCTCCCGGGCGATCGGGGCCGGCAGGGAATAGGCGGAAAGGGTGGAACCGGCGGGGATCTGAGGTTCAGCCGCAAGGGCGTCCGTGGCCAGCAGGCCCAGGAGGAACACGAGGGACCGGATCGCCATGTGCGGGCCCTACAGCGAGAAGACAACGTATTTCAGGATGTTTCGCACGTCCGTCTTCCCGGGCTCCTTCATCTGCTCGTCGTGATGGAAATTCCCATAGATGACCCGCCCGCCCTTGTCGCCATAGGGGCGGAAGGACAGCAATTGCGGGTGGATGAACTGGTCGGCCTCGTACTTCGGGAACACGCCCTCGAGGTGGGTTTCGGTGTCGACGCCGGCGGCTTCCACCATCACCAGAGGGCTGAGGCCGTACTGGATCGTCACGGCGTTCTTCTGCAGGTAGCCCAAAAGCCGAGGGTCCCGGACCGACGAACTGACGGTCTGCGTCCAGACGCTGTAGGGATCGGACGGCAGGTCCAGCGCCTCCGGCCAGACGACCGAGATGTAGCTGACCGCGTAGTCGCTGCCGTAGATGGAACCGCCGCCCTGGACGAACTTCTTGAGGTTCGCGATGGCGGCGCTGCTGGTGTACTGGCTCTTGCCGCAGTTGATGAACAGGATGTTGAACTTGGACAGGCGATTCCAGTCGGAAAGGAAACTGCCGGCATCCGCCGAGCCGCCGGAATCGGATTCGATGCCGTTGATTTCGGTGTAATGCAGCCCGAGGGTGGTCAGGATTTCCTGCAGACGGTCCCACTCGCCGGTGATGACCGCGATCTTCGCCGCCGTGCCTTCGAAGCAGCGACCGTTCTTGGTGTCCGTTTCCTGGTCGGCGGCGATGAACACGTCGAACTGGTGCGAGAAGGAACCCTTGTTCAACTTGACCACGCGGTAGCCGCACGGGACGTTTTCAACGGTGTAGCGGCCCATGCTGTCCGACGTGGTCTCGATGAGGAAAGGCTGGCCGTGGCAATCCACGCCCTCGATCGAAACGCCGACGTCCGGCACGACCGACTTGCCGTCCGGCGCGCAGGCCAGGCCGGTCAGGGTGCCTTTCCCGCAGGGCGGACAGCCGGGCAGCGCAGGGGTGTCGAGGATGGGGAGATCGTCGATGAGGATGGAGTCCGCCGGGCTGCCCGGATCGGCAGCAGGCGTGTCGGACGGGGTATCCGGGCGCTCGATTGCATCCCCGGAAACATCCGGAATGATGCCGTCGTTGGCGGAGGGCAGGTCCGTCTGACCCGTTCCCGGATCGGACGAACCCCCACCCCCGCACGCCAACGCGAGCACGACGGAACAATAGATCGTCGACTGCAGGAATCGTCTCACGAGCCCCTCCGATACCTTGGACGGGACGAACGGGAGCCGGGAACCTGGCGACGCGGAACGCAGTCGGCCTACTTGCCGCGCTTGCGTCGTTCGTGACGCATCTTCTTGCGCATCTTTTCGTACTTGTGCTTGCGCATCTTCTTCTTGCGCTTCTTGATCACGCTGCTCATTCGCCCGACTCCTGGGAAGGATTTCGAAAAGCCGGGGCATCGTAGAACCCTTGTCCCGGCTTGTCAAGACGGTTCGTTGGCCCGAGTGGAAGTCGCCTCGATCCGCCCGAGCCGGAGTCGCCTGGGACCCACCCGATGGAATCGTCGTTGGTTTCGGGTAGACTGCGCCCGCGGGAATGGGGGTTCGACGTGTCGGACACGGGCGAAAGGCGACCGGACTGGGTGCGGATGTCGCTGCCGGCGGGGGAAACCGCCATGGCGATGCGCCGCAGGCTGAAGCGCCTGTCCCTGCACACCGTCTGCGAGGAGGCCCGCTGTCCGAACCAGGGCGAATGCTGGGGCGCGGGAACGGCCACCGTGATGATCCTGGGCGACACCTGCACGCGGGCCTGCCGCTTCTGCGGCGTGAAATCGGGGCATCCCGCGGGGCCGGCGGATCCGGACGAGCCGCGGCGCGTGGCCGAGGCGGTCCGGGAAGCGGGCCTGAAGTACGTCGTGGTGACGTCGGTGGACCGGGACGACCTGTCGGACGGCGGCGCGGGACAGTTCGCCGCCACCATCCGGGCGCTGCGTGCCGCGAACGGGACGGTGCGGGTCGAAGTGCTGATCCCCGACTACCGCGACCAGCGGCTTGCCGAGGTCGTGGCTGCCGAGCCCGATGTCCTGGCGCACAACATCGAGGTGGTCCGCCGGCTGACGCCGCAGGTCCGGGACCGGCGCGCGTCCTACGACGGGTCGCTGGAATCGCTGCGGCAGGCCGCCGCCCTGCGGCCGGGGGCGCTGACGAAATCGTCGATCATGCTGGGCCTGGGCGAATCCCTGGACGAGGTCCGGGAGTGCCTGGCGGACCTGCGGGGCGTCGGGGTCCGCCTGGTCACGATCGGCCAGTACCTGCGCCCCACCGCCCGGCACCACGCGGTCGTCCGGTACGTCCCGCCCGCGGAGTTCACCGACCTCGAGCGCGAGGCCCGGCTGCTGGGATTCGACTTCGTCGCGTCGGGGCCGCTGGTCCGGTCGTCCTATCGGGCGGCGGAACTGTTCGTCACGCGGCGGCTGGAGGACGGTTCCGGGGGGATGGGCGGCTGCGGTGCGGCAGGCGATCAGTAGCCCTTCGCGGGCCCGGGTTCCTTCGACGCGCCCGAAATGATGGCGACCGAGGCGCTGGTCCCCAGTCGCGTCGCGCCGGCCGCGATCATCGCGCGGGCATCGTCCGCAGTCCGCACACCGCCCGACGCCTTGACCCCGAGGGCGTCGCCCACCACGCTGCGCATCAACGCCACGTCCTCGACCGTCGCGCCGCCCGGCCCGAAGCCGGTGGACGTCTTGACGAAGTGCGCCCCCGCGGTGCGGCACAGGGTGCACGCGGCGATCTTTTCGTCCCGGGTCAGGAAGCCGGTTTCCAGGATGACCTTCACGCGGCTGGGCGCGGCGGCCCGGACGACCTCGCGGATGTCGGCCAGGACCGTGTCGAGGTCCCCGGACTTCATGGCGCCGATGTTGAGGACCATGTCGATTTCGTCGGCGCCGCGCAGGACCGCATCCCGGGCCTCGAAGGCCTTCGCCGCGGTGCTCATGGCCCCCAGGGGGAAGCCGACGACGGCCACGGTCATGACACCCGAGCCCTCCAGGATGCCCTTGCAGACCGGAACGTTCGCGCCGTTGACGCAGACCGACGCGAACCCGTGGGCCCGTGCCTCATCGCACAGTTTCTGCAGGTCGGCGCGGGTCGCGTCGGCCTTCAGCAGCGTGTGATCCAGGAAGGCTGCCAGGTCGCTCGCGCGGGAGGCCTCCGGGGGATTCGTCATCTGTCGTCCTCAGCGACCCCAGCCGGTCAAGGGGTCTTTGTCGTTGAGATCCTTGGAAAACGTCAGGGTCAGGTTCAGGCCTGCCGGCGGCGCCGACGGGTCGGCCCGCTGGTCCAGGAGGTCGAAGTGCACCGTGCCCGCGATGCGCCCCGCGGGCAGCAGGTCGATCTGCGACAGGGTGAGCGTGCCGGTCCGGGCCTCCAGAGGCTGGACGGCATCCGGGCAGCGGGCCTCCAGGGTCAGGGTCACCCGGGCCAGCCCCTCCATCGGAAGGGGGGTGCCAGGCGACAGCCGACGGGCCTCGAGGAGGGCCGGGAGGTCCAGGAACTGCACGGACACGGCGTTCGAAATCGTGGGATCCCGCCATCCCTGGCGGATGTACAGCATTCCGACGTCGTCCGAGTTCCGCAGCCATTCCAGCCGGTCGAAGCTCATGTCCACGGGGGCCATGACCAGGGAGCGGCCGTCGTCGCAGGGGGTCACGACCAGGGAATCGCCGGTGAGGGTCGCGCCCTGCTCGCCGCAGGCGACTGCCAGGAAGGGCAGGGCCAGGACCAGGGTCCTCAATGCCTTCACCCTTCCGCGCGTCACCACGGCACCTCCGTCCAGGCTGGAAAGGATACCACGCGGATCACGGGGCGGCCGATCCTTCCCGGCGGATCGATACGGTGCGGATGAGGGGGCCATCGGACGACCCCGACTCGTGCTCGCTTGCGCGCGAGATCCGATCGATCACGTCCAGGGGACCGCACTGGCCCAGGATGGTGGTCC
The DNA here is from genome assembly GCA_903847405.1 of uncultured Myxococcales bacterium. GTDB lineage: Bacteria > Myxococcota_A > UBA9042 > DTJE01 > DTJE01 > CAIZWN01. The sequence continues at coordinate 3,539 of CAINDP010000048.1, read as the reverse complement.
GGTCGTCGCGCTCGGCGTCGGGTGCCGCCGTGATGTAGAAGCGCGCGGCGCCCTGGTTCGGCCGGTCCGCGTTGTCCAGGCCCAGGCGCCCGGGCAGATCGTGCCGCAGCGACAGGTCCAGTTCGTCGGGAACGGTGAAGCCCACGCCGGGACATGTCTGCCGGTCGATGCAGCCGAACGAGAAGTACGCCCCGGGGGCGGATGCGTGGATCGACTGGCTGTCGTAGAACGCGCGCCGGGTCCAGGTCTTCGTCCCGGGGTCCAGGAAGGCGCGCAGGCCCCGGGCGAGTCCCACGAAGGCGGTCACCGCACGCGGCGCCTTGTCGGGAAAAAGTTCGCAGGTCAGGCGACCCTCGGTGGTGTCGATTTCGGCCACCAGGCGCCCCTTGCCCTTCTGGTCGCCCAGCGCCTCGGACAGGGGGACGTCCCGGTTCAGGGGGTCGGCGGGACCGGGATCGGGAGGCGCCCACCGTTCCGACGCGATCGGGTCGTAGCGGAAGCCCATCGGGCGGCGCATCAGTACGGCGTAGCGGAACTTCGGCGGCGGAGGAGGCTCGACGACCTTGCCGCCCTTGCCGGACCCCTTCCTCTTCGGCGGCGCCACGGGCTTCGGGGCGACGGCAGCCTTGCCCGTGACGGGTTCCGGCCGCGGTTCCAGTTGCAGCACCACCCGTCCGCCCAGGACCTCGCCGCCCAGGACCTTCCCCCACAGCGCCGCCTGGATTTCGGCCGGGGTGCGGTGCAGGAAGGCGCGGTCACGCTTGGGAATGTACGGGACCAGGGACGACGGGTTGCCTGCGGCCGCCAGGGTCTGCATTCCCTCGAAGACCAGGCGGGCCTCCTCGACGCTGGGAGGCGGGAGCGGGGCCGGCTGCGGGTCGGGTGCGGGAGCAACCTCGGCGGCGGGGGTCCGCGGTGGCGTCGGCTGGGCCGTCGGGGCGGGCGCTGCGGCAGCACGTTCGGGGGACGGGGCGCGATCGGCGGGACGCGATGCGGCCACCGAGGAGGATCGCTGCTCCGATGCCGGGGTGTCGGGGGTGGAGGACTGGCAGGAAATTGCCAGCAAAATCAACGAAATGGAGAAGATTCGTGCGATCATCGCGGCCCCCTCCCGGGCGGGCACGCGAGCCCCGCGAACGGCCCGGGGGCGCCGCAGGGGTGCCGATGGGGCGGGGCGCGCCTAGGCGCCTGAAGGAACGGGACCGCCGGCAACCGGACGAGCCGCGCCCTCACGACCTTCCATCACGCAGTTGCCGTCGAAGATCGCGCCCTTCTGGACGACGAGGGTGCCGGCCTGCATGTTGCCGCGAAGGCGGCCGGGGGCATGGAGTTCCACGCCGGTCTTGGCGCGGATGTTGCCCACGACCTCGCCCTGGACGATCACGGTATCCACCGCGATCTCGGCCTTCACCCGGGCGCCTTCCCCGACGATCAGGGTGCCGTCCGAGAAGATTTCGCCGGTGAACTTGCCATCGATGCGAACGATGCCTTCGAAGGTCAACTTGCCTTCGAATTCGCTCCCGCGGCCGAGCAGCGCATTGACGTCACCAGGGCGCGCAGGCCCCTGCGGACCGGAATTCATGGGTTTGACCTCGCTGTTGCTTGCAGCCGGCACGGCCGGACGACCTCACCGAAGAACGGGGGAACATTAGTCCGAACGACCGGGCGAGTCAATCCCGGCGTATGTCCGGAATCCCCCCATCCTCTCCCACGAGACCCCGGGCGAAACGGGCGAATCTGGATGTTTCTCGTACTGGCGTGCTCAATGGTAGAATCCCCGCGCGACGGAGGTACCCATGGCGGTCAAGTGCCCCTTCTGCGGTGACCGGATTGAGTCGATCGGCGAGGCGACGGGCGGCCTTGTGTCGTGCCAGACCTGCCACGCCACCGTGGATGTCCAGTTGGCGGATCCCCTGCCGGACGACGTCGGGAGTGCTGGCGCCCCGGCGCCGTCCTCCCGGGGCGATGCGCCGGTCCGGCCGGGTGCGGGCTCCGAGCCGCCCGTCGGCGTGGGCTCGTACTCGCTTCGTTCGGGCGAAATGAAGCATGCCAAGGAGGCCGTGTTCAATCCGGCAGCCTCCCGGGCGCCTGCGCCGAAACCGGGCGCCCCGGCCGCGGAACCGCCGCGTCCGGTGACCGTGCCGCCCCGGCCCGACGGCCTGCGGTTCCGGCAGGCGGAAGCGCCCGTCGCTCCGCCGCCGCCTGCCGCGGCGCCACCGATGACCAATTTCGACCAGATGTCCGTCGCGTATCGTGCCGATCAGTTCGGGGACGACGCGGGGCCCGAAATCCCGGGCCTGCCGGAAGCGAACCTGGACATGAGCGACATGAACCAGACCCTGGACCGCCTGAGCGGGCTGGTGCTGGACCCGTCCGCACTGTCGCAGCACGCCGCGGCCGCAGCGATGCCGCCCCCCGCGCCGCCCCCGCCCCCGGCCGGGTTCGAGGGAGGGGATCGGAGCCCCGGCGGCATCCGGTTGGACGATCTGGACCTGTCCTTCGACGACCTTCAGCCCTTGCGGGCCGCCGAATCGCGGACCATCCCCCGGGCGGCCGGGGATCCGGGAACCACGCTGGATATCGACGCCGTGATGAAGGAGGAATCCTTCGCCGAGGCCCTGCCTCCCTGGGCCGAGGCCGAGGGGCCCGGGGGCCGGACACACCCGGCAGCGGAGTCGCCCTGGGGCACGGCACCGAACCGGGCCGCCGAGCGGCCGGTTTCGCCCCCCACCTGGGACACGGTCCCCACGGGCGCCCCGTCGCGGTCATCCCGTGAAACAGGTGGCGGCGGCGCGCCCGAGCCGCCCGCCTATTCCGACGACTGGTCCCAGCAGCCCGCTCCCGGTGGCGGGGCGGGCGGTCTGCCGCCCCTGTCCGATTTCGGCTTCGGCGCGGCCGGCGGGGATGCGGAAGGATTCGGCGAATCGCTGTTCGACGGCGCGCCCGCCGGGGCGCTGCAACTGGACATCCCGACGCATCCCGGGAATGCCTCGGCCCCCTCGCCCCAGGCTCCGGCCGGGGCGGCTCCGCTGCCTTCCGGCAAGGCGGGCGGCAAGGCGGGCAAGTCGGGCAAGTCGGCCCGGAAGTCCGCCGGCCCCGGGAAGTCCCTGCTGAGGCCCCTGATGCTGGCGGGGCTGCTGGTCGTCCTGGTGGGCCTGATCCTGGGGCAGACTGACTACGGGTACTTCGGGCTGAACCTCCTGGGCGGAACCTCCGGGGGCGGCAGCGCCGGTCGCAGGGCCGCGCCCGGGAACCCGCCGGGGATGGTGCCGGACCGGCGGGACGCATGGCAGAAGGAGGTCGTGCGCCTGCAGCGCCTGCTGGTGGACAGCCCCAAGGATGAAGCGGTGCGCGGCGACCTCCTGATGGTCCTGTCGCGCCTCCGCGAGCGGTACCCCGCCGCCGTGGCCGCGGATCCGATCCTGTCGGCGAAGCTGCGCGAGTTGCTGGCGCAGGTCCGCCTGCAGGGCGATCGCGGGGATCTCGTGAAGGCGATGGACCTGATGGCCGGCGAGAAGTGGCTGGAGGCCGGCGCCCTT
>CAINDP010000047.1 GCA_903847405.1 uncultured Myxococcales bacterium | reverse complement strand
GGAAAATGGGGACAAGGAAAATGGGGACAGACACCAATTTCCTCTGCGGAAATTGGTGTCTGTCCCCATTTTCCTTCCCTGTCCCCATTTTCCCTGTGTGATATGTTTCGCCCGGGTCCGGGATCCACGCGGAGGAAGCATGGCGGGTCGAACCAGAACGCAGCAGGCATCCCCGACACCGGTCAACGTCAGTCGTGCGGGCAAGAGCCACGTCAAGACGACCACCGCGCGCTGTCGTCTGTCGATGCGCGAATTGAACCACCGGGTCAACCTGAAGGACCTGAAGTTCCGCACCACCGACAACCTCGCGACCCTCGAGGAAGTCATCGAGCAGGAACGCGCCCTGCGGGCCATGGAAACCGGCCTGCGCATCCGCAAGCGCAACTTCAACCTGTACATCAGCGGTTCGACCGGAACCGGAAAGTCCAGCATCCTCAAGGGCATCCTGCGACGCCTGGCGGAAAAGGACCCGGTTCCGCCGGACTGGTGCCTGGTCCACAACTTCAAGCGCCCCGAGGCGCCGATCGCGTTCCCCCTGCCCCCGGGACGCGCGGTGGTGCTGCGTACGGCGATGGAAGCCCTGATCACGGACCTCCGGACGGAAATCCCCAAGGCCTTCCACGGCAAGAACCACCAGGAGCGCATCCAGCGCATCCTGAACGCCGGCCTGGAGCGCGAAAACAAGGCCTTCGTGGACCTGTCCAAGAAGGCCACCGAGATCGGCTTCCTGGTGAAGCACACGAAGGACGGCCTGGTCACGATCCCGCTGGTCGACGGCAAGCCCGTCGGCAACAAGGAGTACGCGGACCTGTCCGACGTCCAGCGCGGCGTGGTGGACGGCAACCGCCAGCGGCTGGAGCCGGTCGTCAGCCATTTCCTGGAAACGACCCGGGACATCGAAACCGGCGTGCACAAGAACATCCAGGACGCCCAGCGGGACCTGGGCCTGGTCGTGGTCGAGCGGCACCTGAAGCCCCTGCGCGAGACCTTCGCGGACAGCAAGCCGGTCCAGGCGCACCTGGACGCGCTGGCCGCCAACGTCGTCGACAACCTCCAGAACTTCCTGCCGGACGAAAGCGACCACCAGAAGGCCGAGCGGGCGCTGCGCAAGCCGCTGGTCGAGTACCAGGTGAACGTCCTGGTGGACAACAGCGAAACCAAGGGCGCGCCGGTGCAGGTCGAAAACACGCCGACCTACCACAACCTCGTCGGGAAGATCGAAAAGCGGGTCGAGAACGGCATCTACTCGACGGATCACATGCTGGTGAAGGCCGGCGCGCTGCTGCGGGCCAACGGCGGCTACCTGATCCTGCACATCCGCGAACTGCTGGGGTATCCCTTTGCCTGGGATGCCCTGAAGTCGGTGCTGCGCAACCAGCGCCTGGCCATCGAGGAAATGGGCGAGGCCTACCAGTTCCTGCCGACGACCGGCCTGCGTCCCGACCCGGTCCAGGTCCAGTGCAAGGTGATCCTGATCGGGTCGAACCAGCTGTACCACCTGCTGACGACCTACGACGAGGACTTTTCCAAGCTGTTCCAGGTCAAGGCCGAGTTCGACAGCCAGGTGCGATGCACGCCCGGAACGATCATGGAATACGCGCGGTTCGTCGCGACGACCTGCCGGCGCGAGAGCATGCTGCCCGTGGACAAGGGCGGCGTGGCGGCGATCATCGAGTTCGGCATGCGGCGGGCGGGATCCGCGGATCGCATGACGCTGCGCTTCAACGAAATCACGAACCTGCTGGTCGAGGCCGACGCTCTGGCCCGGGCCGACGGGGCCAAGGTCATCCGCCGCGACCACGTGGTCAACGCCCGCCGGCAGCGCCAGGACCGCATCTCGCTGATGGCCGACAAGTCGCTGGACGACGTCGTGGACGGCCTGCTGCGGATCGACACCGACGGCATGCAGATCGGCACCCTGAACGGGCTGGCGGTGTACCAGTTCGCCGACCTCACCTTCGGACGGCCGCTGCGCATCAGCGCCAAGGTCTTCCAGGGCAAGGCCGGCGTCGTCAACGTCGAGCGCGAGGCGCGGCTGGCCGGCAGCACCTACAACAAGGGCGTCCTGATCCTGTCGGGGTTCCTGGGGGACCGCTTCGCCCAGGACCGCCCCCTGTCCATGAGCGCGACGCTGGCCGTCGAACAGTCCTACGGGATGATCGACGGCGACTCGGCCAGTTGCGCGGAACTGTGCGCCCTGCTGTCCGCGCTGGCCGAAGTGCCGCTGCGCCAGGACCTGGCCATCACGGGCAGCGTCAGCCAGTCGGGCGAGGTCCAGGCAATCGGCGGCATCAACGAGAAGGTCGAGGGCTTCTTCCGCGTCTGCGCGGCCCGGGGCCTGACCGGAACCCAGGGCTGCATCCTGCCGGCGTCCAACGTACGGCACCTGATCCTGGACCCCGACGTCCTGGCCGCCTGCGAGGCCGGCACGTTCCACCTGTACGCGGCGGAGCGGGTCGAGGACGCGCTGGAACTGCTGACCGGACTGCCCGCCGGCGAGCGGGGCGAGGACGGAACGTGCCCCGCCGACAGCCTGCTGGGACGGGTGGCCGTCCGCCTGGCAAAGTGGGCCGAACGGGAAAAGAAGGACCACGCCGGCGACAGGGACGAGGGGAACGGGAAGAACGGAAAGGACACGAAGCCCAACGGCAGCGACAAGTCCCTGAAGAAAAAGGGGAAGACGCGATGAAGGTCCGGAGGGTCCTGCTGACCTCCAAGACCACCCTCTTCGAGATGCCGGGCCTGGAACGCCGGGACCCGCGCCTGTCGGCCTTGCTGAAGGCCGGCGACCCCCTGGTGTCCCGGATCGAGTCCAGCCATCGCGAAACCGTCCACGCCCGGCAGATCGTGCAGGAAGCCCTGCTGGCCTCGGGCATCCAGGTGTCGGGGGTACGGCGCCAGGGCCACATCCAGAACGGCCGCTATGACCTGGTGATCAGCATCGGCGGCGACGGAACGGTCCTGGACATCGCCCGGTTCCTGGACGGAACGCCCGTCCTGGCCGTGAACTCGTCGCCGTCCTCGTCCTACGGACACTTCACGTGCGTCACCGCGGACGCGCTGGCGGGCATGCTGGCGCAAATCCAGCAGGACGAGGTCCAGCCGGTCGAACTGGCCCGGATCCACCTGATCATCGACGGCAAGCGCCACATCCAGCCGGTCCTGAACGACGTGTTGATCGGCGACACCGTGCCGTCGACGACGTCCCGGTACGTGATCCGGATCGGGGACGACGAGGAGGACCAGAAATCGTCGGGCGTCTGGGTGTCCACCGCGGCGGGCTCCACCGGCGCGATGCTGTCCGCGGGCGGCCGGCAGATGGACATCGGCGACCGGCGCCTGCAATACAAGGTTCGCGAGCCGTGCCTGCAAGGCCTGCCGGCACAGCACTGGAAGCTGCTGGGGGGCGTCGTGGACGGCCCCGTGACCCTGGTGTCGCGAATGATCCGGGGCGGCGCCTTCCTGGATGGACGGCGGGTCGCGGTGCCGTTGCGGTTCGGATCGCGGGTGGACATCGACCCCGGCGCTCCTCCCCTGCGCATCTACCTCCAGAACGGCCGGGCGCGCATGGGGACGGCCTAGCCCGCCCGCCGACAACGAGGGAATTCCATGAAACTGGCGATCATCGGGTCCGGATCCACGCGGCTGCCGCTGATGCTGGCGTCGGTGGCGGAGGCGACGCGCACCTGCCCGCTGTCCGAGGTGGCCCTGTTCGACGTGCGGCCCGAGCGGACCGCGGCCCTGCTGCCCGTGGCGATGGCGCTGGCCGCCGAGTGCGGGACGTTGCCGCCCGTGCGGGTTGCATCCACGGCCGACGAGGCCCTGGACGGGATCGCGGCGGCCATCTTCACGATCCGCCCGGGATTCGAGGAAACGCGGGCCCGGGACGAACGGGCGTGCCTGGACGCCGGCGTGCTGGGACAGGAAACGACCGGGCCGGCGGGTCTGGCCTTCGCGACCCGGTCGATCCCGGCGGTGGTGGCCTACTGCCGCATCGCCGAGGCCCGCAGCCCGGGCTTCCTGCCGGTGATCTTCACGAACCCCGCCGGCATGGTGTCCCAGGCCCTGGCCGACGAGGGCTTCCAGCGCGCGGTGGGCATCTGCGATTCGGCGACCGTCGCGGCGAAGGCCGTGGCGCGCCGGGCCGGCGTGGACTTCGACGACGTGGAGTTCCAGGTCCACGGGCTGAACCACCTGTCGTGGACCCGGGGCGTTTCCATCCACGGGCGCGATCTATTGGCCGACGCCCTGCACGACGTGCCACTGCTGCAGGAACTGGTGCCCTGGTGGGTGCCGCAGACGGCCGCGATGGGTCGGATCCCCAACGAATACCTGTACTACTGGTACCGCGCCGCCGACGCCGTGGCCGCGCTGAAGGCCGAACGCCACACCCGCGGCGAGGCCATCGTCGGCACGAACCGGTCGATGCTGGACGACGTGGGCCGCAGTTCCGCCGGGGGACGCGTCGCCGAGGGGCTGGTGCGATACGCCACCTACCTGTCGGGCCGCAACGCGTCCTACATGGACTACGCGCGGGAGGGGCACCTGCGCGGCGCTGCGCCCGATGCCATGACGACCGCCGACGCGCTGGCGTTCCTGCGGACCCAGACGGGCGGCTATGCCGAGGTGGCCATGGAGCTGCTGGCCGGCCGCACCGGCGCCAGGCCGCGCCGAATGGCCCTGAACGTGCCGAACCGCGGCGCCCTGCCCGGCCTGGCCGACGACGACGTGGTGGAGGTGGACTGCGCGGTGGATGCCGCCGGTGTCCGTCCGAATCCGCGGGGCGCCCTCCCGGCCGAGGACCTGGACCTGATCACCCGCGTGAAGGCCTACGAACGCCTGGGGGTCCGGGCGATCCGCGAACGTCGGCGCGACCTGCTGGTGGAGGCCCTGGTGGCCCATCCGCTGGTGGACACGCGTGAAACGGCGACGCGGCTGGCGGGGGTGCTGGGGATCGTGGTGTAGGCGGCCTTCGGAGTGCGGCGCCCCGTCGCAGGCTTTCTTCCCCAGCGGGGTCGGGGACCCACCCTACCGGTGGGCGTCGCCCGCCGCCTTCTTGTGCTTGCCCAGCAGGAAGAGCGCCGTGGACATCACCAGGATCCCCGACGCCAGGAACAGCAGATCGAGGTAGCCGGTGGGCACCATCTTGACCGCGTACTCCAGAAACAGCACCGACAGGATCAGCACCAGGATCTTGCTGAGGCGCTCCTTCAGGTCGTCCAGGTCACGGATCAGCAGCAGGCGCTCGCCGATCAGCGTGCTTTCGGCGATCTCGATTTTGCCCACGAACAGTTCGTACAGCCCCATCGCGAAGATCAACAGGAAGGTGGCGACCAGGTAGAGGTCGATCAGCTTGACCACGTGGGCGACCAGGTCCAGCCGCGCCGCCTTGAGGGCCGCCTCGTCGGCGACCACTGCCGCCACGGCCCCCTCGACCAGGCGCCAGGCGTCCAGCGTCGCGAACAGGAAGACCACCACGGCGACGGCCACCGAAACCGTCACAGGGATCAGCGTCAGCAGCCGGGAATGCCACAGGAGCCGTTCGAACGGGCCGCCACCCGGCTTCCGCGCGGGTGGCTGCGCCTCGTTCCGGGTCGTTTCGTCCACGGCTTGCCTCCTTCGGGGACGGTGTCTCTCCCGCCAGGGTCGGGCAACGCGCTACAGCTCGTCGCGCGACGTGACGACGCGCGACACCAAACCGTAGGCCACGGCCTCCTCGGCCGACAGCCAGAAGTCGCGTTCGGTGTCGTGCTGCACCTTTTCAAACGTCTGGCCGGTACCCTCGGCGATCACGCGGTTGATGTGTTCCTTGGTCTTCAGGATTTCGTTCGCCGTGATCTCCAGGTCCGATGCGGGCCCGAACACCTCGCCGCTGAACAGGGGCTGGTGGATCAGCAGGCGCGCGTTCGGCAGCGCGACCCGGTTTTCCTTCTTCACCGCCAGCAGGATGATCGTGGCGATGCTGGCCGTCAGGCCCGCGCAAACGATCCGCACCTCCGGCTTGATGAACCGGATCACGTCGTACACGCCGAAACCCGAGTGGACCTCGCCGCCGGGGGAATTCACCAACAGCGTGATCGGCGCGTCCGGATCCTCGGCCTCCAGCACCAGCAGGCGCTCGATGACCCGCCGGGCCGTCGCGGGGGACACCTCGGACGACAGCAGCACCGTGCGCGTCTTCAGCAGCCGCTCGTCGATCAAGGGCTCCTCGGCCCGGGCCACCTGGGCGACCGGTGTTGCCTTCGCGTCCTTTCCCCATGCCATGATGCTGCTCCTTGAGGTTCGATCCAGGAGGGCAAAGTAGCCCCCCGGTCCAACACTGTCAAGGCAGCGGGCCACAACCCGTTCCCCCAACTCCGGCGGGACCGGTCGCCTGCCGGCAGGAACCCCGGCTCATTTCCGGGAATCGGATTGACCTTGACAGGGCTTTCTGCTAAATACCCCCGTCCGTTCTCCGGGCGAGGGAGTTATGAACGCGTTTTTCGGTTTGATGTTCCTGGCGCAGGTCGCTCAGTCCGGTGCAGTACCGCCCGGCGCGACCACTCCGCCGGCTGATGCCGCGGCCTCGGCCGTGGTCCAGGCCGCCCCGGCTGGCGCTTCCGCCGCGGCCCCTGCCGCCGCCTCCTCCGGTCCCCTGGACGCCGCGGCGCCCCAGGGCCAGATGTGGCAGACCCTGATCTTCTTCGGCGTGATGATCCTGGTCTTCTGGCTGCTGATCATCCGCCCCCAGCAGAAGCAGCGGAAGAAGCAGGAGGCCTTCCTGACGTCCCTGAAGTCCGGCGACAAGGTCATCCTGGCCTCGGGCTTCATCGGGCGGATCGTGAACATGTCGGGCGACGTGGTGACGGTCGAACTGGACAAGGACGTGCGCGTGCGCGTCGTGAAGTCCCAGATCGGCAGCCACTTCAAGGAAGAAGGCGAGGCCAAGGCCTGACGCCGCCCGGGGGTGACCCTGGACATCCGCGAGGATCCACCGGCGCGAGGGAGACCGGAATGAACCGAAGGAACCTGTGGAAGCCGATCCTGATGCTCCTGCTGACGCTGTTCGCGGGCATGTATGTGCTGCCCACGTTCCTCGGCGAAGGCAAGGCCCCGTCCTGGTTCCCCTTCCAGAAGCGGTTGGCGTTCGGCCTGGACCTGCAGGGCGGCCTGGAGCTGCGCTACACGGTCGACTACAAAAAGGCCATCAGCGACAACCTGCTGCGGACCCGCGAGTCGGTCATCGAATCGCTGACCGTGGCGCTGGCGGTCAAGGAAGGGAAGGAACCCGAAGCCCTGACCGATGACGAGAAGAAGGCCTTCGCGGCCCGCTTCACGGTCGAACGCACGGACTTCGACACCCTGCTGCTGACCTTCACGAACGAGGCCGACCTGGAGGTCGTGACCCCGGAACTCGTGGAGGAACAGCGCGGCGACCTCCGTCGGCAGGTGCCCAGCGGCGGCCAGATCGCCCTCAAGATGGACGAACGCCGCGTCAGCCAGATCCGCGACGAGGTCGTGAACCAGACGCTGGACGTCATCCGCAAGCGCGTCGAGGCCTTTGGCCTGGTCGAGCCCGACGTCCGCAAGAACGGCGACACGGACATCGACATCCAGATGCCCGGCGTCCGCGGCGCCCAGGTGGACCAGGTCCGCGAGCGCATCGGCCAGACCGCGCGCCTGGCCTTCCGGATCGTGGACCGCAGCCCGACGGCCTTGACCTTCTTCAAGGACAACGAGCCTGCGCTGGCGGCCTTCAAGGAGAAGTTCCCGGAAAAGGGCGCCCTCCTCAAGATGGACCGTGACGCCAGCACCGGCCAGTGGTACGTCCGCGCCGACGCGGGCCTGACCCGCGGCAAGGGCGACTCGCTGGCCAAGAACGCCCTGTTCAGTTTCCTGAAGACCGTCAAGATCGGGGACGACCACACGGTCGGCTACGAGATGGTGGAAACTCGGGAAGACAACCTGATCAAGGAGCGCTTCTGCCGGACGTTCTACCTGTGGTCCCGGGCCGACGTGACGGGCGAGCACCTGACCCGCGCGATGGTCCTGTTCGAAACCCAGGGCGAGCCCTACGTCAGCCTGGAATTCGACGCCATCGGTGCGAAGCAGTTCGAGGACGTCACCGAAAAGAACACCGGCGAGTACATGGCCATCATGCTGGACGACGAAGTCAACAGCGCGCCGGTCATCAAGGAGCGCATCGGCGGCGGCCGGGCCAAGATCAGCATGGGCGGCAACCGGAACCCGCGGGAAATCCTGCAGGAGGCCCAGTCGCTGACCACGGTGCTGACCCACGGCGCCTACAAGGCCCCCGTTCACAAGGTCCACGACACCGAGGTCGGCCCCAGCCTGGGCCAGGACACGATCGACGCCGGCATGATCGCGTTGGCCGTGTCCATGCTGGTGATCCTGATCTTCATGGCCGTCTACTACGCGAAGGCCGGACTGATCACCGACATCGCGCTGATGCTGAACCTGCTGTTCACGCTCGCCATCCTGATCGGCTTCAACGCGGCGCTGACCATGCCCGGAATGGCCGGTATCGTGCTGACCGTCGCGATGGCCGTTGACGCGAACGTCCTGATCAACGAACGCATCCGCGAGGAACTTCGCGCCGGCAAGGGCACCCGCGCCGCCGTCGACGCCGGGTACACGCGAGCCTTCAGTGCCATCTTCGACTCCAACCTGACCACGGCCATCGCCGGCGTCATCCTGCTGAACTACGCGACCGGCCCAGTGTACGGCTTCGCCGTCACCCTGCTGATCGGTATCGTTGTCACGTTCCTGACCCAGGTCTTCGTGACGCACATGATCTTCGACATGTATGTAGAGCGGTTCCGTCCCGAGCGGTTGAGCGTCGGCATCTGACCGGCCGGAGGCAACGATGGAGTGGTTCAAGCCTGGTTCCCATTACGATTTCATGAAGGCCTCCCGTTTCTGGGTGCCCTTCTCGGTATCGCTCGCGGTCCTCAGCATCATCGCGGCGCTGGTGTTCGGTTTCGACAGCGGCATCGACTTCAAGGGCGGCACGAAGGTCATCGCGTCCTTCAAGGCCAGCGCGAAGGTCGATCGCAAGGACATCAAGTCCACCGTTGACGCGCTGGTCGAGCAGCAGACCGGCCAGAAGGGAACGCAGGTCGAGGTCCAGGACTTCGACGTCGGCGCAGGCAGTTCGGCCGAAACCGTGAAGTACCAGATCTTCACGGAACTGCCGAGCCTCCTGACCCCCCTGAAGAAGCTGGAAGTCGCCAAGGCGGTGGAAAGGCACTTCGGCGCGGGCACCGCGACGGACACCCCGGCCGAGTCCGGCGACCGTTTCTACGTGACACTCCCGGACGAGTGGCCGCTGGACGCTGTGGCCGTCGAGGTCCGCAAGGTCATGGCCGCCCAGGGCTTCCCCAGCGTCCTGGTCCGTTCGGACAAGGAAGACCGGATCCGCAGCGACATGCTGCGTGAAAAGGACCTCCTGCTGTCGGCCAAGGACGACGACGTCAAG
>CAINDP010000046.1 GCA_903847405.1 uncultured Myxococcales bacterium | reverse complement strand
GCCTCCCGTAGGAGTCTGGGCCGTGTGTCAGTCCCAGTGTGGCTGGTCGTCCTCTCAGACCAGCTACCCGTCTAAGCCTTGGTGGGCCGTTACCTCACCAACTAGCTGATGGGCCGCGGGCTCGTCATCAGGCGACTTGCGCCTTTGGCCGCAGGAGCCGAAGCCCCCGTGGTCTTATGCGGGATTAGCAGCTCTTTCGAACTGTTATCCCCCACCCGATGGTTGATTACCCACGTGTTACTCACCCGTGCGCCACTCTACTAGGAAGGGTTGCCCCCGCCGTTCGCGTTCGACTTGCATGTGTTAAGCACGCCGCCAGCGTTCGTCCTGAGCCAGGATCAAACTCTCCAGTATATTTTGTGAAAGGCTTTGGGCCGAAGCCCGCCGCCGTTTCGACAAAAAATCAAAACGGGGTTTCACTTGATTTCTACTATCCAGTTTTCAAGGAGCGAGGTCACTTCCGACCGGCGAATTCCAACTGTAACGCTGGTCTCGCCCGCCTGTCAAGGTCAAATCAACCATCATGGCCAACTGCCTTGTTCGGTAGCGCCTTCTTTTCATCGTCGGCGGCCACCTTCGCTTCCCGTCCGAGCCGCTCTCGAAAGAGCTTCTCGTCGAAGCGGGGGCAAATGTTAGGTCGGGTCGTTCACCCTGTCAAGGGTTTTTTTTCGACCCCCGTTTTGCCGGGGAATCGGGACGGGCTCCTTTTTATCGTCGCCCGTCCGTTCGACCTTCACGTTTTCAAATGCCCCGTCCGGTGCCGCTTTCGCGGTCCCATCGGGAAGCGGAGGCGAATCCTAGAGGTCGTTCGCCAACCTGTCAACTCTTTTTCTTACGGGGGGCAGAAACCTTCGGAACCTCAACCTCTTCCGTGACACCCAGCTCGTCGGTCCAACGCTTCAGGACCTCGGAAATCGCGCGTGCCTGCACGGTGTTGCCGATGTTGAGCTTGCTCTCCATCCGGTACGTACCGCTCTGCTTGCGGAACTTCCGCAGCGTGAACTTGGGCGGCCCGTAGTCGTTCGCGGTGGGATTCCACTCGCGGTACACGAAGGCCAGGACCGGCCAGGTGCCTCGCGCGATGATCTCCTTCTGCTCCTGCTTGACGACCATTACGCCGTCCTCTTCGTACTCCACGGTGATGTCATCGATGTCCTCGGCCCACATGGTTCCTCCTTTCGGGCAGGGCGATGGCCCCGCCATTTCTACGGTTCAGGCCTGGGCGACGGCGATTTCCGGAGCACTTCCGGGGCGCCGGGCCCCCAGGCATCCACCAGCCCGCCCAATATGGAGCGGGCCATCACGACCGGTCGATCGCGCCGCGCAGGGATCACGGTGTCGGGCGCGGACACGGGCTCGCCAGGCGGTGTATCGGACAGGGTCAGCGAATGTTCCACGGTCACCGGGGCGTGGCGCCCGTCGGCCTCAAGGTCCAGGGTCACCACCAGGCGAAGGGCCGCCAGGCGGCCGGAATCGCGCTTCGTCTCGCCTTCCAGGCGCGTCACGGCTGCGGTGAACGGCGCGCCGGCGGGTCCGGAGGATACCGCGCACGCGGCGTTCGCAAGGGCGTAGATCCGGGTCGTGCCCGTTTCGACGACGCGCCCGCAACGCTCGGCAATCGCAAGCAGATCCCGTGTGCCCTGGAGGACGGAAGCGGCGGCTCCGTCGGGTTCGTCGCGGGCATCCTCCCAGCGGACGAAGGGCCCGCCGGAACCGCGCGTGAAGTAGTCGCGGCCCACGCGGATGGCCCGCTGCGATTCGTCGGTGTCGCCCGCCTCGGACCCCCGGTGGGAGCGCGTGACTTCCGCGTCGAAGTCCCCCGAGGCCTCGTGGCGCAGGGTGCGGCGATCGCGAATCGTGACGTCGCCGCCCGGACGCGCGATGGTGACGACGGTATCGGCCACGGCCCTGTAGGACGCACGCGTGCCGATCAGGCCGTCCGATTCCTGCAGGACAGGTGCGGGCGCGACGGCCGGTGGCGCGGGAGCGCGGGCGCAGCCGGCGATCGCGGCGACAGGCACCAGAAGGCGCCCGATCACGCGGGTGGTTCCCTGGAGCGCATTCCTCATGCGGTCTCCACGGCAGCGGCCTCGGGTCCCTGGCCCAGGACGTCGCCCACCTGCAGGCGCCGCCCCGCAGCGGCCTCCCGTGCCGTCATGCGGCGGGATCCCGCGGGCTGGACCTCGCGAATCCGGACGGCTCCGTCGCCGGTCCGCACCACGGCCCCGTCGGCATCCACCAGCAGGACCGTCCCCGGGGGGGTCGCGGGAGTGTCCCGTTCGGCTGTCACGACCGGGAACACGCGCAGGCGCACGTCCTTCGTGCCGTAGGTGTAGGCGCCCGGCCAGGGTTCGACGCCCCGGACCAGGTCGATGATCTCCCGGGAACTGCGGGTCCAGTCGATGCGACCGGTTTCCTTCTGCAGGGGCGGCGCCAGCGTCGCCAGGGTGGCGTCCTGCGGGACCGCCTGCAGCGTGCCGTCGGTCACGCCCGCGAGGGCCTCCAGCAACAGGGCGGGGCCCATGGCGGCAAGGCGATCGTAGACGGTCGCCGCCGTGTCGTCCGGCGCGATGGGCGTTGCGGCCTTCAACAGGATCGGGCCCGTGTCCAGGCCCGGATCCATGCGCATGATGGTGATCCCGGTCTCGGGGTCCCCCCGGATCACCGACCACTGGACCGGAGCGGCGCCCCGCCAACGCGGCAACAGCGAACCGTGGACGTTGATGCACCCGAACCGCGGCGGGTCCAGGATTTCAGGCGGCAGGATGCGACCGTAGGCCGCGACCACGATCAGGTCCGCCCGGGCGGCCGCGATCTGGTCCTGGACCTCGACCGTGCGCAGGGTCTTGGGCTGAAGGATCGGCAGGCCCCGTGCGACCGCGAGGCGCTTCACCGGCGTTTCCGACAGTTCCAGGCCGCGGCCGCTGGGCTTGTCGGCCCGGGTCACGACGAGGGGGATCACGAAGCCCGCATCCGCCAGCGCCGCCAGGGACGGCACGGCGAAGGACGCGGAACCCATGAAGACGATGCGCAGGGACGTCGGGTCCACGCCAGCCTCCAGCCACAGGTCAGGTCGGACGCGGTTGTACCGCGGGAGGGCGGGTCGCGCAACCCGGCCGCGACCGGCGCGAGGCCGGGCGGCGGCGGAAGCGGGTCGGGGGGCGAGAAATCGGTGTCTGTCCCCATTTTCGAAATCGGTGTCTGTCCCCATTTCTGGAGCGGCTAGGCGTCGTCGCGGCGCATCTTTTCGTAGTCGCGGAGGGCCAGGCGGCGGCGCACGAGGCCGACACGATCGGTGAAGACCATGCCGTCCAGGTGGTCGATTTCGTGCTGGAAACAGACCGCCAGGAGGCCTTCGCAGGCACGCGTGTGCGACGCGCCCGTTTCGTCCAGGTACTCGACGGTGACGTGGTCGGCCCGCGTGATGTCGATTTCCAGGCCCGGGAACGACAGGCACCCTTCGGTGACCACGGTCTTGCCGTCCCGGGCGGTGATGCGCGGGTTGACGGCCAGGATCAGGCCGGAGCCGGGCTCGCCTTCCTCCTCGGAGGGCACGTCCAGCGTGATCAACCTGCGCGAAATCCCCACCTGGGGCGCGGCCAGGCCGATGCCGTTCTGGCGGTACATCGTTTCGGCCATGTCGTTCAGCACCCGGCAGACATCGACGTCCACCGATTCCACGGGTTCGGCCTTGCGCCGGAGCACTTCGTCCGGCCACAAGCGGATCGTCAACACCGCCATCACATTCTCCTCTTGGATGCGCCCGAGTCGACTCCGGCTGCGGCATGAGATTGCGTGCGCAATCCCACGCCTCCGCCTACGTGCTCGGGCGGGAACGGTGCGCCCGAGTCCTCAACAGGCTGCAGCGCCCGCCGGTATCTCAAGCGAAGGTCCGGGTCCGACAGGACCGCGAACGCGTCGTCGGCCACCCGGGCCGCCTCGTCCAGCACCGCGGCCACCTGGGGGTCGGCAGCCAGCGTCGGCCGCAGGACGTCCAGATCCCGCACGACCACCATGTAGGCTTCGCGAACCTCGGTGGTGGTGGCGTCCGGGGCCAGGCCCAGGCATTCGAAGTAGGTCCCTGTCCGGGCCGCATCCCGCAGCCGGGCCAGGGAATCGGGAATCGGGGCCGCCTCGACGACGCGTCCCCGTGCGGCGCCTCGGCGAGGCATTGCCGCCGTCTTCAAGCGACCTTCCACCGCGTCCCCTCGGGTCCGTCCATCAGGACCACGCCCATGCCGGACAGTTCCGCCCGCAGCACGTCGGCCTTCGCCCAATCCTTCGCGACCCGCGCCGCGATGCGGTCGGCGACCAGCCCCTCGATCAGCGCGCGATCCAGGCCGTTGCGCGCCAGTTTGCGTTCCCGGATCCCGGCCAGGACCTCCTCGGGATCCCGCTGGCACAGGCCCAGGATCGCGCCCAGATCGTCCAGCATCTCCAGCGCGGTCGCGACCGCCTCGGCCTTCTGGATGCCCTTGCCCTTCATCGTGAGGGCGTCGTTCAGGCGCCGCCCCGCGTCGGCCACCAGGGCCAGGGTCGCCGCCGAATTGAAGTCGTCGTCCATCGCCAGTTGCATGCGTTCCTTCGCGGCTTCCGTCTCGATGGGGTTCGAGTCGCAGGGCGTGCGTTCCAGCAGCGCCCGGGCGGCCTGGACCGTTTCGTACAGGTACTCGACCCGGTTCTCGGCGTCCTCCACGGCCCCGTCGGTGAAGTTGATGGGGCTGCGGTAGTGCGTCGTCAGCAGGAAGTACCGCAAGGATTCCGGGTGGAACCGGGCGATGACGTCCTTGATGGTGAAGAAGTTGCCCAGGGACTTGGACATCTTCTCGGAGTCCACGTTCACGAACCCGTTGTGCATCCAGGTGTGGACGAATTCCTTCCCGGTGGCCGCCCAGGACTGGGCGCGCTCGTTTTCGTGGTGCGGGAAGATGAGGTCCATGCCGCCGCCGTGGAGGTCGAAGACCTCGCCCAGGTACTGCGAGGACATGGCCGAGCACTCGATGTGCCAGCCGGGCCGGCCCGGACCCCAGGGGCTGTCCCAGGCGGGCTCGCCGGGCTTGGCGGCCTTCCACAGCGCGAAGTCCAACGGATGGCGCTTCAGGGGTTCTGTCGCGTCGATCGGAACCACCGCGGGCGACTCCGGCGTCGCATCCGGTGCGCCCGCCCGCTCCCCCGCGCCCGCCTGCATGTCGTCCAGCTTGCGCCCCGACAACTGCAGGTAGCCCGGGAACGAGGTGACGTCGAAGTACACGTCGCCGCCGGCCTCGTAGGCGTGCCCGCGCTGAAGAATCGTCTGGACCATCGCGACGATCTGCGGGATGTGGTCCGTGACCCGGGGCTCGATGTCGGCCCGGGCGACGCCGATGGCTTCCATGTCCTCGTGGAACGCGACGATGTTCTTGTCGGTCAGTTCGCTGACCGGCACGCCCGCCTCGTTCGAACGCTTGATGATCTTGTCGTCCACGTCCGTGAAGTTGCGGACGTAGGTGACGTCGTATCCGCGCCAGCGCAGGTACCGCTGGATGACGTCGAACGCCACGTAGGCCCGGGCGTGGCCGATGTGGCACCGGTCGTACACGGTCACGCCGCACACGTACATGCGGACCTTGCCCGGATCGATCGTTTCAAAGGGTTCCTTGGTGCGTGTGAACGTGTTGTAGACCTTCAGGCTCACGGGGGTTCCTCACCTTCGCGGACGCGCGGAAACCTACCGGTTACGAGGGGATCTGTCAATCCGCAGGCGCCCCTGGGACGCCCCGGCGGGCGGGAACCGCGGCCCTCTCTTGCGCGTTTCCGCGGACACGTCCATCATCCCGGCCATGGACTGGGCGAAACACGGCTCCCTGGTGGCGGCAATCCTGTACGTGATCGCGGTGGGCGCGGTGCTGGCGGGGCGCGCCCCCGAGGTGCCCGTGCCGGTCATGAACAGCCTGGAGGTGCGGCCGCTGGTGCTGCTGGCCCGAACCGTGCCGCCCCCCGGGGAGGACGGAAAGCGCGGCGAGTGGCAGGACCTCACGGACCTGGTCCGCACCGCGATGGAGCAGGTGGCCCACAAGCCCCTGGCGACCCCGCGGGACCGCCTGCGGACCGCCGCGGCAGCCGCCGGAATCGGCGCCCGGCACCTGGTGGCGCCCCTCGCAGGCCCGCTGGCGCTGACGGATCCCGCAGCCGGCGCCCTGGTCCGATGGGCCTTCGATCCGGCCTACGCGGCCACCGACGCCGACCTCGTCGCGCTGCGGGGCGCGGACCTCCCGCCGCCGCTGGGCGACATGGCCGTCGCATCGCTGGCCCAGGACGCGGGCCGGACGGCCGACGCGACTGCGGCCCGGGGCGCGTGGTCGACCGCCGCCGAGGAAGTCCGGGCGACGACATCCCTGCAGGTGATCCTCTTCGTGTCGGCCCTGGTGGGCGGCACGATCCTGTGGTTCCGGATGCGGCGCCTGCAGATCGAGGAGGCCACGTTCCTGCGGCCCAAGCCCACGATCGAGTCGCTGCTGCCCGTGGCGAAGGTCCTGGTGTACTTCACGGCGTCGTTTTTGACCCTCGGCATCCTGGGTCCCGACCTGATCGCCGGCCTGGACCTCCCCGGCGGTTTCGCCGCCGCCGCCGTGGGCATCTACGTGGTGAACGCCGTCATCGGCATCGCGCTGATCCTGAATGTCGGAGGCGCGCGCCCGGGCGAGGCGGCCCTGGACACGCTGGGCCTGCGGACCCTTCGGCCGGCCGGCATCCTGACCGGGGCGGCCTGGGGCGTGGGCGGCTGGTGCATGCTGGTGCCGGCCGTCCTGTCCGCGTCGATCATGGCGGCGACGCTGCTGGGCATCGGGGGCAACCCGTTCGACAATCCCGTCACGCTGATGCTGGTCCTGGACCCGACGCCCGAAACGGTGGCCCTGCTGCTGGTTTCGGTCACGATCCTGGCGCCCCTGTTCGAGGAAACGTTCTTCCGGGGCTTCCTGCACGGGCGCCTGCGCAGGCACTTCACGCCTTACGGCGCCGCGATGATTTCAGGATTCTGCTTCGCCCTGGCGCACCTGTCCCTGTCCAACCTGCTGCCCCTGTGGGCGCTGGGATTCGCCCTGGGCGTCCTGTACGACCGCACGCGCTCCCTGTGGGCGCCGATGATCGCCCACGCCCTGTGGAACCTGGGAACCGCCGCATTCCTGCTGTCGGTGTTCACCTGACCGCTTGGGCCTTGCTTCGACTAAGATAAGTATTATCCCCGATTGACGGTCCCCCCCGGAATGCACAGTATATT
>CAINDP010000045.1 GCA_903847405.1 uncultured Myxococcales bacterium | reverse complement strand
GGGGCCGACGGGTCCGGTGGCGAGGCCGGTTCGGCGGCGTCGGGGATCGGCGGCAAGGTCGGGAACGCCGGGGTCGGCGGGCTGGGCGCGCTGATGGGGGCGTCGGGCGCCGCCGGCGCGGGGGCGGCCGTCGGGGCGGTGGCGTCCTCGGGCCTGGACATGTCGAAGTTCCAGATCCTGGCGCCGCTGTTCGGACCGGCCGGCCCGGAGTTGATGCTGCTGTGCAACATCAACATCAGCCAGGTGATGATGGGCGCGACGGCCCTGATGTCGTTCATGCCGCGCATCATCGACGAGGTCGCCAAGCGCACGCGCCAGTTGACGGTCCGCCTGAACTGGCGGGACGGGCCCCGGGGCCAGCGGGAATTCCGGGTGCAGACCTTCGTGGTGTCGCTGCCCGAGGCCGAACTGGCGCAGATGCGCGAAACCGAGCGCCAGAAGGACGTCCAGGAGGCCATCCAGTCGACGGCGCCGGGCGGCGGGGCCACGGGGACCACGGGCACGACCGGCACCACGGGTACGACGAAGACCACGACCCCGACCAAGACAACCACCTCCACGGGGACGACGAAGTGACGTTTCGTCCCGGTATGAGCGGAAGGGGGCGTGCGGCGAGGGCGCGCGGCTTCACCCTGCTGGAGGTCCTGGTCGCGGTGGGCCTGATGGGGATCCTGTCGCTGCTGATGTACGAGTCCATCGCGCTGACGTTCAAGACGCGCGAGCAGATCGCACGGATCGAGGAACTGAACCACTCGGCGCGGGTGGCCCTGCGGAAGATCGTGACGGACGTGTCGATGGCGTACCTGTCGAACCACGTGAACCGCGACGAACCGGCCTCCGAGACCCTGTTCATGGGCACCGAGGACTCGCTGCTGTTCAGCAGCCTGGGCCACGAGCGGCGCCGCCGGGGTGCCCGGGAGTCCGATCAGGCGATCGTCGAGTACCGCATCGGGCGCGATGACGAGGGACGGACGATCGAGCGGCGCGAGAAGTACATCCCCGACACGGACCCCGAGCGGGGCGGCACGAAGGAGACGCTGGTCAGCCGGGTGAAGGAGTTCCGCCTGCAGTACTGGGACGGCAAGCAGGAGGAATGGAAGGGCGACTGGCAGGCCGAGATGAAGCAGGCCGTCAAGGACGGCAAGGCCGGCGAGACGGGCAAGTACTCGCAGGTCCTGACCCCCGTCGGATCGGCCATGTACAAGGCCAGCCAGGACAAGGTGCTGGAGGAGTTCACGCTGCCGGACCGGGTATACGTGCGCCTGGTCCTGGAGGACAGCGACGGGCTGGAATACGCGTTCGAGACGCAGGCCCGGATCCATATGCGGGCCCCGTTGAATTTCTAGGCCGCCGAAGGCAGGCCCAGGGGAGTGCGGAGTGCGGTCACGGATCGCAAGACGGTGGCGTGAATCCCGGGGCATCGCCCTGATCGTGGTCCTGGCGGGGATCACCATCCTGGCGGCGTTCTCGTCGGAGTTCACCTACCGATCCCGCGTGGGCATCCAGGCGGCGAACAACCTGGAAAAGCAGGTGCAGGCCTACTTCCACGCACGCTCGGGCATCGAGATCGCCCGCCTGGTCGTGACGTCCCAGAAGATGGTGGACCAGGCCGTGGCGGCCTTCGGCCAGGGGCGGGGCACCGTGTCCCTGTGGCAGTACGCCCCGAAGTTCGCGGAAATCTTCGCGAAACAGTCCTTCAATTTCATGGGCGTGGACGTGATCGACCTGAAGGGCGCCGAGGGCCTGGGCGTGACCGACGGCTCCTTCCTGCTGGAAGTGTCGCCCGAGGACGCGCGGGTCAGCATCAACACCGGGACTTCGGCCACCGAGCGCAAGAACCTGTTCACGCGCCTGTACCCGCTGCTGGCGGGCCGCGTGGATCCGGACAGCCAGGCCACGGCGACGGGCATGGACCGGAAGGCCGCCGAGGTCATCCTGAACATCATGGACTGGGTGGATCCGGACGACGAGCGGTCCGACATCGACAGCAACGGCAACTTCGTGGCCGCGGGCGGGGCCGGCGAAAACCTGGACTACTCGCGGCACGGCTATCGGGCGCGCAACGCCAAGATGGACAGCACCGAGGAGTTGCGGCTGGTCGAGGGCATGACCGACGACCTGTTCTGCCAGATCGGCGACCAGTTGACCGTGTACCAGACCGACAAGCTGAACGTGAACGAGGCGGACATCCGCGTCCTGCGGGCGATCCTGTGCGACAACATCCAGGGGGACCGCAGCGCGGCCTGTGGGCCGACCCTGAACTACCCGGACGCGCTGATGGATCGGGCCCTGGGCCTGATGCAGCAGTGCCGCCAGATCAAGAAGGAAATCTTCCTGCCGCCCTTCGCGAACGAGAACGAATTCCTGACGTTCTTCCAGCGGCTGCCGGCCCCGTTCTCGACCATGCTGACGGTGAACCAGAACACGCTGCGGCCGCTGGTGGGCACGAAGAGCAAGGTCCTTCGGGTGACGTCGCGCGGGTGGGTGGGGACGTCGGGCTGGGAAATCACCGCGGTGATCGACCAGGGCTCGACGAACTGGCTGCACTGGCGCGAGACCGGTTTCGACGCGACGCCGTACGTGGAGCAGCAGAAGCAGTTGCAGGCGCAGGCAGCCGCGCAATGACGAGGTGATCATGGGGCACCGGGTCCTGGGAATCGCGGTGGGGAACGAGGCGGTCCGTGTGGCCGTGATCGAAACCCGCCTGCGGCGCTTCGAGTTGAAGCTGGCGGTGGAGGCGCCCCGGCGACCCGCCGCGGTCGCGCCCACCTGGGATGGCGACGAGGAATCCCCGGACGTGCCGGCGGCGGCGCCCCAGGCCCCCGAGCGGACGTGGGACCTGGTCCTGCGTGCGGTGATGCCGCCGCCGGCCCCCACGGACACGGTCGCGCTGGCCTACCCCGGCGATCGGGCGTTCGTGCGCCGCATGTCCCTGCCGTTCAAGAAGGCCTCCCAGGTGGAAGCCGCCCTGCCGTTCCAGATGATCGGGCTGGTGCCCGTGGCGCCGGACGAAATCCACTGCGCATACGAGAAGTTGCCGGTCGTGGGCTCCCAGGGGACCGACGTCCTGGCCGTGGCGGTGCCGGTCGCCGAGTTCCGCCAGTTCCTGGACGGCGCCCGGGCGGACGGCCTGGAGCCGGCCCACGTGGGCGTCGAGGGGCCGTGCCTGCAGAGCCTGCTGCCCTTCACGGCGTCGACGGCCGCCGACGGGTCCGCCGAAGTCCAGATGCTGGTGTGGGCCGAGGACGACGAAGTCGAGATCGTCGTGGCCCGCGGGCAGCAGTCGATCCTGACGCGCGCCGTGCGCCTGGGCGAGCCGGTGACCCAGGGCGGCGACGTGGCGACATCGTTCCTGCGCGAAGTCGTGCTGAGCGTGGCGTCGGCGGCCGAGGGGGGCGCGTCGGTGGTCCGTGCGCTGGTGGCGGGTCCCGACGCCTTCGTGGTGGCGGGTCCCCTGGGGGAGGCCCTGGGCCTGCCCTGCGACGTCCTGGATCCGGCGCGCCTGCCGATCCCGGGGGCCGCCACGTGCCCGGGTCTTTCGCCCTCGATGGTCAAGGCCCTGGCGCTGGCCCTGGGCACGGCCAGCGGCGGGGGGCCGGGCAGCCTGAACCTGCGGTCGGGCGCCTTTGCCACCGAGGGAAACCGCAGCATCATCCGCGAGCGGGCGACGTATTTCACCATCGCCCTGGCGGTGTTCCTGGTCCTGGGCGCGGCCCGGGGCGTGGCGCGCTACGTGGGCCTGAAGGCCGAGCGCGACGCGGGGATCGCGGAACTGAAGGTGTTTTCGAAGGAGGTCCTGGGCGCCGAAAAGGACAACTTCGACACGGTGCTGAAGACGCTGAAGTCCGTGTCGGAGGAGGACGTGAAGGTCTTCCCGCGGTGGACGGCCGTCGGCACGCTGCACCGGATCGCGAAGGTCATGATGGACGTGGGCCACGCGAAGGGCGTATCCCCCGTTCCGGTTGCCGGCGACGACATCGCCGGGACCCCGCCCCCGGCCCCCGCCGACGGAGCCTGGGCCCTGGAACTGGAAAACGTGCGGATCGAGGCCAGGCAGGCCACGGTGCGCGGCGAGGCCGAAACGATCGAGACGCTGGACCAGTTCGTGGCGAAGCTGAACGCCGACTCGTGCATCAGCGACGTCGTGTCCGAAAGCACCGAGCGCATCCAGTTCCAGCGGCACCAGGGATGGCAGCGGTTCACCCTGCGGATGGCCGTGGACTGCAATCCCAAGGAAGTGGCGCCCAAGAAGGCCAAGGAAGCCGGCGCCGGGGCCACGGGAAAGGACACCGACAAGGAAGAGGCCGCGCCGGCGAAGTGACGGGCGGGGAGGGCGACAGCGATGAAACTGGTGGATGCGTTCGAAGCGATGCTGGGGCGGATGACGTCCCGGGAGCGCAGGCTGTTCGCCGGCCTGGCGACGGTGATCGGCGTGGCGATCGTGGCGGGCGTGGTGCTGGCCATGTCCGCGATCTTCGGCTCGATCCAGGAGGACATCGACCATGGCAGGGCCGTGCTGGCCGAGTCCAGGGCCGTGGCCCCGAAGTACAAGGAACTGAGCGACCGTCGCAAGGCGATGGAAGATGCCATCCGGGCCAACCGGTCCACGGCCCGGTCGATGGTCAACGACATCCTCAAGAAGCAGTCGCTGTCCAGCGAGGTGCCCGGCGCCCTGGGCGACACGATGGCGGACATCGTGTCGTTCGAGGGAAAGACCAATGACACCCCCGTCGAGGTCGGCAAGGCCAAGAAGAAGACCACGAAGGCCAAGTCCAAGGAGGCGGCGACCGGCATCCTCCAGATCGAGCAGGGCCTGGAGTTCAAGGAAGTGCCCCAGGGCGACCTGATGGCGTTCCTGGACCAGGTCGAGCAGGGGAAGGACCTGCTGTTCGTGACGAAGATCGATGCGTCCCGGAAGTTCAACGACATGGCCCACGTCCGGGCGGTTGTCACGGTCGCCACCTACCAGTTCCAGGGGGCGGCGGACGAGGCTCCGGCAGGGGGCGGCGAGGCCGCTGCGGTGATCGAGTAGCCCCGGCGGGGTGAAGGAGGGGTCGATGACGTTCGAGTGGACCCGGCGGCCGGTGGTTCAGAAGGCCGCCCGCATCGCGGGATACGCGGCTTTCGGGCTGCTGGTGTTCGCGGTGTCGTTGGTGCTGACCTTCCCGACGGCCCGCCTGCGGGGATTCCTGGAGGCCCGCATGTCGCAGGGGGGGATGACGGTACGCATCCAGGACCTGTCGGTGCGGGGGCTGGGAACCGTGCGCCTGTTCGGGGTCAAGGTGGACCTGCCGCCGGATCGCCTGGCGAATCCGGACGGGTCGGTGACCGAGGATCCCCGTTCCGTGACCCTGGACCGGCTGGACGTGTCGGTCGGGCTGTTCCGCCTGGCCTTTGGCGGGCTGAAGGTCGCGGTGACCGCCTACGCGGGGGAAGGCAGCCTGGGCCCGGTGACGGTCCTGAAGACGGCCGAGCAGGTGACGGTGGACGTCGAGGGGGCGAAGGACTTCCCCCTTCCCTCGGACCTGCCGCTGTTCGGGGTGCGTTTCGGGGGCAAACTGACGTCGCTGAAGGTGTCGGCGACCTACGACGTGAAGGGCGGACTGGCGGCCAGCAAGGCCCGGGTGGAACTGAAGGCCGAGGGCCTGAAGGCGCTGAAGCCGACCCTGCGCAGCGCGGCCCAGGGGGCGGTCACGCTGACCGACGCGGACCTGGGTGCCCTGGCGCTGGACGTCAGCCTGGACAAGCGTTCGAACCTTGCGGCCTTCAAGGCCGATCGCAAGGCGCCGGGCGGCGACGCCACGGTGCTGCACATCGAGAAGGCCGAGCTGGACGGGCAGGACGTGAAGGCCCTGATCGAGGGCCATTCGCTGGTCCGGTTGACGCCCGGGAAGCCGTTCAAGGAAGGCCAGTTGACCGTCGAGATGGCGTTCAGCCTCAGCGACACGTTCCTGGATCGGACGGTCAAGAGCGGGGGCGAGGTGTCCACGCCGAACCGGTTCCTGCGGACGCTGCTCAGCCTGGACCCGAAGTGGAGGGCGGCCCAGTCGGGGTCGTATTGGGGCGTGGTGTGCAGCGGGTCCGTCGATCGGCCGACCTGCCTGCCCAAGCGGCCCACGATCCGCGGGGGCGACTTCAAGGCGCCGGCGAAGGCCGAGGACAAGGGCGAGGCGAAGGATGCCGCGTCGAAGGCCCCGGCGGTTGCGCCCCGGGCCCCGACGCCCCCCCCCACGCCGGCCGCGATCCCTGCGACCCTGACGCCGGTGACGTCGTCGCCGCCTCCCCGGCAGGAGCCTCCGCCGCCCCCGCCGCCTGCGCCGGAGGCCGCGGCCGGCAGCGGCATGTCGGGCGCCATCGTGAACCCGGCCGCCAACATCCGCAGTTCGGCGCTGACGCCGACCGTCATCGGGCGGGCCCGCATCCGGGGGATGGTGCCCGAGGGTGGCGAAGAGGCTCCGGGCCCGACCGGCGAAGGGACCGCGCCCTCGGTCGCACCGCCTGCCGGGGAAGGGGAAAGCCAGGAGTAGGGACGGGGGCCGCGGCTCCGGGAGCCGGCCCGGCTACAGCCCCAGGTCCGCCTTGCGGATCAGCACGGGGCCCGCATCCAGCGTGCGAATCCAGTACAGATCGGCCGGAAGGACGTCGGACACGGGCAGGTCCGGCAGGTCTTCGCCGAAGGCGATCCGCAGCATCCACCACGGGAAATTCGCCCCGGCCGCCGTGTAGAAGTGGTGCGTGGTGCCCAGGCGTCCGGCGTTGACCTCGGTGGGCCGCAGCGTGCCGTCGGCGGCCGCCTTGAAGTCCACGAACGCCACCCCGTCGAAGGCCGGATCCACCGCCAGGACGCACCGGAGGCCCAGGCCGTTCAGGTCGTCCCGATGGACCGTGTGGCAGATGGCGGGCGCGCCCGTGATGCCCGAGGGGCTGACGTGCGGGATCACGTACGCGTCCCGCTGGCGGCCCTGGCTGGTGACCAGGCGGCCGTGCCGGAACAGGCCCAGCCACGTCAGGTTTTCGCCGGGCAGGAACTCGGAGGCGATGAAGTTGCCGTAGCCGTCGTGGAACGCGATCCAGCCCCTGGCCTCCAGCGGCGTCCGGCAGGGGAGGGCGGCGCCGCCGATGCCGCGGCCCGGGATGCCCGCGCCCCGGAACCAGATCGGCCGCGTGGGGATCGTGTCGAACGCCCGCGCCACGTCGTCTTCCGAATCGATCGTCACGGTCTGGGGGATCGGGATGCCGACGGCCTGCCAGCACTTCCACGTTTCCCACTTGCTGGCCGCGACAGCCTGGGTTTCCAGCGACGGCACGAACAGGCGGGCGCCCAGGGCGTCCAGACGTTCGCGGTTCCGGGTCAGGACCATCATTTCCAGGCTGCTGTTCGGGAACACCGCGTTCAGGCGGTGCGTCCGGATCAGCCCGCACACCGCGTCCATGTACCCGTCCTCGTCGCTGCTGCGGGGGATCCGGGCCTTTTCGTGGGTCAGGGCCAGGTGCACGTAGAAGGGGCTGGCGTCGCACCCGACGGTGAAGATCGGTTCGGGCGCGGCCAGGAGGCTCCGGGTCAGGTTCACGGCGCCGGGGCCGCCCGCGCCGGGGACCAGCACGCGCTTCTGGGTGGAGTTGGTCACGTCCCGCCTCACTCGGCCGTCATGCCGATTCGAAGTACTTGCAGAAGGTGAAGTTCCCCTTGTCGTCGACGAAGCTGGTCGCCTGCATCAGGAGCCGTGTGCGGAACTCCAGGCTGCACGCGGTGGTGGAAGCCACGACGTGCACGCAGTCCGGGCAGCGCCAGATCAGGTGGAGGGACTCGCTCTGGTCCGCGAACCGCTGGTGTTCGTCGGGACCGGGGATGTAGGGCTTCACGTAGGCCTTCACCGGGAACCCTCCTGCGTCGTCGTTCCTTGGGGCCGGGACGCCGCCTGGACGGCCTTCCGGGCGTCGTCCCACGCCGGGCCGTTCCCGTTCGGCGGGATCAGCGCCCGGGCTGCGTCGACGCGTCCCGAGGCCGCCCAGAGCATGGCGGCGGGGCCGCGGGTCGTCGCGTCGTCCGCGGCGGTGGTGTCCACCAGCCACGCGGCCGTTGCGTCCAGATCGCCTTCCGCGCACAGGCCCAGGGCAACGACCAGGGCGATGGGGCGCGGGGGCAGGAAGCGGTCCTCGCCCGGTACCGCCAGGGGCGGTGCAGCGAAGACCCGGCGAGCCAGAGTGGACTTGATCGCCCCCTCGCGGCACTGGTCCGTTGCGAACGCTGTCGCCAGGTCCGCACGGACCTTGCCCCAGGCGGTCCGCAGGGCCACCGCGGCAACCGCTTCCCGGCCCGCAGCGAAGGACTTCAGCCCCGGCGCGTAGGGGCCCGCCTTCGTCCACGGGCGCAGGTCGTCGGCCGACGGGCGCGGCACGGCGGCGCATTCGCGAGGCGGTGCCGCGCGTGCTAGAGTACCGGGCGTTGCGGCCACCAGGGCGGCCGCGATGCAGGCTGCGAGGCGCATCGTGCGGATTCTAGCACGCGGAACGGGGACCTGCCGGATGACTCCACGATCGCTGGCGCTGGTCGTCGGGCTGGGCCTCGCGGGCCTGGCCTGTTCGTCGGCGTCGGCCTCCCCCGCGGGCGCGGCCGCGACGAAGGCCACTGCCGGCGCGGCGGTGGCGGCGGAAACGGGCGACGCCGGCGACGGGGCCGAGTCGTTCCACGCCCCGGCCGATCCCGCCACGATTCCCGAAGGCACGTTCATCCGCATCACGCTTGACGGCGGGGTGTCCCCCTTCACCTCGGTCGCCTGGGACGTCACGGTTCGCGGCGCCACGGCCGTCGTCAGCCTGGTCAAGGAAAACCTGTGCGCGACCGGCCAGCGCGAGCGCGTCAAGCTGCTGGAAGGGGCCGGCGCCCGCCGGATCCTGGCGACACTGAAGGACGCGGGGGCCTGGACGTGCCCCGGCCCGACCGTGGCCACGCCAGGGCGTGCCCGCGACCACGCGGCGCCTTCGGACCAGGCGCGCTATGAAATCTGGTCGGCCTGGGGCCGCCGCATGACCCGGTACCACCTGACGCAGTCGGCCCTGCGGGAGGCGCCTTGCGCCCTGGCCGTGATCACGGCCGTGACGGCCGAGGTGCGCGCCCTGCTGGAGCCCCTGCCCATGCGGGACCTGTACTACCCGTCGGACCGGCTGGGATGGGTGACGGCAACCTCGTCCGAGGCGGCGACGGCGACGATCGACGGATGGGACCAGGTTCGGCTGCCCGTGGATGCGCTGGAGGTCGTCGAAGGCGAGCACAGCGTCGTCGTGACGGGCGAGTCGGGCCGCAGCCGCCAGTTCAAGATCAAGGTCGCGCCGGGCATGACCCTGAGGGTCCACGTGCTGCTGGAGGACCCGGACGGCAGCACGCAGCCTGCGCCCGGTCGGTGACGGTCCTGCCCGACGGCGCGGGGGCAACCGGGAACAACCCGGGGTGGCAGCGGGTTCAGCCTGCCTGCGCGCTCGGAGGGAGCGGCCTGAAGGCGGACGAGGCAATCGGTCGATGACGGCACACGGAACGGCAGCGCTGGCCCTGCTGGTGGCGACGGCGCTGGCGGCATCGACCGCGGGCGCCGCGCAGCCACGGGCATGCCCCAAGGGCACCAAGGCCCGGCAGACGAACGTCCTGAAAGGGGAAACCCTGGCCGCGGTCGCCGACCGGATCCAGGCGAAGGTCGAGGCGCTGCGTCGCTGGAACCGCCTGTCGTCCGACGCGGTCCGCAAGGGCCAGAACCTTCGGTATTGCGCGCCGGTCTTCACGCCGGGGTCCGTCGGGTCCTGCAACGGCGGAAACCTGCGCGGCGGCGTGAACCTGGACCACGACGGCGATCGGAAGGGCGTCGGCTTCGTCCTGGCCCCGGGGCGCCTGAACACCTTCGGCACGCCGGCGACCGTCCGGCACATCCGGCAGTGCACGGCCCGCTATCGCAGCAACCAGCCGAAAGGCCCGCCCGTGAACATCGGGGACATCAGTTCCAGGGACGGCGGCCACGTGGGCAACCACGCCTCCCACCAGTCGGGCCGGGACGTGGACCTCGGGTTCATCACGAAGCCCCCCCAGTCCAAGGGCTACTTCGACCGGGAGGCCACGTCGACGAACCTGGACGTGCCCCGGCAGTGGTCCCTGGTCCAGTGCCTGCTGGACAACCGGGAAACCAAGTTCATCTTCATGTCCTGGCCGGTCGTGAACGCGTTGAAGGCGTTCGTGGTGAAGCGGCCGGCCCTGAAATCCCGCTACCTGAAGTTCTTCGGCGGCAGCGTGATCCAGGGCGACACCGAGCACCTCACCCACCTCCACGTCCGGTTCCGTTGCCCCAAGGGCGACAAGATGTGCAGGGATTGAGGCCTGACGGCGAATCGTGGGCGTCAGCCGGGTTTCCCGGGGGTCTTTCCGGCGTGCTGCTTCGGGGCGGAGGCCTTCCCCTTCCGGGGCGTCGCCGACTTCAGGGCCGGGGGCGTGGATGCCCTGCCCGCATCCCGGTAGAACGCAACCAGTTGCTCCGCCGACATGCCTTCCGTTTCGCGGGCCAACTGGTCCCGGATCTCGCGAACCAACTCAATCGCATGGATCGGTTGCGTCCTCGCCATGGGTCGTCACCTCACGAGGCGAGTATATCGCGATTGGCTTGTAGCCTGTCTCCAGGTGGACCGCGTTGAACAGCCGGATCCGGTCCAGCCGCACGATATGCTTGAAGTTCCAACTGACCAGGACGTCCACCTCCGCTATCGTGGCCAGGGCGATGTGGAGCATGTCATTTCTCCAGCGTGGACCCAGGATGCGGCGATCTTCATAGGCGCGGACCAGTTCGTCGGCTTCGGGCGAGATCGCGATGGTTTCGCCCAACGGCCCCAATTCGGCAAGGAGGTTCCGGACAGGTTCGGGTGCCCGCTGGACCTCGGCGACCGTGACGTCCGAGAATACCGGCTTGAATCGGGCCTGACGGAAGTCCTCGACGAGACTCCTTGACCACGGCGCGAACTCCCGGTCGAAGCATCCGCCCAGGACCGACGTGTCCACATAGATTCGAAGTGTCTTCATGGTAGGACGCAACCTCCGCCAAGATGGGACGCTCGGGCCAACCGAGTTCGCCGATCCATCGACGGCAACGAGGAATCGTTCCATTCGGACTTGTGAACCGGGGGGCAGTCAGCCCCTTCCCCCGCCCCCCGACCCGCACTATCATCGGCCACCGGGCGCCCCCGGGCGGACCGTCGTGGTCCGAACACGGGAGGCGTCAACGAAGGGGGAGACATGCGCTCGACCAAGGGAATCCTCGGAATCGCTCTCGCCGTGGTCCTCGCGGCCGCATCGGCCTGCGGCAGCAAGGGCAACATGGCGGAAAAGCAGAAGGCTGCATTCGCGGCACAGAAGGTCGCGATCACCGCCGAGGTGGACAAGGTCCTGAACGGCTGGGTCGAGGACATGGCCCGCACGATCCCCGAGGACGTGCGCAAGTTCGAAAAGTCCAAAAGCCCGCTGGTCCGCTGGCGTCTGGACACCTTCAAGTACGACTGGCGCCGCCCCCTGACCGCCGCCGTGGTCCCCGCCAAGGGCACCGTGGTGGAAAAGGACTTCGAGGCCATCCCCGACTTCTTCGACACGATGGAAAAGTTCTGGAAGAAGGAAGTCGACTTCAAGGACTACATGGCGGCCTACGACAAGTTGAAGAAGACCTGCGACGACCCGGTCGCGAACCTGCTGGCCGACTTCGACCACGCCTTCGTCCACCTGGAGGCCTTCTACGGCGCCCAGGACATGGACGGCGACGATCGGGCGGTCTACTTCTTCCGGCACTGGCAGGTGGCGTTCGGCTTCCCGCGCGAAAAGGGCGAGGCCGTGTCCGAGTACCTGGCCCGCCTGTGCGCGAACCGGATGGGCGACTTCTGCAAGACCGTGCCCTTCGAGTCGGTCCACTTCGCCCTGGAGCGCCCCTACCTGACCGAGGTCAAGCGCATGGTGGGCGAGTACCTGACGGCCCACCCCGATGCCAAGGTGAACAAGGTCTTCGCCTCGCTGCTGACCGACGTGGCCACGCGCCTGACGAAGATCCCGACCTACTCCGAGGACCCGATCATGGTGGATTCGATCGCGAAGTCCCCCTATGTCGGGGACAGCATCGTGACCGTGACGAAGAAGGGCCTGCTGTGGGAGGAGCGCGACTACCTGTCCTTCGACAAGGGCTGGACCCTGCCCGCGAAGGAGTGGGCGGTCTTCGGGAAGGCCGTGGCGTCCCGCATGCCCGACATGGAAAAGGAGCGCGGCCCCGAGAACCTGGAAACGCTGCTGGTGTCCGCGGACAAGGACGCCGCGATGTCGATCCCGGCTGCCCTGGTGGAAATCTTCAAGAAGCAGCCGCCGCGCTACGTCGCCTTCGGCGGCCGCCGTCGCCTGGACAACATGAACCGCCGCACGACCTTCGGCAAACTGACCTTCCGCGAGGTGCCGATCGCGCCCCGCAAGGTGGACGTCGAGGGCCTGGGCGCCCAGAAGTGCCGTCCGCTGGGCCAGGTGCCGGACGCCGTCGACCTGCCCGGTTCCGTCGGACCCACCGTGTGGGTCGGCGTGGACGGCCTGAAGGCCGGCACCTTCGCGGGCGGCAAGGTCACGGGCCTCAAGACCGTCAGCGTCAAGGAAGCGGTCGCCCACCTCAAGACGGGCACCGGCCTGATCCTGGCGGCCGAGGGCGCTCCGATCAGCGCGTTCACGGCGGTCCTGGAACCGCTGTTCCTGGAGTGCGGCGACCCGAACTGCTCCTTCGTCAAGGACCAGCAGCCGCGCCTGGAAGTCCAGGTGTGCGGGAAGTGAACCCAGCGGGAGGAACGACCATGCGCCGCATTCCCATCCTGATCCTGCTGTCCGTGTTCGCCCTGGCCGCCGGGTGCGGTCCGTCGAAGGAAGTCGCGGCGAAGAAGGCCGCGGCCGAGGCTGCCGCCAAGAAGCCCGTGGAGGCGCCGAAGCCCCCGCCCCCGCCGCCGTCGGAGTTCGACACGCTGCGCAAGCAGTTGGCCGAGTTCACCACGCTGGCGACCGCCTGCGACAAGGGCTGGTTCGCCAAGGTGGACCCGAACAAGATCGACAAGTGGGAACTGGCCATCGACATCCCGTCGATGGAGGAGAAGTGCGACCCGCTGCTGCGTCTGTACGAGGCCCTGTACCAGCCGGCGGGGTTCCGGCATCCCGTGCTGGACCAGTACCTGCGGACGGCGGCTCTGGTCACCGATCGCTACATGTTCCTGGCGTTCCGGTGCAAGAAGGTGGGCGTTCGCGACAAGATCCCCTACAAGAAGATGCTGACGGAACTGCGTGACGCCCTGCGTGCCGACGTGGCCGGCCTGGCGCCGGGCCTGGAGGGTGTGCTGAAGCTGACCGACGCCGACCTCCAGGGGACCGGCTCCCTGGCCTCGGATGCCCGCAGGACGTGGACGCTGGACGCGGTGGCTCGGCTGCCCCAGGACTTCACGTCGTGGATTTCGGCGCCGCGGAAGGAAAACGCGCCGATCTGGCGGTACAGCCTGATGACCACCAGCACGATCGGGACCCGGGCCGCGACCACCCTGGGCACGCCGCAACTGTCGGTGGATCCGGCGGTCGTGAAGGCCGCGGGCGACCTGGCGACGGCGTTCGCCGGGGCCTGGCAGTTCTGGTCCGGCGACTATTTCGAGGCCGAGGAAAAGGGCTCGCCCGCCCAGTACAAGGCGATGAAGAAGGTGTCCGACGGGTGGCGCAAGGCGTTCGCCAAGGCGTACCCGAAGGCCGGGAAGTAGCACCGGGCGCACTGGGGCTCGCCCGAGCGCGGAGGCGGAGGCGATGGGTTTCCGTAGGAAACTCTCGCCGGAGATGTAGCCGACTCGGGCGCACTGGGGCTCGCCCGCGCGCGGAGGCGGAGGCGATGGGTTTCCGTAGGAAACTCTCGCCGGAGATGTAGC